>NZ_AHHC01000082.1:0-37291 GCF_000242655.1 Pseudomonas sp. PAMC 25886
TTCGGCTTCGGCTTGCTGCACGTCCGGGCGGTCGTGGGCCAGCTCGGACGGCAGGCTGACGGGCAGCGTGGTGGCCGAGGCAAATTCAGCCAGGTTGAAGTCCGGCGCACGCCAATCCGCCGGCCCCTTGCCGGCCAGGATCGACAGCGCATGCCGCGCCGCATCGCGCTGCTGGGCCAGTGGCGGCAACAGCGTGCGGTCCTGCGCCAGCCGCGTTTCGGCCAGGGAAATATCGAGCTGCGTCGCCGCGCCGCTGTGTTGCGCGGCGCGCACCAGTTCGAGGTTTTTTGCGTCGGTGGCGAGCAAGGTCTGCACCGCTTCCATCTGCGCAGTGGCCGAGGCCATCAACAACGCCTGGCTGGCGACGTCGCCCGTCAGCGTCAGGTAGGCCGCTTCGAAGCGGTGTTGCTGGAGATCGGCAAACGCCTGCTGTTGCTCGACCCGGCGCTGGTTACCGCCAAATACGTCGAGGTCGAAGCTGACCTGCGGGCCGACGCCGTAGAAGTTCGTCACCGCGGGCCGGGCGGCGTTATGCACACGCTGGCGGCCCGCTTGCGCAGCGAAATCCACCTGCGGGAACAGCGCACCTTCCGCCGCCGCCACCGACGCGGCCGCCTGGCGCAACGTTGCGTCCGCCGCCGTCAGCTCAAGGTTGCCGGCAATCGCCCGGCGCATGACGCGGTCCAGCGTGTGGGAATGAAAGGTCGACCACCAGTCGACGCTCACCTTCTGGTTGAACGAAACGCGCTGTTCCGCCTGCACGTCATAGTGCTGCGAAGCGGTAACGGACGGCGCCTTATAGTCCGGGCCGACAGAACAGGCGGACAGGGTCATAACGGCCGTGATAACAAGCCCATGGGGTTTCATTTGGCACACTCCGGAAAACTAGTGGGTCGTGACAGGTTTACGCAGCAGCAGAACCAGCGGGCTCACCACCAGCATCGCCCACAGCAGAATCTTGAATTGGCCGAGCACCGCGATGAAGGCGGCCTGGCCGGTGATGGCTTCGTTGAGCGCACCGAACCCGGCCAGGGACGTCGATGCCGGGACCGCCTGCAGGGTCAGGTGGCTGGCCAGCGCCACGTGCATCGCCTGGGTATTGTTGAAGAAGAACCACTGCACCACAGCCACGCCGAGGGTGCTGCCGTAGACCCGGGACAGGTTGAACAGCCCGCTGCCTTCGGGGCGCAATGTGGGTGCGAGGGTGCTGAACGCCACCCGGGAAAGTGCCGGCATCAGCAGGCCCAGGCCCGCCCCCTGGATCGCGCCGGCCAGCGCCACCGGCCAGCCATCCATCAACGGCGAATAACCGAGCATCGAGTGGTTGGCGTAGATCACCACGGCGATACCGGCGACCACAAACGGGCGGCCATCCAGGTCCGCGGGCACGCGGTTCATCAGCCAGAACGCACCCAGCAGACCCACGCCACGGGGGATGGTGAGGAAGCCTGTGGTGTCCGGCGGGAAGCCGAGCAGTTCGTCCAGCATCGGCGAGGTCATCGCCATGGTCGGCAGCAGCACGAAACCGACCGCGAAGAAGATGATGGTCGACAGCACGAAGTTGCGATCACGCAATAACCCCTTGCTGATGAAGTGCGTACCGGAAGTTAAGCGGTGCACGGTGAACAGGTAGAACCCCAAAGCACTGGCGGCCGCTTCCAGCCAGATTTCGGGTGAGTCGAACCACTCCAGGCGCTGGCCCCGGTCGAGGAGCATTTGCAGACCGATCACGCCGAGGGTAAAGCTGGCGAAACCTGAAAAATCAAAGGCCGGCGCGCTGTTGGCTTTCTTCTCGGATTGCAACAACGCCACGACCAATACGGCGTAGGCCAACAGCGGCAGGCTGGCGTAAAACATCCAGCGCCAGCCGAAATGCTCGCTGACCCAGCCGCCAATCGCCGGGCCGCTGACGATGCCCAGCAGCCCGATGGCCGTCCACAGCGGGCCGAATGTTGGCCGCTTTTGCGCCGCCAATGTCTCCAGGGCGATGGCCATCGACAGCGGCGCCAATACCCCGCTGGCGGCCCCCTGGATAATCCGCGCACCGACGAATTGCAACGAGGTGGTTGCCCCGGTCGCGAGCAGCAATCCGACGGCGAAGATCGCTATCGCCGCCAGGTAAACCGCCTTCACACCGAAGCGCGCGGCGAGCCACTGGGCCACCGGCAAGGTGATCGCGCTGGCGGCCAGGTACGAGGTGAAGATCCACCCCGCCTCATCGTCCGTCATCGACAAACTGCCCTGGATAAACCTGAGGGCCGAGTTCGGCAGCGACACGTTGACCGCCTGCAGCCAGGTCACCAGCAACGCCGTGAACCTGAGGGTGCGTGCGCTGTTCATGGGCCGGTCCTGGTATCAACGGTTACGGTGGCGCTGGTGCCGGAGAACAGCGGCAAGTCGGCGCTGGCGTCATCCAGTTCCAGACGCACCGGCACCCGCTGGACCACCTTGACCCAGTTGCCGGTGGCGTTCTCCGGCGGCAGCAAGGCGAAGTCGGCGCCGGCGCCCGGGCTCAGGCTGGTGATGTGGGCCTTGAAGGGATGGTCCGGGTACGTGTCGAGCCTGATGGTTGCCTGCTGGCCGGCCCGCATATGGGTCATCTGGGTCTCGCGGAAGTTGGCTTCAACCCAGGTACGACGGGGCGACAGCAAGGCGAAGGCCGGCGCGCCGCTGTTCAGGTAGTCACCGACCTGCACGTCGTCCACCTTGGCGACGACGCCATCGTCGGGCGCATACACCGTCGCGTACGAGAGGTAGAGTTGCGCTTCATCAAGCTGCGCCTGGGCCTCGCGAATCGCGGGATGGCGGTCGATTTCAATGTCTGGATTGCCGTTCAAGGCCACCACCGTATTGGCGAGCTGCTGCTCGATGGACGCGACGCGTTGCCGGGCGACTTTCAAGTCGGTGTCCGCTCGTTCAAACACGGCCTGAGACACGAACTCGGTAGCCACCAGGGCCTTTTTACGGGCGAATTCCTTCTGGTCGAAACCCGCCGACTCCCTGGCCGCTTGCAGTTCCGCCTGCTGTTGCCGGTAGCTGGCCTTGAGGCCTTCAATGCGCAAGCGCGCCACGCTCAATTGGGCCTGAGCACGGTCAACCGCCACCTGGAACGGCTCGGGGTTGATCCGCAACAACACCTGCCCTTTGTGCACCGCCTGGTTGTCTTCCACGGCGATCTCGACCACCTGCCCGGACACCCGCGCATTGACCGACGCCTTCGCCACCCGGGCATAGGCGTTATCGGTGGATACGTAGGGCGCATCCTTCAGGTAATACACATACCCCGCCGCGGCCACGAGTACCGGAAAGCCCACCATCAACAGTGAACGCCAGGGTGTGCGGGTCGTGTTTTCCAACGCTTTGCTCATGATCGAATTACCTTTACTGAGCCCGGGATTTCTGAGGCTTTAATTTTGTGCGATGATGTAAGAATATAGACCCACCCACCTCTACTCAAGGATTTTTGTACGTCATGGCACAAAAAAAGATTACAGAGGCAAAAGGCCGTGGCCGCCCGCGCGCCTACGACCCTGAAACGGCGCTGCAAAAAGCCCTCGGGGTGTTCTGGAGTACCGGGTATTCCGGCGCCTCACTGGACGGCATCGCCACTGCTGCCGGGATGAACCGGCCGAGCCTGTACGCGGCGTTCGGCGACAAACACGCGATCTACCTCAAGGCGCTCGAGCAGTATTGGGGCCTCGCGTCAGCCGCCATCGACGAGGCATTGGACGACCCGAGCCTGAGCTTGGCCGACGCACTGATGCGCCTGTATGAAGGCCAGTTGTCGATCTACTTTTCGGGGGACGGCGAGCCACGGGGCTGCTTTATCATCGGCACCGCCACCACCGAAGCGGTCGAGGACGCCGAGATTCGCGCCGTGCTGTTGCAGCGCCTCGACGCCCTCGACGCCCATCTCGAAACCCGCTTGCGCACGGCCATCGAGGCCGGTGAATTGAAAGGCGCTGCAGACCCGGCAGCCGTCGCCGTCCTCGCCGCCTCTTTGGTGCACAGCCTGTCGATTCGCGCTCGGGCGGGCAAACCTCACGCCGAGCTGATCGCCCTCGCGCGCAGTGCCGTGCAGGTCATCTGCGGATGAAGGAAGGATTGGACGATATTCTGGCCGAAAATCTCGCCGTGATTTTTTGCGGGATAAACCCGGGGCTGCAGGCCGCCGCCACCGGGCATCACTTCATGGGCAGGAGCAACCGGTTCTGGCGCACCCTGCACCTGGCCGGGTTTACGCCCCATGAAGTGCAGCCGGAAAACGACCGCACGATCCTGCGTTATCAGTGCGGGCTGACCACGGTGGTGGAGCGGCCTACCGCGCGGGCGGATCAGTTGTCGGCGGATGAATTCAAGGCGGCGGCAGCGCGTTTTGAAAGCAAGATCACCCGTTATGCGCCACGGTTTGTCGCGTTTCTGGGAAAGGCGGCGTACAGCGCGTTGAGCGGTCAGCGGGACATTGCGTGGGGGTTGCAGCCGCATGCTCTCGGACATTCCCGCGTGTGGGTTTTGCCTAACCCCAGCGGCAGGAACCTGGGCTTTACCCAGGCACAGTTGGTCGAGGCATACGGTCAACTGAAGCGGGCATTGCGCGCCCCCGCCTAAACCGCCGGCTGGTGACTGGTCACACAATGAATCCCGCCGCCACCCGCCGCAATCACATCGATATCGAGCTGCACCACCTCGCGCTCCGGGTAGAGCCTGGACAGGAGTTCAAAGGCTTTTGCGTCGGCCACCTTGTCGCCGAACTCGGGCGCAATCACTGCCCCATTGATGACAAAGTAGTTGATATACCCCGGCGCAAAATCCGGATTGTTCCGGTTGAAACGGCTCTTGCGTGGATTAAGCGGCGGCGACACGGTGTGCACCTGCAGCGGCCGACCGTCTGCGTCGGTGGCCTGCTTGAGAATGTCCAGGTGCGCCAGCGTGACCTTGTGATCATAGGACTCGGGGTCGGTGTCGAGGTTGGCAATCACCACGCCCGGCTTGACGAAACGCGCATAAAAATCGACGTGGGCATCGGTGATGTCCTGGCCTTTGATGCCCGGCAGCCAGATGATCTTGCGCAGGCCCAGGCGCGCCTTCAGCTCTGCTTCCACCTCGGCCTTGCTCCAGCCGGGGTTGCGGTTGCCATTGATCCAGCTGCTCTCGGTCATGATCCCGGTGCCGTGGCCGTCCACCTCGATAGCCCCGCCCTCGCCCACCAGTTCGCTGCGAATCGGCCGGGCCTCGGCGACTTCGGTGACCAGCGCAGCCACCTGCGCATCCTCGGCGTGCTGCTGTTTGTTGCCCCACCCGTTGAAATTGAAATCCACGGCGCCCAGCCCGCCCTGGCCATCGATGACAAAATTGGCGCCGGTGTCACGCATCCAGATGTCATCCAGCTCGGTGACCACAAACGTGGTGTTGCGGGTGCCGCATTTTTCTTCAGCCAGCGCTCGCTCCTCTTCCCGACAGAACACGGTCACCGGCTCGTGACGAGCGATGGCGCGGGCGATCCGGCCCAGGGCTGCTTGCACGTCGGGCGTAAAGTCCTCGTGAATGGCCGCCTGCGCGCCAAAGGCAATGAACGCCTGCTGATGTTTTTCGCCTTCGTCGGGCATGAACCAGTGGCCCTGGGTGGCGGCCTGTGCCCAGCGCGAGCCCAGCCCGACGGACACGGCGGCGCCCAGGGTGGCGACCACCGATACCTGTTTGATGAATTCGCGACGTGTTGCCATGGGTACCTCTGGAAGTGGGATCATTGGACGGTAGCGGTCTTGAATTTGGTCCATACGCGCATGCGTGCACGCATGTCCGCCTGGGGGATGTCTTTTCCCGGGATCAGCCGTTCAAACGTGGCCTCATCCGGGTAGATCTGCGGGTTGTTGCGCATCGCCGGATCCACCTCGGGACGCGCCTTGGCGTTCGCGGTGGGGTAGCCGGTGAAGTTGCTGATGGCGGCCATGTTCTGCGGGCGCATCACGAAATTGATGAACGCGTAGGCGTACTCCGGATGCCGGGCATCGACGGGGATTGCCATCGTGTCCATCCATACCGTGGTGCCCTCGCGGGGGATGTGATAGTCGAACGTGACCTTTTTTCCGGCTGCGTCCGCCGCCCGTTGCGCCTGGGTCATGTCGCCGCTGTAGCCGAGGGACAGGCACAGGTTACCGTTCACCAGGTCGGTCACCGGCTGCGACTGGAACTTGCGGATGTAGGGTCGCAGCTTGAGCAACAGCTCGCTGGCCGCGGCCAGGTCTGCCGGCTTGGCGCTGCGCGGGTCACGCCCCAGGTAATTGAGGGCCACCGCCAGCACTTCATCCGGTGAGTCGATCAGGGAAATCCCGCAGTCGGCGAACTTGGCGGCAAGCTCCGGCTTGAACAACAGGTCGAGGCTGTTGACCGGCGCGTCCGGCATGCGCTGTTTGATCTGCTCGGTGTTGTAGGTCAGGCCGATGGTGCCCCAGGTGTAAGGAACCGTGGCGTTGTTCGAGTAGGTGTAGTGCGTGCGCAGCTTCTGCAAACCGGGCTCGATGTCGCTCAGGGCGGTGAGCCTGGACTGATCCAGCGGTTGCAGGCTGCCCGCGCGCATCAGCCGTTCGCCCACGGTGTCACCAGGGAAAATCAGGTCATAACCGCTGCCACCGGCCATCAGCTTGGCCTCCAGGGTTTCGCTGCCGTCCATCACATCGTAGATCACCTGGATCCCGGTTTCGGCGGTGAACCGCGACAGCGTGTCCTCGGCAAAGTAATCGGCCCAGTTGTAGAGCTTCAGGGTTTTTTCTTCGGCGTGCAGGGACGACGCCAGCACCAGGGATCCAAGCAACAGCGTACAGATAATCTTCATGTCAAAGGCCTCGGTGGGTGTGATGACCATCCAGACTCAACAACCCGCCATACATTTCCGGGCGACGGTCACGGTAGATGCCCCAGGTCAGACGGTCCTCGCGTATCGCCGCCAGGTCGAGGCTGTGCACCAGCACGCCGGTGCTGTCGCGGTCCGCTTCGGCAAGCAACTTGCCCTTGTGATTGCAGATAAAGGACGAGCCGTAGAAGTCCATCTGCAAGGCCGGGTCGGTGGTCGCCACTTCGCGGCCGACACGGTTGGCAGCGACCACCGGCACCAGGTTGGCGGCGGCATGTCCGCGCATGGTCATCTGCCAATGGTCCCGGGAGTCCAGGGTCGCGCAGCCGGGTTCAGAGCCGATCGCCGTGGGAAACAGCAACACTTCAGCCCCCATCAGCGCCAGGCAGCGCGCGGTTTCGGGGAACCACTGATCCCAGCAGATGCCCAGGCCGATGCGCCCGAACGCCGTGTCCCAGACCCGAAAGCCGGTATCGCCGGGGCTGAAGTATTCCTTCTCCTGATAGCCGATGGCGTTGGGGATATGAGTCTTGCGATACACCCCCAGCAGTTGCCCGTCCGCATCGGCCACGCTCAGGGAGTTGAAGCAGGCGTTGCCCGCCTTTTCGAACCAACTGAGGGGCAGCACCACGCCCAACTCCCGAGCCAGGGCAGCGAAGCGTTTGAGCACCGCGCTGTGTCGGTATTCCTGCGCCAGCGCCAAGTGTTTGTGATGCTGTTCGATGCAAAAGTACGGCGTGGCAAACAGCTCTTGCAGCAGGATCACCTGGGCGCCTTGCCTGGCCGCGTCACGCACCAATTGCTCGGCCAGATCGAGGTTCGCGGGCAGGTCCCAGGTGCAGGGCATTTGCGTGACAGCAATCGTCAGCACTGACATGGCATCACCCCTTCACCGGCCAGGCGGGTTGCTGTTGGGTGATGCAATGCACCCCGCCGCCGCCATGGGCCAGGTGATTGATGCGCACCGGCACCACCACGCGTCCCGGGAACGCACGGGCCAGGACATCGGCGGCGACCTGGTCGGCGTCAATGCCATAGGCGGGCATGATGATCGCGTGGTTGGCGATGTAGAAGTTGGTGTAGGAGGCGCAAAACACTTCAGCCTCGGTGTCCACCGCATCGGTGGCTTCATACAGTTCGATCATCTCGAAGCGACGGCCTCGGGCGTCGGTGGCCAACGCCAGAGCCCGACGGTTTTCCCGCACCACCTCGGCGTACACCGAATGGGTGTCATGGGTGGCATCCACCAGCAACACGCCCGGACGGGCAAATGCGCACACGCCATCGACATGGCCGTCGGTCATGTCGCCGGTCACGTGATCGGGGTCGCCTGGCAGCCAGATGGTTTTTTTCACGCCCAGCAGGCGGGTGAAAATCTCCTCGATCTCGGCCTTGGTCACCCCCGGATTACGATTGGGGTTGAGCAACACCGATTCGGTGGTGATCAACGTGCCCTCGCCGTCCACATGAATGGCGCCGCCTTCGTTGCTCAACGGTGTGCCCAGGCACTCCACGCCCAGGTGATTGAGCACACGGCGCGCCAGGCTTTCATCCAGGTCATGGGCCGACTTGCCGCCCCACGCGTTGAAACGCCAGCTCACACCGGCGAGCCCGTGTTGCGGATGGCACACAAAACTCGGGCCGGAATCGCGACACCAACTGTCATTCACCGCCAGTTCGATCAGTGCGATGTTTGGCCCGCACAACGCCCTGGCACTGGCCACAGCCGAAGGATCGACGATCATTTTCACCGGTTCGAACCGCGCAATCGCATTGGCGACACGGGCAAAGTCCTCCTGCACCAGCGCCAATGTAACGCCCCAGCCGGACTCCCACAGCGCCTGGTTATGCGGCCAGACCATCCACGTCGCGGCATGCCTGGCCCACTCCGCCGGCATCCACCCGCCACCGTTTTGAATTTCATTCTGCTGCATGACAAATACCTTTGAGTTAAGTCATTGTGTTCAATGAAAACTGCCTGCGAGGTCTTGGCATGCATGCTACGGCTGTAAAAACGGGCTAACAAACGATGGATTTTGTGGAAAACTGATTAGAGGAACTTATCAGCATGCTTAACCATTGGCCGCCGCTTGGCACCCTTCGCGGCTTCGAAGCCGCCGCCCGGCTGGGCAGTTTCCACAAGGCCGCCGAGGAGCTGCACCTCACTCAATCGGCCATCAGCCAGCAAATTCGCAGCCTTGAGGCGTACCTGGAGCAACCGCTGTTTTTCCGCAGTGGGCGCAGCGTCAGCCTGACCGATGCCGGGCACGACTTCCTCAGCACCACCCAGGCGCTATTGCAGCAATTGGCCGTGGGCGTTCGTCGCCTGGGGCAGTACCGCAAGCCCAACCAGTTGGTGCTCAACACCACGCCGACCTTCGCCCGCCACTGGCTGCTGCCGCGCCTGGAGGATTTCCGCCGCCAGCACCCGGAAGTGGACCTGTGGATTTTCAGCACCGACGAAGTCCCGGACATGGCCAGCCAGACCATCGACTTGGCCGTGCGCGACGACATCAGCTCCCAGGCCGAATGCAGCTTCAAGGTGCTGCATGCCGACCGCCTGTTTCCCGCGTGCAACCCACGCGTGCTGGCACTGCCCAGGGAGGAGCGCACCACCCTGCACGGCGAACGGGAGATGGATTGGAGCCATTGGGCGGTGGAGGCTGGGATTGATGTGGGGCAAAAGGATCAGGGGCTGAATTTCTCTGACCCCGGGCTGTTACTGGAGGCGGCGTGTACCGGGTTGGGGATTGCGCTGGTCAGCCAGTTATTGAGCCGACAGGCATTGGAAGACGGGTTGCTGCAACCGCTGGTAGAGGCAACCATTCGCGGGCCCAACTGGGCCTTGCTGACCCACCGTGACAGCGAGAACAACCCGCTGGCACGGTGCTTCAGTGAATGGTTGACGCGCAACCTGGTCACCGCCGGTGTCGATTAGTCCCGGCTGACGCTCAGCTTCTCCCACAAGAAGCGGTAGACCAGCGCACTCATGTGCGCAGCCTGCGCGTTGTCCGCCGCCCCGCCGTGCCCGCCCTCGATGTTTTCGTAATACGTCACGTCCTTGCCGGCCTCGATCATCTTCGCCGCCAGCTTGCGGGCGTGGGCCGGGTGCACACGGTCGTCGCGGGTCGAGGTCAGGAAAAACACCGGTGGGTAGGTCTTCGCCGGGTCAAACAGGTGGTACGGCGAAAACGTCTGGATGTAGGCCCACTCTTCGGGCTCGTCCGGGTTGCCGTATTCCTCCATCCACGACGCCCCGGCCAGCAAGTGGTGGTAGCGCTGCATATCGAGCAAAGGCACCTGGGACACGATTGCACCGAACAGCTCCGGGTATTGGGTGAGCATATTGCCGGTCAACAGGCCGCCGTTACTGCCGCCCTCCGCGCCCAGGTGGCGGGGCGAAGTGATCCCGCGGGCGATCAGGTCCCGGGCCACCGCCGCGAAATCTTCATAGGCCCGCCCACGGTTCTGCTTGAGTGCCGCCTGGTGCCAGCGCGGGCCGTATTCACCGCCACCGCGAATGTTGGCAACCACGTACACGCCACCTTTCGAGAGCCAGGCGCGGCCTACTTCACCGGAGTAATTCGGCGTCAGGGAGACCTCGAAACCGCCGTAGCCATAGAGCAAGGTCGGCGCCGTGCCATCGAGTTGCAAGTCCTTGCCGCGCACCATGAAATACGGCACACGGGTGCCATCCCTGGAGACCGCGAACTGCTGCTCGATCACGTGCTGGCTTGAGTCGAAAAACGCCGGCAGGGTTTTCAGCACCTCGGGCGCCTGACCGATCTCGGCCAGCGCCAGGGTGGTCGGCGTCAGGTAATCGGTGGTCACCAGCCAGACGGCATCACTGTCGTCGCTGTCCACTGCGCGGGCATACACCGTGCCCATGCCGGGCGCCCCCGTGAACGGGCTGTGCTGCCATCCGTTCGCGCCGGGCGTGAGCACGCTGAGGCGACTCTTGACGTGATCGAGCACGTTCAGCACCAGGTGATTCAGGGTCCAGGTAAACCCTGTCAGCGAGGTGCTGTCCGTGGGCGTGAACAACACCTCGAAATCCCGCTGGCCCGCCATGAAGCGATCAACGTTGATCGCCAGCAAGGAGCCCGAGACAAACACTTGATCCAGCGCCCAGTCCTCGCGTAACTCCAGCAGCAGCCAGTCTTTATGCACTGACTTTTCAGCCGAGTTCGGCGCGTCGATTTTGCTCAACTGGCCATCGTTGCCCCGCAGGTACAGCTCGTTGTTGTAGAACGCCAGCGTACGGCTGACGAAGTCACGCTCATAGCCGGGCGTGTCGTCGTGCATCGCCGCGATGTACATATCATCCAGCGTGCCTTCGTAGACAACACGGGCGGCACTCAGCGGCGTGCCGCGCTGCCACTGCTTGGCGATGCGCGGGTAGCCGGAGCGGGTCATCGAGCCTTCGCCAAAATCGGTGAAGACATACACGTTGTCACGGTCGATCCAGCCCAGGCCGCCCTTGGACTCCGGCAACTGGAAGCCGTCTTCGACCCAGGTCTTGCTGGCCAGATCAAACTCGCGGATGACACCCGCATCAGCCCCGCCGCGCGACAACTCCAGCAGGCAGCGCTGGTAATCCGGGCGCAAGTAATCAGCACCGTGCCACACCCAGTTTTCGCCTTCGGCGGCGTTCAGTGCATCCAGGTCCAGCAGCGTTTCCCAGGCAGGTTGCGCCTTGCGGTACTCCGCCGGGGTGGTACGACGCCAAAGGCCGCGCGGGTGAGCGGCGTCCATCCAGAAGTTGTAGTAATAAGCGCCGACCTTGTTGACGTGGGGGATGTTGCTGTCCGAGTCCAGCATCTCCAGCACGTCGGCCTTGATTTGCTTGAAGCTGTCGGAGCGGGCGAGCCGGTCTTCGGTCTTGAGGTTTTGGGCTTGTACCCAGTCCAGTGACCGGGTGCTGTCGATGTCTTCAAGCCATAGGTAGGGGTCGGTGGACGTTTCGGGAAGTGTTGGCATGTTCGACTCCTGTCGGAAATCAGTGATGGATAACGCGTAGGGTGCCCGACTTTGACTGTCTTTGAGCGATAAAAAAAGCAAGAAACCGGGTGTGCTACCCAATATGAAAGGCGATACATAGGGACGCAAGCGCGGGCCGTTACGGCAGGAGTACAGGCGATGGCTGAAAAAGCCGTATGGATACTGATGGGCGCAGATGCAGAACCTTTCCCAAGCCCCGAGCCGGGAACGCTGGGCGGGCACCGTCGTAGCAGGCTCTATGGAAAGCTCGACTGCCGTGCGGCACTGCAAGCGATTGCGCGCGGCGGCTATGTGAAAAATCGCGTGTTTTTTCTCGATGAATTCACTGCTATCGCGGCTGGATATCGTCCTTGTGCAGTCTGCATGCCCGACGAATACCGTCTGTTTCGAGGACACGCCTGAATCGAGTGTTCGGGTCAAATTCCAGGCAAAAAAAAGCCTGCATCGCTGCAGGCTTTTTTACTATCTGGCTCCACGACCTGGACTCGAACCAGGGACCCAATGATTAACAGTCATTTGCTCTACCAACTGAGCTATCGCGGAATGCGCCGTATGTTACTGATTGAAAAGGAGAAGTCAAGCGTTCAGTGAGATTTTGTATACCCCAGGTTGCGCCGCGCCGGGAAATCATCATCTCCACACTTGTCACAACGCTGTCATACGCCAACGCCAACATCCGCAGATAACCCCGCCCCCACCCTTTCCTTGAAGGACGACACATGCACACTCGCTCAGGCCCGCCTGCGGTAAAAACCCTGCTCGCCCGTTTTATCGTTATCGGATGCGCCCTGACGGTGAGCGCGTGTGACAGTGTGACCAAGAGCGCACCGGTCGCCTCTGCTTCGTTCAAGACCCTCGACGGTGCACCGCCCCTGGTGATCGGCCATCGCGGCCTGCCGGGGCTGTACCCGGAGGAAACCCGGGCCTCGTATGAACATGCGGCCGATGCGGGGGCGGATTCGCTGGAGCTGGACCTGCACATGACCAAGGACTGTGTGCTGGTGGCGCGGCACAACCCCTGGTTGAGCGACAACACCAACATCAGCGATGTCGCAAAGACCAACCCCGAGGTTGCACGCCGCAAACGTACGGTTCCGGGCGTATTGGTTAACGTCCGGTATCCGGCCACCGCCGAGAATGGCCCGGCCCAGTACCTGAGCGACTTGACCAACCCCAACGATCCAAAATCCGTGCTGAAGTCCTTGATCGTGGATGGCGAAGACCACACCAACGACTGGTCAATCAGCGATTTCACCCTGGCCGAACTCAAGCAATGGATCGGCGGCACAACCTACGATGCCCGCGACGAGCGCCCGACCGACCTCAACGGCAAGCTGCCGATCCTGAACTTCCAGGAAGTGATCGACATCGCAAAAGCCAAAAGCGCCGCCACGGGCCGTGTGATCACGACCTACCCGGAAAGCAAAAACCCGATCTGGAACAACGCCCAGGCCATCGCCAATGGTTGCGGCGCGCCGGGCAGTCATCCGTTCGAAGCGGCCTTTCTCAAGACCCTGAAAGACAACAACCTCAATCGCAAAGACGCGCCGGTGTTTGTGCAGAGCTTTGACCCCAACAGCCTCAAATACCTGCGCTCTATCGGCCTGCAATCCAGGGCGGTTCAGTTGGTGGATGGGAACGGCGTGAACTTCAAGACCGGCGAAACCATTTTCATCACCGACAAACCCAATACCTTCGTCAGCGGCCGCCCTTATAGCTGGACCGTCGCGGGTGACCCACGCTCGTTTGGCGCGCTGCTGACGCCGGCAGGCCTGGCCGAGGTCAAGACCTACGCCGACGGCATTGGCCCGTGGAAGCCGCAAGCGATGTCGCTGACCGCCACTTCAGCGCCAAACCCCGGCTTGCCCGAGGTCGACACCTTCAAGCCCACCAGCCTGATCAGCGACGCGCACAAGGCCGGGCTGTTCGTCCATATCTTCACCTTCCGCAACGAAGCGAAGTACCTGGCAGGCGCCTACAAGGGCAACCCGGCGGCCGAATACCTGGCCTTTTTCCGGGCCGGTGTTGATGGTGTGTTCACGGATTTCACGCCTACGGCCGTTGCTGCCCGAAATACCTACCTGAAAGAAGTCACGCGCTAAAAAGCGGACGGCAGTTGTGAACCAGCTGCCGTCAGCTTCCCCCGCTCGAGAATGCCCTCAGGCCAAGCCCGTCAACACCGCGCTGTCATTCCAAAGCTTCTGCGCAACATCCTCACGCCTAGCCAGCTCGGACGGCTCGGGCCACGTCACCTCGCCCCTCACAAGGGATGCATAAAGACGCCCGGGCGGCGGAACGGTGCGCCCAACCGCAAGATCGGCCAGGACGTGCCCGGCGTGCAGGCGCGCGGCCTCAGCCTGATGAGGGCTCGATACCTGCAGCGTCCCCGGCGGCAAGTTGCGCCCCAGACCAGTACCGGGAATATACCCAGGGTTATAAGCAATCACCCGGGCATCGGATGCCGCCGCGAAGGCACGCGCCGTCAACAGGTTGCACAGCTTCGACGTGGCGTAAGCGCGGAATCCGGACTCGAATGCCTGGCTGCCAGATTCGAGGTCCAGATACGCCAGTTGGTGTGCATCGACATAGGGAAACGGGGCGACCGGGCTGAACATCGGGTCATGGGTATTGCTGGTGGTGATCACCACAATCGCATCAGGTGCCAACGCAGGGGCAAGCAGCCGCAGCAGTAAATAGTGGCCGAGGTGATTCACCGCAAAGGTAGTCTCATAACCGTCCGCCGTGCGCACCGCCATGGGAAAGCTGAGCCCGGCATTCAGCACCAGGGCATCAATCTTCGTCTCGCCCAGGGTATCGAGTACTTGCCTGGCGAACTGCCTGACACTGCTTAGGCTTGCCAGCTCCAGGGGCCAACGGGTTTCACGCCCGCCAAGGATAAGCCGGGAGCCAGGAATCGAGCTCAACCGCTGCGCAGTCGCTTCCCCCAGGCCGAACGTCCCGCCGGTCATGATGATCGTGCTCATGCTCAAAACACCTCGACCAGTATCACTTCGGTATCGTCGATAGCTTCGACCGCCAGCACGCGCTCTTGGGTCATGGCCACACCATCCCCGCCTTCAACCGTCGCGCCATTGACTGTCACTGCACCGAGGGTCGGCACCAGATAGCCCTGGCCAGTCATCGAATAGTTCAAGCGCTGACCGGCCTTGAGTGTGGCGCCAAGCACCCGTGCATCGGCGCAGATCTGCAATGCGCCCTGATCGTCCGGCATCCCGCTGGCCAACACGGCCCATTGACCAGCCCGACCCGCCTTTGGAAACGGGCGCGACCCCCAACGGGGAACACCACCGTTTTCCCGTGGCCGCAACCAGATCTGGAACAGCCTTAACGGAACACCTCGCGCGTTGCGCTCTTCATGCCGAATTCCGGTGCCGGCACTCATCACCTGCACGTCACCCGCCTCGGTACGGCCTTGGCCGCCGGCACTGTCCCGATGACTCACCGTACCTTCCAGCACGTAGGAAACGATCTCCATGTTTTCGTGGCCATGCATCGGGAAGCCGCTGTCAGGCGCTATCAGGTCATCGTTCCAGACCACCAGAGCCCCCAGCGGGCGGTGAGCGGGATTGCCATCGGGCGTTACCTTGAAGTGATGACGGGCCTTGAGCCAGCCATAGTCGCCGCCGCCGAGATCGGCCTTGAGTCGGTGCTCTAGCATTTCAGTTCCTGTAGGTGCAGCCAGGTGCCGCGTAAATGGGCCGACATGGGTCGTTTGGGTTAGCGGAAAACGGGCACGGTGTCGGGCTGCTTTGCACGCCCCAGGTGCTCACGCAACCGGGCGCCGATTTCGGCAATTTTTGCCTCGCCCGCGTGCAAGGCATGCGCGCTGGTGTGAACCGAGTAGTTTCCCAGCGCCAGGTCATAGGGGTGAGGCGCCGCTGAACCGATCACGAACACCGTATCGCGCTGCATCGCCGTCAGCGTCACAGCGCCACTGCCGGGTTCGAAGACGGCCATTTCTCCCGCCATGACTAGGCCGGGTGCAGCGAGCTGCCCGCGGCTGACACTCAGCCACAATGACTCGTGCCCATTGGGCGGCACATAGGTCCAGGACTCACCGTCTTGCAGCGTAACCAACAGGTAATTAATGCCCGCCGGCGCCCGAACCGGGCTTTGCACACCTTGGTACTCGCCAACAATCACCCGTGCCGGCCCCGCTTCCGGCATCACGCTTGACTCCAGGTATTGGCTATCGACGCGCGCGTTTTCCAACGCCGGTGGCAGTGCAACCCACAATTGAAAACCCTGGATGCGCTTAGACGTGCCAACCGACATCTCCTTTCCGTGCCACACGCCACCACCCGCCCGCATCCATTCAACACCGCCATAGTCGATCGTCCCGACACCCGATTCAGCATCCTCAAAATGCAGATTGCCTTCGGTAATCACGGTGACGGTGGCGATGCCCGAGTGAGGGTGCATGGGCATGCCGTGGATGAATGAACTCTCGCCTTCAAACAGATCCAGGAACACGAAAGGCTTGATCAGGTGCCCCAGGTCCGAAGGGCTCATCAGCCTCACAATCGGGCCATGCCCACTGCCGGTGGTGCGGTAAGTGATTGCCCGAGGGGCAACGGTTTCATGAACGGCCATGATGATTACTCCAGGCGGTATCAGCGGCGACGAGCATCGAGGCTGAAACGACCGGCACCAAAGGCAACCACTTGCAGCAGGCCACCGGCCATGGCGATGTTCTTGAAGAAGTGGATGAACTGGTTTTGATCCCCCAGCGCATTATGGAAAGCCAGCGCCGTGGCCACGCTGAACAGTGCCAGTACCGCCGCAACGACACGGGTGCGATAACCCGCGATCAGCGCCAGGCCACCACCCAGTTCAACGATGACCGCCACCACCAATGCCACTTGTGGAAACGGCAACCCGACGGAGCTGATGTAACCAACCATCATGGCGGGCGCTGCCAGTTTCGAAACGCCGGAGAGGATGAAGATGGCACTGAGCAGTACTCGGCCAATCAACGAGGCCGAGGCATGAGCCACATCAGATTGGCTGTGTTCGGCGTTGTCGGAATGAGCGATGTGTTGAGAAGTAGACATGGGGTATTTCCTTCGATTGGAAACGGCTCGACATGAACCGCTCTCTTGAAGAAATGTTGCGCCTGATCAGCTACTCTGAATAGCTGGTTAATTTAGATCATTAGATTCGATTAAATAGACAAGCTACTCTGCATCAATCAACGCACGCCTGAGGCTACCCACATGCTTTCTGAGCCCGGAACACCGACACTGGACCAACTGCGCGTGTTCCTGACGGTGGTGGAAGTCGGCAGTTTTGCAGCGGCCGCCCGAAAACTTCACCGCGCCACCTCGGTCGTCAGCTACTCGATCGCCAACCTGGAAACACAACTGGGCGTGTCGCTGTTTGACCGCCATACCACCCGCAAACCCCAGCTCACCGAGGCAGGGCGCACCGTGCTGGCCGAAGCCCGGACCATCACCAACGGCATTCATGGCTTGCGCGCCAAGGTCAAAGGCCTGCTTCAGGGGCTCGAAGCCGAAGTCCATGTGGTGCTGGATGTGATGCTTCCCGCCGAGCGCGTGGTGGACGCCCTCAAATCCTTTCGGGAGGCGTTCCCCACGGTTTCACTGCACCTGCACATGGAGGCGCTCGGCGCCGTCGCTGAACTGGTGATCAACCGCGAAGCGATCATCGGCGTGAGCGGGCCGATGAATGAGGGCATCGACGGGATCGAAAGGATGAGCATCGGCAGTGTCGAGCTGATCCCGGTGGCCGCGCCGAATCATCCACTGGCATCAGGCGCCGCCAATGTACCGGGCGCCGGGCGCGAGCTGACGCAACTGGTCCTGTCCGATCGCTCACGCCTGACCAAGGACAAGGATTTCGCCGTGCTCAGCAACCGCACCTGGCGCCTGGCCGACCTGGGCGCCAAGCACATGCTGCTGCGTGAAGGCATCGGCTGGGGGAACATGCCGACCCCGATGGTGCAGGAGGACCTGGAGAGTGGCCGGCTGGTGAAATTGAACATCCCGGAATACGAAAGCGGCAAATACACGTTCGACGTTATCTACCGCACGGATGTGCCACCGGGGCCTGCGGCGAGGTGGTTGATCGAACGGTTTGTTCAACAACGCTCGACGCAGGAGTCGCCTGTTTGAAACGGCTCAGTCGAGTTGCTCGATCACCCCACCCGCCTTGAGTTGCCCCAGCTGTTCTGCCGACAACCCCAGCCGCTCACCCAGCACTTCATCCGTATGCTGCCCCAACATCGGCGCCGGCCTTACATACTCCACCGGCGTGCCCGACATCTTGATCGGGCTGCCGACCATCTCGAACTCCGGATTCTTGGGATGCGGGATTTTCACCATCAACCCACGGGCAATCACCTGCGGTTCTTCCAGGGATTGAGCGATGTTGTTGATCGCGCCCACCGGCACTTTCGACGCGTGAATACTCGCCACCCACTCGTCCGCCGTACGCCCCAGGAAGTGCGCCGACAACAGCTCGACAATCTCTGCCCGATGCGCGACCCGATCGGCATTGCGCCGAAAGCGCGGGTCTTGCGGCAGGTGTGGCAAACCAATGCTGTGGCACAGCGCAATAAACTGGCTGTCGTTGCCGCAGGCAATGATGAAGTCGCGGTCTGCAGCGCGGAACACCTGGTACGGCACGATGTTGGCGTGGGCGTTGCCGTAGCGCTGCGGTACCTTGCCCGAGGCCAGGTAGTTCATGCTCTGGTTGGCCAGGGTTGCCACTTGCACGTCCAGCAGGGCCATGTCGATGTGTTGGCCGACGCCGGTGCGTTCGCGGCTGAGCAAGGCAGCCTGGATCGCGACGGTGGAATACAGGCCGGTCATCAGGTCGGAGAACGCCACGCCGACTTTTTGCGGGCCGCCGCCGGGCAGGTCGTCGCGCTCGCCGGTAATGCTCATCAGGCCGCCGATGCCCTGGATGATGAAGTCATAGCCGGGCTCTTCGGCACGCGGGCCGGTCTGGCCGAAACCGGTGATGGAGCAATACACCAGCCGAGGATTGATCTCGGCCAGGGTCGCGTAGTCCAGGCCATAGCGGGCCAGGGAACCGGCCTTGTAGTTTTCGATCAGTACGTCGGAACTGGCCGCCAGCGCCCGCACCAGTTCCTGGCCTTCGCGGGTGGCGAGGTCGATGGCCACGGAGAGTTTGCCGCGGTTGGTGGACTGGTAATAAGACGCCTGCCCGGACGATTCACCAGTGTCGGTCTTCATCCACGGCGGGCCCCAACCCCGGGTATCGTCACCGCTTTGCGGCCGTTCGATCTTGATCACTTCCGCGCCGAGGTCAGCCAACACTTGGCCACACCAGGGCCCGGCCAATACCCGGCTTAAATCCAGCACCCGCAAACCTGTCAATGCACCCATTATTCTTGTCCTGTGATGAATCGAAATCAGCCGACTGCCGGCTCTTCATGACGCAGGGAAATCCCCAGCGCCGCACGCCGCCGCAGCCAGGGGCTGGGGCGATAACGTGGGTCGTGGGTGAGTTCGCTCATGCGTTGCAAAATCGTGAGGATGCGCCGTGGCCCAAGGGCATCGCCCCAGGCCAGCGGGCCTTGTGGATAACCCAGGCCGAGTTGCACCGCCTGGTCGATATCGTCGACGCTGGCGATGCGTTGCTGGGCAATGTCGCAGGCCAGGTTGACCACCATCGCCAACGTACGCTGGGCGACGAAGCCGACGCTGTCGCTGATCACCGTCACGCCTACACCGTCATTGGCGAGCAGCGCGTGGGCGGCGTCGCGGCTGGCGCTGGACGTCAGCGGGGTTTGCATCAGGGTGCGATGGCGCGACAGGTCGGTCAGCAGGTCGATGCACAGGGTACGCGCCGGGTCGGTGTGGAAGCGTTCGCTGGCCGAGGTGGCGTCGAGGCCGTAAGGCGCCAAAAGGCACAATGCTTCTGGCGATGGCTGCACCGCGCTTTCCAGGTGCGCGCCCAACTCGATCACCAGCACGCTGAGGCGCTCGTAGTCATCGGCGTTTTCGGTAGCGATCCACACCGGCGGGAATGGCTTGATGGCAGGCACCGGTTGCGGCTGCGGGCCGTCGACCACCTGGCCATTTTCATAGAGGTAGAAGCCCTGACCGCTTTTGCGCCCGAAGCGCCCGCCCACCAGCATCTGGCGGGTCAGGGGCGACGGTTTGTAGCGCGGGTCTTGATAGAACTGGTTGTAGATCGACTCCATCACCGGGTGGGACACGTCGAGCCCGGTGAGGTCCAGCAGTTCCAGCGGGCCCATGCGAAACCCTGCGCCTTCACGCAGGATGCGGTCGATATCGCCGCGCTCGGCAACGCCTTCATCGAGCATCTTCAAGGCTTCGGTGCCGTACGCACGGCCGGCGTGGTTGACGATAAAACCCGGGGTGTCCTTGGCGCGCACACCGCGATGGCCGGTGCGGGTAACGAAGGCCAGCAGGTCATCGCCGACCTTCGGTGCGGTGGCCAGGCCGTCGATCACTTCGACCACGCGCATCAACGGCACCGGGTTGAAGAAGTGCAGCCCGGCCACCCGCTCAGGGTGTTGGCAGCCGGTGGCGATGGCCGTGACCGACAGCGATGAGGTGTTGGTAGCGAGGATGCACTCCGCGCTGACCACACCTTCGAGTTGCTGCAACAGGCCGCGCTTGGCGTCGAGGTTTTCGACGATGGCTTCCACCACCAGGTCGCAATCGTGCAGCGCCCCGATGGTGGCGGCCACTTGCAGGTTTTCCAGCGCAGCGTCCACCGCCGCCTGGGTAATCTTGCCCTTGGCGGCCAGCTTGGAAAGCGTGGTGCCGAGGTTGTCCCGGGCAGTCTGCGCCGCACCGTCGCGGGCATCGAACAAGCGCACCAACACGCCGGCCTGGGCGGCAATCTGTGCAATCCCGGCGCCCATCACGCCGGTGCCTACCAGGCCCATGATCTTGATTGAATCCGTCATCGTCATTCCCCCAGATAGTTCGCGGTGCGTTTTTCGAAGAACGCCGCGGCGCCCTCCTTCTGGTCTGCCGAATCGAACAGCAGTTGAAAGGCCTTGCGCTCCAACACCAGCGCGCTTTCCAGCGGCAGGTCGGCACCGGCGAGCATCACTTCCTTGATCTGTTCCACCGCCAGCGGCGGCAAGGCGGCAATCTGCGCGGCCAGTTCCAGAGCGCGGGGGATGGTCTGGTCATCCGCCACCACCTCGCTGAGCATGCCCATGGCCAGGGCTTCCGGCGCCTTGACCATGCAGCCGGTCAACGCGATGCGCATGGCCTGGAACTTGCCCACGGCGCGCACCAGGCGCTGGGTACCGCCGGCGCCCGGCATCAGGCCCAGCTTGACCTCGGGCTGGGCAAACCGCGCCGATTCCCCGGCGACGATCAGGTCGCAATGCATGGCCAGCTCACACCCGCCGCCCAGGGCAAAACCATTCACCGCGGCGATCACCGGCTTCGGGCAACGGCTGATGGCTTCCCACAGGTATTCGGTGTGCCGGCGATACATCTCGATCGGGCTCGCGCTGGCGAACTCCTTGATGTCGGCGCCGGCCACGAAGAACTGATCGCCGCCGGTGAGCACGATGGCGCGCACATCACGGCGCTTGGCCAGGGCACGAAAATGCTCGGCCAGCTCTTCGCGGACCTGGGCGTTCAAGGCGTTTTTCACTTCGGGGCGGTGGATGCGTACCACGGCGACGCCATTGTCCTGGACGTCGAGGTGCACTACGGGTTGGTCGAGGCTGGCCACAGATTCTCCTGCTGCAATGTTCTTGTTAGTTCGGATATCGACAGTTTCGCTATGCGAAACAACATTCCGTATTTAGCGATAATCATAAGGACCGACCCATCGTGATGTAAACGTAAAAACCTGAGCGCCCGGTAAATCGGGCTATAACTCTTTGTTTAGACGGGTTTTATTAAACAAAAAGACAATCACCCGCGAAGTTGCTTAGTTTCGCTGTGCGGAATACAATTTTGTTTTGTTGATTTTCTAAAAAAAGGGGGACTAACATGCGCCGTCGACACCTGGACCCGAACACACCCGAAACACCGGCCGGCAACCACGGGTTCGAGCACTTGCTGCTCGACCCGATGAACGCCGACGAGGAGGAAGACAAGGACCGCCAGTTCGTCACCGCCCTGGCCCGAGGCCTGGAACTGCTGCGCTGCTTTACCCCCAGCGAAAGCGTGCTGGGTAACCAGGAGCTGGCGCGCAAGACCGGGCTGCCAAAGCCGACGATTACGCGGATGACCCACACGCTGACCCGCTTGGGCTATCTCAAGCACCTGCCGCAGTCGGGCCGGTATCAGCTGGATGTTGGGGTGATGGCGTTCGGTTACGCCATGCTGTCGAACCTGTCGGTGCGGGCCGTGGCCCATCCGCTGATGGAGACGATGGCCAAGTACGCCCAGGCCGCAGTGGCGATGGCCACGCGGGACCGCCTGGACATGGTGTACCTGGACGTGGTCCAGGGTGAAGCCAACATGACCATGCGCCGCCAGGTCGGTACGCGGTTGCCGTTGCACTTGAGTTCCGCAGGCCGCGCCTGCCTGGCAGCGATGCCGGAAAACGAGCGGGAATTTATCCTCGACCACATCCGCCAGCGTCATCTGGAGGACTGGCCGGGCATCAGGAAGGGCCTGGAGCGTGCCTTCCGGGATTACACCGATTTCGGCTACTGCATGTCGATCGGTGAGTGGCACCGCGATGTAAACGCCATCGCCGTACCGCTGCTGCATGCACAACATGGGCTGCTGACGTTCAACTGTGGCGGACCGAGTTTTCACCTTTCCCGGGAGAAACTCGAGGACGACATCGGGCCCCGTCTCAAGCACATGGTGAACAACATCGAGGCCGCCACCCGCTAGACAGATCGGTGCAGGGCCTCGGCAGATTGACGACAACAGGCCCGCTGAACGGGCCGCTGAGGAATGCACATGATCCGAGACGCCGAAACGCTGCACCTGTTGCTGGAAACCCTGCAGCAGTTCGTCAACGAAGCGCTGATCCCACGGGAAAACGAGCTGGCCGAGACCGATGACGTCCCGGCGGATATCGTCAGCCAATTCCGCGAGCTGGGCCTGTTCGGCCTGACCCTGCCCGAAGCCTACGGCGGCCTCGGGCTGACCATGGAAGAAGAGGTCAACGTGGCCTTTGAACTGGGGCGCACCTCGCCGGCATTCCGCTCCTACTTTGGCACCAACAACGGCATCGGCTCCATCGGCATCCTGCTGGACGGCACCGAGGCGCAGAAGCAGCACTACCTGCCGAAGCTGGCCAGCGGTGAACTGCTCAGCTCGTTCTGCCTGACCGAACCGGACTCCGGCTCCGACGCCGCCTCGCTGAAAACCACCGCCGTGCGCGACGGTGATCACTACATCATCAACGGCACCAAACGTTTTATCACCAACGCCCCCCACGCCGGGATTTACACGGTGATGGCCCGCACCAACCCGGACATCAAGGGCTCGGCCGGCATCAGTGCATTCATCGTTGAGCGCAACACCCCAGGCCTGTCCCTGGGCAAGCGCGACCACAAGATGGGCCAGAAAGGCGCCCACACCTGCGACGTGATTTTCGACAACGTTCGCGTGCCGGCCGACCAGTTGATCGGTGGCGTCGAAGGCGTGGGCTTCAAGACGGCAATGAAGGTGCTCGACAAGGGCCGCCTGCACATTGCCGCCGTCAGTGTCGGGGCCGCCGAGCGCATGCTCAACGATGCCTTGCTGTACGCCCTGGAACGCAAGCAGTTCGGCCAGCCGATTGCCGAGTTTCAACTGATTCAGGCGATGCTCGCCGACAGCAAGGCCGAAATCTACGCCGCCCGCTGCATGGTGGTGGACGCTGCGCGCAAGCGTGACGAAGGCCTGAACATCGGCACCGAAGCGTCCTGCTCGAAGATGTTCGCCACGGAGATGTGCGGCCGCGTGGCCGACCGTTGCGTGCAGATTCATGGCGGTGCCGGGTATGTGAGCGAGTACGCCATCGAGCGGTTTTATCGCGATGTGCGCTTGTTCCGGCTGTACGAAGGCACCACGCAGATCCAGCAACTGGTGATCGCCCGCAACATGATTCGCGAGGCCAAGCACTAACGCTCGGGAACAACACCGCTCCCACATTTTGATCGTGCTCCAACCGCATTACCGCAACACCCATAACTTGTGCCCTAACAACTACAACAAGGTATCGCTATGGAAGTCGCCGCTTCGGCGGGCGCGTTGTCGCCCGCGAAAAACAACCTCTGGATCATTGTTTTCATCTTCTGCTTCCTCGGCCTGCTGATCGACGGTGCAGATTTGATGCTGTTGTCCTACAGCCTCAGCAGCCTCAAGGCCGAGTTCGGCCTGACCAGCGTCGAAGCCGGCAGCCTGGGCAGTTTCACCCTGGCCGGCATGGCCATCGGCGGGATTTACGGCGGCTGGGCCTGTGACCGATTTGGCCGGGTGAAAACCGTGGTCTGGAGCATCGTGCTGTTCTCTGCCGGCACGGCGATCCTGGGCATGACCCACAGCTATTGGCAGTTCGCGAGCACGCGCTTCTTCGCCTCCCTGGGGCTGGGCGCGCTGTACGTCGCGTGCAACACGCTGATGGCCGAATACGTGCCGACCCGCTATCGCACCACCGTGCTCGGCACCCTGCAGGCCGGCTGGTCGGTGGGCTACATCGTCGCCACCCTGCTCGCCGGCTGGATCCTGCCCAACCACGGCTGGCGCTGGCTGTTTTACGTGGCGATCATCCCGGTGATCCTCGCCGTGCTGATGCAGCGCCTGGTGCCGGAGCCGCAAGCCTGGCTCAAGGCCCAGGCCGAACGCGCCCGGGAAAAGGCCGAAGGCATCAAGCGCGTCTCGGCGAAGAAGCCCGACGGCATGTTCAAGCTGATCTTCAGCGACCCGAAAGCCAGCCGCATGTTCATCCTCTGGGCGCTGACCGCAGGCTTCCTGCAGTTCGGCTACTACGGGGTCAACAACTGGATGCCGTCCTACCTGGAAGGCGAATTGGGGATGAACTTCAAGTCGATGACCAGCTACATGGTCGGTACTTACGCGGCGATGATTTTCGGCAAGGTGCTCGCCGGGCTCGCGGCAGACCGCCTCGGCCGGCGCCTGGTGTTCGCCGTCGGCGCGCTGGGCACGGCGATTTTCCTGCCGGTGATCGTGCTGTTCCAGAGCCCGGACAACATCCTGTGGATGCTGATCGTGTTCGGCTTCCTGTACGGCATTCCCTACGGTGTGAACGCGACCTACATGACCGAAAGCTTCGAAGCGAAATTTCGCGGTTCGGCGGTGGGTGGGGCCTACAACATTGGCCGGATTGGCGCGGCAGTGGCGCCGGCGGCCATTGGCTTCCTGGCGTCCCATGGCTCGATCGGCGTGGGGTTCCTGGTCATGGGCGGTGCGTACTTCATCTGCGGGGTGATTCCGGCGCTGTTTATCCGCGACAAGCAGTTTGACCCGCAAAAACAATAAGCCCAATGCCGGGGCCCGCAGCAACGCGGCCCCGGCTATAAGACGTGCGGCAGTTATACCCTCAAGCAAACCGGGCTAGACTGTACGTCAGTCCTACGGAACTGAAGGAACAGTAAGACGCTCTCACCCAGCCTGTAAGACAGTTTTGTGCTTAGAGGCTCATTCGCTTATGAAAACACCGACCCAGACCAACGCAATTGACTTCGACAGTGCCAAATTGCAACGCCTGGGCTTTGGTCAGCCTTCCTTACTCCCGCGACGCCCCGCCACTGTTGCCCAACTTCGCCAGCAATTGGGCATGCAGTTGCAAACCAGCCTGGAGCCGGAGCACATCCTTGCGTTGTTCTTCCGCGAAATCCAACGCCTGGTACCGCTGGACGCCCTGCAATACCGTCACGAAGCCAGCGACCTGCGCCTGGAATATGGCCATCGCGGCCATCATTCGGTGAGCTATGCCCTCAGCCACGACGGCGAGCACCTCGGTGAACTGGTGTTTCGGCGCAACCAACGCTTCATCGATGACGAGCTGGCCAACCTGGAATCACTGCTGGCCACCCTCCTCTACCCGATGCGCAACGCCCTGCTCTACCGCGCGGCAACCCGCAGCGCCCTGCGCGACCCGCTGACCGAAACCGGCAACCGCATCGCCATGGACCAGACCCTGCAACGGGAAATCGACATGGCCCGCCGGCACCTGCAGCCGCTGTCCCTGTTGATGCTGGACATCGACCACTTCAAGCACATCAACGACACCCACGGCCACGCCACGGGCGACAAGGTGCTGAAAGCGGTCGCCGCCTCGATCAAGAACCAGCTGCGCAATGTGGACATGGTATTTCGGTTTGGCGGGGAAGAGTTTCTGATCCTGCTGTCCAACACCGGCCGGGATGCGGCGTCGATGGTCGGTGAGCGCCTGCGCCAGGCGGCACAGGCCCAGGATTACTGGGCGGATGAGGAACGTATCGAATTGACGGTGAGCCTGGGTTGCTCGACCTTGCTGGCGGGAGAGTCCGCCGAGAGCCTGTTGCGCCGGGCGGACAATGCCTTGTATGTGGCCAAGCGTGAAGGTCGCAATCGCCTGGCAATGGCGGGGTAACCGCTTTACTTCACAGCGGCCCCGCCATCCCGCTGTTTATGCCTCGCTGGCAACCAGTTCCGGTTGTTTGCGGGTGCTGGTCGCCGACCTTTCCAACTGCATGCAGCGTTCCAGGAACAGGTACATGTAGTCGTAGCTCTTGCACACCGCCTGGCGCAGCTCTACCTGCAGTTCCTTGGTCGGGTTCATGCCGGCCAGGGTGCAGATGATTTCCAGCGCTTCCCACGGGTGGGCGTCATCGTACTGGGCATGCATCTTCAGCCACTTCATGGCGCGCTTGCGGTCGTCCTCAGGGAATGCCGCGGCATACACGCCGGTCGAACACACCACGGCGGACCACTCCCCAGTGGCCCCCTCGATGGCGTAGTTGGTGGCGGCAATCGCAACAATCAGCGAATCGGCCGAGCTGGTATGCCAGCACCAATGGCTCAGTGCATGCAGCTCCGGTGGCACTTCCTGTGCCTGCAGCTCTTCGAGGCTGACGCCATGGGCCCGGGCCCAATGCACCCAATAGTCCGCATGGTTGAGTTCCACGCGAATATTGCGCATCAGCCAGCGGCGCGCCATGTCCTCCCCAGGATGGCGGGCAAATTTGGTCTTGGTGAGGTTCTGTGCCATGTACAACGCAAACTGTTCCACCACTGGCCAACCACCAATCAGGTAGTGGCGCATAGTCTTGGCGCTGAGCTTGTTATCGCGCATGCGCTGGTACAGTTCGTGTTCGACAACGCGGCGCTTGCTCTCGCTACAGGCCTGGATCAGTTGCTGCGCCCAGGCGGGGTAACTTGAGGCTTCCATAAGCGGGCCGGTTCTGTTGAATGTGTCGATCACTGTCGGGCTCCTTTTGATTTGTGATATGTACAGACCAGCAAATGTTTCATCGGAACGTGCCAGGCGCCTTGAATAACAGAGGCTGCGGTCGCACAGGTCGACACTGCAAACTATCAAAGGTAAACAACTGCGGACGCTCGATCAGGTATCCCTGAGCGTAGTCGACCCCGATCTCAAGCAAGGCTTGTTCGATCTGGGGTGTCTCGACAAATTCGGCAATTGTGCGCTTACCCATGACATGGCCGATGTGATTGATCACTTCGACCATAGCGCGGTTAATCGGGTCGTCCAGCATATCCTTTACGAAACTTCCATCGATCTTCAAGAAGTCTACAGGTAAATGTTTAAGATAGGCGAACGAGGACATCCCGGCGCAGAAGTCATCCAGGGAGAAATAGCACCCTAACTCTTTGAGCTCGTTAATAAAACGAATTGCACTGCCCAAATTCGCGATAGCGCTGGTTTCTGTAATTTCAAAACAAATCATTTCTGGCGGGATACCATAGGCGCTGAATTGCTCACGTAAAAACCCGAGAAAGTCTTCATCGCCGATGGTAATGCCTGACAGATTGATCGCACACATGGCCATGGGCCGGCCCGGGCGCTCACGCATGCAGCCCGCGATGATCTTGAACACGTTCTCCACCACCCAGCGGTCCAGGGACGTCATCAACCCGTAACGTTCGGCCGCCGGAATAAAGCTGTTCGGCAGGATGATCCGCCCCGCCTCGTCATGCAGGCGCAGCAGGATTTCGATGTGCCCGTCGCCATGTTCGGTGTGCCCCAGGGGCGCGATTTCCTGGGCGTACAGGCAAAAACGGTTCTCTTCCAGGGCCATGTGCAGGCGCTGCACCCAGGCCATCTCGCCAAAGCGCAGGGACAATTCCGAGTCATCGGCGTGATACACCTGCACGCGGTTGCGGCCCTTTTCCTTGGCCATGTAGCACGCCATGTCGGCGGCACGCAGGGACGTCTCCAGGGTGGTCGGGGCTTGGGTGATGTGCACCAGGCCGATACTCACGGTGGTGACAAACGGCCGGCCCTTCCACACAAAGTGCAGGCTTTGCACGGTATGGCGCAGGCTTTCGGCGATCTTTTCCGCCACCGGCGCCGGGCAGTTCTCCAGCAGGATGCCGAACTCGTCACCGCCCAACCGGGCCAGGGTGTCGCCTTCCCGCAGGTCGGACTGCAACAGTGCGCAGATATGCCGCAACAGCTCATCCCCGGCGGCGTGCCCGCAGGTGTCGTTGACCAGTTTGAACTGGTCCAGATCGAGGAACATCAAGGCGTGGCGCCCCGATTGCTGGCGCCCGACGTTATGCAGCACCTGCTCCAGGCGGAACTCGAACTCGCGCCGGTTGGCCAGGCCCGTCAAGGCATCGTGGGTCGCCTGCCAGGACAGATTGGCGATGTACTGGCGTTCCTGGGTCATGTCGTGCAGCACCAGCACTGCGCCGACGACTTTGCCAGCACTGCGGATCGGCGCGCCCACCAGGGTGACCGACACGGTGGTGCCGTCCAGGCGCTGGATCAGCTTTGAATGCTCGCTGCCGCCGCCGAGCTGGCCGCCCAGGATGCGTTCGATCAGGGTAAAGCCGTCGGCCTGGGCATTCTCGTCCAGCAGGTTGAACAGCGCCGCCAGCGGCAACCCCTGGGCCTGGGCGGCTTTCCAGTGGGTCAGGGCTTCGGCGGCCGGGTTCATATACGCGATGGCGCCATCGACGTCGGTGGTGATCACCCCATCGCCAATCGACTCCAGGGTGATCTGCGCCCGCTCCTTCTCCAACTGCAATGCGTCGGCAAATGCATGCCGCTGGGCCAGCAGTTTGTGGGTGCGCAGCAACGCCAACATGATCAGGCCCAGCGCCGTGGCCAGGTTGGTCACCAGCAGCAGGCGCAGGATCATCCGCGAGCCCTCGCCCAAGGCATCACTGAAGGCTTTGGCCGCCGGCGTCACACCGTCATTGATCGCAAAAATCCGCTCCTTCCAGCCCTGTACGTCGGCGCTGCTGACCTGATTGGCCAGGATCGCGCGGTGCATCTCCTGGGCCAGGTCGTCCAGTTGCACCAGATAGCCATCGCCCACGGTCCACAGCTCGATGGCTTTTTCCAGGTAACTGAAATGGCGAAAGTTCAGGTACAGCCAAATCAGGCTGGAAACGTCGTCACGGTGGTTGCCGCCCTTCAGAATACCCAGGCGCGCGGCGGTCAGGTCCGGGGTCGGGCGATCGAGGGCCACCCGCAGTTCGTGCCCGCCCTGGGGCACGGCAATCGCGTTCTGGTATTTGAGGAAGGTGGCTTCGTTGCGGTTGTCGGCGTACAGCGTCAGGTAGAAGATCGCGTCTTTCTGGCCCTTGGACCACAGGCTTTCGCCCGCCACATAGCCGCGCACCGCCGAGAGCACGTAGAGACTGACGCAGCCTAACAATGCCTGGAACAGTACGACGGCTATAAAAGGCCAGACGATGCCCAATAACCGAGGGGTTCCGAGAGTCTGCTTTTGCTTCATGAGGTCCCTTGCACATGCACAACTAAAATACGCACGCGAGTGAAAACCGCTCCTGATAGCTCAGCGTAGGCTAAATCACCGCACTTGTTGCAAGTGTCCGTAAAGTTTGGCGTACAAGCCACCGTCGGCAATCAACTGCTGATGGTCGCCATCTTCGGCAATATGCCCGCCATCAAACACCAACACCCGATCCGCCTGTTTCACCGCCGACAGCCTGTGGGCGATGATCAAGGTGGTACGGCCACTGAGAAACCGTGCCAGCGCCTGATGCAGGTTGTATTCAGTCGCCGCATCGAGCGCCGAGGTCGCTTCGTCGAGTATTACCACTTTCGGCTCCGCCAGCACCATCCGTGCAATGGCCAGGCGCTGACGTTGCCCACCGGAGAAGCGCACGCCGGAGCGCCCGACCACGCTGTCCAGGCCCAGTGGCAGTGCCTTGACGGTCGCATCCAGCTGGGCAATCTCCAGCGCCTGCCAGCAGGCCTGGTCGCTGCGTTCGCGGCCCATGGTCAGGTTGGCGCGTACCGTGTCATTGAACAGTGCCGGGTGTTGCAGCACCACGGAGACATTCTCGCGAATCGTCTCCAGGCCGATTTCCTGCTGGGTCAGCCCGCCAAAACGAATGCTGCCGGCCTGCGGCGTATACAACCCCAGCAACAGCTGCACCAGGGTACTTTTGCCGCCGCCACTGGCGCCGACGATCGCGACCTTTTCACCCGGGGCAATGTTCAGGTTCAACTGGTCGAGCACCAGCTCTTCGCCATAACCGAAGTTCAGGCCGCGCACCTCGATGCCCACGGTCTCACGCCCGGTAAACGGGTCGGCGCCGCCGGCGTATTGCGGCTCGTCGGCGCGGGCCAGCAGTTCGTTGATCCGGGTCAGCGCCCCGCCCGCCGCGTAGTAGGCATATTGCAGGTTCAGCAGTTGTTCCACCGGGCTGATCATGAACCACAGGTAACTGAACACCGCGAGCATCTGGCCGATGGACAGGTCGGAAAACAACACCGTCAGCATCGCTGCCGCACGGAAGATGTCGATACCGAACTGGAACAGCAAGCCACTGGCACGGCTGGAGGCGTCGCTTTTCCACTGGGAATTGACCGCAAAGTCCCGCACTTCCTGGGCGCGCTGGCCCAGGCGCCCGAGGAAAAAGCCCTGGCGGTTGCCGGCGCGCACTTCCTGGATCGCATCAAGGGTTTCGGTGAGGGCCTGGGTAAACCGCGACGTGCTGTCGTTTTCCAGCTTCTTCAGGTGCTTGACCCGCTTGCCCAACTGCACGGTGGCGTAGATCACCAGCGGGTTGAACAGCAGGATCAACAGCGCCAGCTTCCAGTGCATCCACATCAGGATGCCGGAGGTGCCCACCAGCGTCAGCATCGCCACCAGGAAACGGCTGAGGGTCTCGCCGACGAATTTGTCCACCGTGTCCAGGTCGGTCACCAGGTGCGTGGTCACCGTGCCGCTGCCCAGGCTTTCATATTCGCTGAGGGAAATGCGCTTGAGCCGCTCGATCAGCCGCACACGAATGCGATACACGATGTCCTTGGCCAGCCGCGCAAACAACCGCGCCTGCAACACGTTGAACACCAGCGCGCCGCAACGCAGGAGCAAGGTCACCAGCAGCATCAGGCCGATATAACCGGCGGCCTTCTGCCAACCCAGGGGCAGCGCATGGTTCATGACTTTCAGCGCCGCGTCGCCATGGCCCAGCAGCACTTCGTCCACCAGCAACGGCAACAGCAACGGAATCGGCACGCTGCACAGGGTCGCCAACACGGCAACGCCGTTGGCGATCCACAGGGATTTCTTGTGACGCAAGGCCAGGCGGCGGACTTCCGCCCAGGTCAACCGGTCGACGCGCTTCGGTTGTTCGACGGGATCAGGCTGATCATGCACAGGCAGCTCGCTCCAGCCAGCGACTCAACAGCGGCGCCAACTCGGACAGCGGCTGATAGCCGTTGGTCAGGAGCGCCAGTTGCCCGTTGCGCTCAGCCAGCAAGGTCGGGAAACCGGCGATGCCCAAATCCTGGACCCAGGTGAAATCCGCCGCGGTGGCCGCGTGCTGGTCGGCCCGGTCGAAGGCTTCGGCGAATTCGATACGCGGCACGCCAGCCGTCTCGGCCAGCTCCACCAGCACGTCGGCGCGGGTCACGTCGCGACCCTCGACGTAGAACGCCTGCTGGATCAGGCCCAGCAGTTTCCACGCGCAATCCGGTGCCAGGCTGCGTGCGGTGACCACGGCGCGGCAAGCCGGCTCGGTGTCGTACACAAACCCTTCGGGCAACGCGCCTTCGCGCTTGAACGGCTGGCCGGTGGCGTCGGTCACCGCCTGCCAATGCTCCAGAATGTAGCGCCGAGTGGTCGGCTCCAGCGCCGCGCCGCTGCCGGTGCGCAAGCCGCCCACCACCAGGTGCAGCTCCACGCCTGCGGCCTGGGCCTGCTCAACCAGCGCCTTGGCCACCGGGGCGAAACCCCAGCACCAGGAACACATCGGATCCATTACATAGAGCAGGCGCGCGGACATGGCTCAGGCCTCGGAAGATGGGGATTGCTTGTAGTTGTAGCCAATCGGGTGCGGCATATTGCGGGCCTTGGCCAGTTCAATCTGCTTCTGCCGGTCGATCGCACTGCGACGGGTCTTCTCGGAAAGCTTATCCCAGCAATGCGGGCAACTGATGCCAGCCACGTAGTGTTCGGATGCACGGTCTTCAACGCTGACCGGTGTGCGGCAGGCATGACATTGATCGTAGTCGCCTTCGCTCAAGTCGTGGCGCACGGTCACGCGATTGTCGAACACAAAGCAGTCGCCCTGCCACTTGGTTTCTTCCTGCGGCACCTCTTCGAGGTACTTCAGGATGCCGCCCTTGAGGTGATACACCTCGTCGAAACCCTCGCTGAGCATATAGCTCGAGGCTTTTTCGCAACGAATGCCGCCGGTGCAGAACATGGCGACTTTCTTGTGTTTGGCCGGGTCGAAATTGGCTTTGATGTAGTCGGGAAATTCGCGGAAGCTGGTGGTCTTCGGGTCGATCGCACCTTCAAAGGTGCCGATGGACACTTCGTAGTCGTTGCGGGTATCGATCAGCAGCACTTCAGGGTCGCTGATCAGCGCATTCCAGTCCTGCGGGTTCACGTAGGTGCCGACTTTCTTGTTGGGGTCGACACCTTCAACGCCCAGGGTCACGATCTCTTTCTTGAGCTTGACCTTGGTGCGGTAGAACGGCTGCTCGTCGCAGTACGACTCTTTGTGGTCGATGTCGTCCATGCGCGGGTCGTTCTTGAGCCAGGCCATCAGGCCATCAATGCCTTCGCGGCTGCCGGATACGGTGCCGTTGATGCCTTCTTCGGCGATCAGCAAGGTGCCTTTGATGCCGTTGTCGACCATCGCCTGCAGCAATGGCTCGCGCAGGGCGACGTAATCTTCGAGGGTGACGAACTTATACAGTGCCGCCACGACAATCGGTTGGGTCATGGGTGTTCTCTCCAGGTGGCTACCCTCGTAAAGGGTGAACCGGATGCAAAAAAAACGCGCCGACTGAGCGGCGCGTTGCGGATTCTAACAAAAATGGCGACGATTATGGACCGCCTCTTTACTGTGGCGAGGGAGCTTGCTCCCGCCGGGCTGCGAAGCGGCCCCAACAAGGCAGTTGCAACCTTTCAGCAAGATCGCGGTGATTGGCAGAAGGGCTGCTGCGCAGCCCAGCGGGAGCAAGCTCCCTCGCCACATCAAGCCAATGTGCCACAGTGTCAGTGACCGCCGGCGCAGGTCGGCGAGGCCGGGGCTGCGTCGATTTTCGCCCATTCTTCAGGCGTGTAGGTATGCAGCGCCAACGCATGGAATTCGCTCATCAGGTCACCCAGGGTGGCGTAGACCTTCTGGTGGCGCTTGACGCGATTGAGCCCCTCGAATTGCTGGCTCACCAGCACCGCCTTGAAGTGGGTCTGCAACCCACGGCTGTGCATATGGCTTTCATCCAGCACGCTCAAGTGTTCCGGGCTCAGGGCGACGAGTGCCGATTCGATACGCTGTTGCATGGTCATTCCTGTTTACTTCTTCTTGGCCGGGGCCGGGGCTTTTGGCGTCAGCTCGTTGGTCATGTCTTCCAGCAGCTTGTTCACCACCGGTACCGCGCTTTCCAGCTTGGCCTGGGTCATCTGGGCCGATTGCTGGGTCAGCTGAGGCATTTTCTCCAGGACTTTCTTGCCCAGTGGCGACTGGTAGAACGCAACCAGGTCCTTGAGCTCGGATTCGCTGAAGTTGTCGGTGTAGAGCTTGATCATGTCCGGCTTGAGCTTGTTCCAGCCGATGGCCTGGTCCAGGGCGGTGTTGGCCTTGGCCTGGTAGGTGTCCAGGACGGTTTGCTTGGAAGCCGGTGCCTTGGTCTGCTCGAAACGCTGGGCGAACATTTGCTGCACTTGCATGTACACCGGGGTACCCAGCTTGTCGGCATGGGCCAGGGTAAGGAAGGCTTCGGCACTGGCGTTGTGGCTGGCGGTATCGGCAAAAACCTGGCCGCTGGCACATACCAGAGCAACCGCGGTACAGATGGCACGAAGACGAGTCATCGAGTTTCCTTTTCTAGCAGGCGAGGTAAGACCCCAAGGGCGCCCATTCTGCGCCTAAAAAACGCCGCGGCTCAACCCCACGCCTTATGGGGCCTGGTTTTGCGGGGCTTAATCCGATGAAAAGTCTTTTAAGGGAACCCCCAGGGACGATCAAGGCCTAAACTGCGCAAACGAACCTGAAGGAGTGTGCCCGATGAGCCGTATCGAAACCGACAGCCTGGGAGAAGTGCAAGTCCCGGATGACGCTTACTGGGGCGCCCAGACCCAACGCTCGCTAGTGAACTTCGCCATCGGCGACCAACGCATGCCCCTCGCCGTGTTGCACGCCCTGGCCCTGATCAAAAAGGCCGCGGCCCGGGTCAACGACCGCAATGGCGACCTCCCCGCCGACATCGCCCGGCTGATCGAACAGGCCGCCGACGAAGTGCTCGACGGAAAGCACGACGACCAGTTCCCGCTTGTTGTGTGGCAGACCGGCAGCGGCACCCAGAGCAACATGAACGCCAACGAAGTGATCGCCGGCCGCGCCAACGAACTGTCGGGCAAGGCCCGTGGCGGCAAGAGCCCGGTGCATCCCAACGATCACGTGAACCGCTCCCAGAGTTCCAACGACTGCTTCCCCACGGCCATGAGCATCGCCGCCGTGCAGGCCGTCACCGAGAAGCTGTTGCCGGCCATCCGTGAACTGTCCGGCGGCCTGGCGGAACTGTCGGCGCGGCACATGAAGCTGGTGAAAACCGGCCGCACCCACATGATGGACGCCACGCCGATCACTTTCGGCCAGGAAGTGTCGGCTTTTATAGCGCAACTGGATTACGCCGAACGCGCGATCCGCAGCGCCCTGCCCGCTGTGTGTGAACTGGCCCAGGGCGGTACCGCCGTAGGCACCGGGCTCAACTCGCCTCACGGGTTTGGCGAAGCGATCGCCTCCGAGTTGGCGGCGCTGTCCGGCCTGCCCTTTGTCACCGCGCCGAATAAATTTGCCGCGCTGTCGGGCCATGAGCCCTTGACCACCTTGCACGGCGCCCTGAAAACCCTCGCCGTGGCCCTGATGAAAATCGCCAATGACCTGCGCCTGCTGGGCTCCGGGCCGCGGGCCGGGCTGGCAGAGGTCAAGCTGCCGGCAAATGAACCGGGCAGTTCGATCATGCCGGGCAAGGTCAACCCGACCCAGTGCGAAGCGCTGTCGATGCTGGCCTGCCAGGTGCTGGGCAACGACGTGACCATCGGCTTCGCGGCGAGCCAGGGGCATTTGCAGTTGAACGTGTACAAGCCGGTGATCATCCACAACCTGCTGGAGTCGATCCGCCTGCTGGCCGATGGTTGCAGCAACTTCCAGGAGCATTGCATCGCCGGACTGGAGCCGGACGCCGAGCAAATGGCTGCGCACCTTGAGCGCGGCCTGATGCTGGTGACCGCGCTGAACCCGCACATCGGCTACGACAAGTCGGCCGAGATTGCCAAGAAGGCCTATGCCGAGGGGCTGACCCTACGGGAAGCGGCGCTCAAACTGGGTTACCTCACGGATGAAGAGTTCGACCAGTGGGTGCGCCCGGAAAACATGCTGGAAGCCGGTCATTGAGACGCTAACCGTGCACGCCGGGCCCTGAGCCCGGCGAACAACGAAGGCGCCAGCGCCACCGTTGCAGAACCCAGTACCACCAACACGGCCCCGCCGTAGCCGAGGGCATTGATGTCTTCGGCGTGCACGTAGTCGGGCCACATCCACGCAGCCACGGCGACCGCGACGAAGGTCACCAACGGCGTCATCGCCAGGGTGGCGCTGACCCGCGAGGCTTCCCAGTGGGCCAGGGCTTCAGCGAATGCGCCGTAGGCAACCAGGGTATTGAAGCAGCAGGCGACCAACAGCCAGCCTTGTACCGGGCTCAGTTGCAGCGCTTCCATCGGGTGCGCCCAGGGTGTCAGCAACAGGGCGCAGGACAGGTAGATCACCATCATCACCTGCACCGAATTCCACACGGTCAGCAACTGCTTCTGCCCCAGGGCGTAGAAGGTCCAGACAGTGGTGGCCAGCAGGATGGTGAGCACCCCGGCGGTGTAGGCGCCCAGGGAGGTCAGCAGTTCGGTCAGGCGCTGGTTGAAGAACAGGCCGAAGCCGGTGATCAATATGAGCAGGCCCACGCCCTGGCCCAGGCTGAAGCGTTCCTTGAACACAAAAACGCTGGCGATCATCAGGAAGATCGGGCCCACCTGCACCACCAGTTGCGCGGTGCCGGGGCTCAGCAGCTTCAGGCCGACCAGGTAGAGCACGTAGTTGCCCATCAGGCCGCACACGGCGATTGCCACCAGCCAGCCGCCTTTGGTCCCGAGGGCGCGCCAATCGGGCAAACGCCGGACGGCGGTGAGGTAGACGAACAGGCAACTGCCGGAGACCACCAGGCGAAACCAGGTGACGGTGACCGGGTCCATCACCTGCAATACCTGTTTGAGTTTGATCGGCAGAATGCCCCAGAGCAGCGCGGTCAGCAGGGCCAGGGATAAACCGTAGACCCAGCGGCCCGATGAGATGTGCATGAGTGCCCCGAATGCCAGAGGTGGAGGAGCTGCATTCTAGGGGGATGCCGGGGGTGGGTGTATATCCGTTTTTTCGGGTGTTGCTGAAATGGGTTCCGCCCTTACGGCGGCTCACTTTTGAAAAGCGCAAAAGTAAGCAAAACGCTCTTGCCCCACCACTCGGCACCTCGCTTGGGCTCGGTGTGCCCGCACTCCGGCATTACTCCGCGGGCCGCCGCGACGGGGCGTCCCTGCCCCGTCGCGGCTAAACCGGCGTCCTGCCGGTTTACCCGCTCCGTACTACCTGCGTTCGGCCAGCGTGGTTTAACGGGGCGCCTAAGATCAAGATCAAAAGCAGATCAACAGCACCGGCGTTTTTCAAGGTAGTTGTCGCGTTCACCGTCGTACTACGCGGCTTTTATTACCACTGTCAGCTCCCTTTCAGGGTTCAGATACACCGTCCCGAT
>NZ_AHHC01000081.1:0-195523 GCF_000242655.1 Pseudomonas sp. PAMC 25886
GCTCGATGTGCCCTCTCTCCGGTACTACTCCGCGGGCCGCCGCGACGGGGCGTCCCTGCCCCGTCGCGGCTAAACCGGCGTCCTGCCGGTTTACCCGCTCCGTACTACCTGCGTTCGGCCAGCGTGGTTTAACGGGGCGCCTAAGATCAAAGGCAGATCAACAGCACAGCGGCCTACAGGCCGGCTTGAGTGGTGTGAAGCAAAGGCAACATCAAGATCAAAATCTACAGCGGGCACAGTCAAATGTGGGAGCTGGCTTGCCTGCGATAGCATCGCCTCGGTGTACCTGAAAGACCGAAGTTGTCTGCATCGCAGGCAAGCCAGCTCCCACAGAAAAGCAGAGCTACACCGGCTTCAGATTTGGATTTCACTCTGGCCTTTATCTTGGCTTCTACCACTGGGGTCGGCTTTCAGGCTGAGCAAAGGCCAAAGCGAACTCGCTCCCACATTTGGACCGCGTGTGCCCTTGCTCTTGCTCTGGCTTTTACCACTCAAGCCGGCCTGTAGGCCGCTGTGCTCTTGCTCTTGATCTTGATCTGCGGGCCCCGTTAACCACGATGGCCGCAAGTAGGCACGGTGGAGCGGGTAAATCGGCAAGGATGCCGATTTAGCCGCGCTGGGCCAGGGATGGCCCATCGCGGCGGCCCGCGGAACCGGGCCGGAGTGCGGGCATGCCGAGCCTAAGCGAGGCACCGAGTGGTGGGGCAAAGACCTTTTGGTTACTTTTGGGGCGTTTGCCAAAAGTGACCCGCTGTAAGAGCGGAACCCTAAGTGGCCGTTACCGCAGCAACGGATATGTACTCCCCACTCACAACGAAAACCGCAACGGCAACGCCGGCTGAAGCAACGCCGCCGGATCCCGATAACGCGCGCCAAAATGGTCCCCAGGCAACCGTGCCTGCCCAGCCCCGAACAACCGCTCCCGCAACGTCTCGCCCTCGTTATACCGCTCACGAAACCGCCCACGACGACGCAACTCCGGCACCACCAATTCAATGAAATCCCGCGCTGTCTCAAACGACAAATACTGCCTCAGGTTGATCCCGTCGATCCCATCCTCATCCAGCCATTTCTCAATCGCATCCGCCACCACCGTCGGTGTACCCGCCACAAAAAACCGCTCGCGATTAAAACCCCCAAGCTGCGCCAATACCGCCCCAACAGTTGAGTCCGCTTTGTACCGACTCAAACTCTCCCACCCCTTGACCTGCCGGCTCACCAGATCACTGATCAGGGTATCCCGTGGATACGCCGTCAAGTCGATCGCCGACTGCCCATGAGCCAGCGAAGCCTCGACACTCACCAGCTTGCGGTAGCTGTCGAGCTTGGCACTGACTTCCTCATCGGTCCGCCCCACGATCACCCCGGCCATGACGATAAACTTCAACCCCGCCGGATCGCGATCATGTTCAACCGCCTTCTGCCGCATGGCCTGGATATTCGCGCGCACCGCCGGTGCATCATTACCACCGGTAAACACCACCTCAGCATGACGCCCCGCAAACTCGATGCCGGCAGGTGACCCGGTGGCCTGGAACAGCACCGGCGTACGTTGCCGCGAAGGCTGGCACAGGTGCGGCCCGGCGACCTTGAAGTGTTCGCCGACGTGGTTGATGTAGCGCACCTTGTCCGGGTCGGTGTAGATCCGGCGCTCGCGGTCAACGATCACGGCGTCGTCGTCCCACGAGCCTTCCCAGAGTTTGTAGAGCACGTCGAGGTATTCGTCGGCGATCTCGTAGCGGTGATCGTGGACCACCTCGGTGTCGTGGCCGAAGTTGCGCGCGGCGTTCGGCAAGTACGAGGTAACGATGTTCCAGCCCACCCGGCCTTTGGTCAGGTGATCGAGGGTGCTCATGCGCCGCGCAAAGGCGAACGGCGGTTCGTAGGTGGTGGAAAAGGTCGCGCCGAAACCAAGATTCTGGGTCACCCCGGCCATCGCCGGAATCACCAGCAGCGGGTCGTTGCTGGGGATCTGCATGCCTTCACGCAGCGAGGTTTCGGGGCCGTCGCGAAATCGGTCGTAGGTGCCGATCACGTCGGCCAGGAACACACCGTCAAAGGTGCCGTATTCCAGCAATTGCGCAAGCTCGGTCCAGTAGTCCAGGTCGTTGAAGCGGTGCCGGTTGTTGTCCGGGTGCACCCACAAACCATGGACGATGTGACTGACGCAGTTCATCTCAAACAAATTCACGTGCAGCTGCTTGGGCACCAGGAACACTCCTCTGTAGATACTGTTTCCAATACGTCAGATCGCTACGTTCAGGTAGAACGGGATCGGCGTGTCGTCGGTTTCAAGGGTCGGAATCGCGTCGATCAGCGCGCGGGTATAGGCATGGGCCGGGCGGTCGAACACCGCGCGCACCGAGCCGGACTCCACCACTTCGCCGGCCTTCATCACCAGCACGCGCTCGCTGACGTGGTTGATCACGCCAAGGTCATGGGAGATGAACAGGCAAGCCAGGCCGAGGCGGCGCTTGAGGTCGTCAAGCAACTCCAGGATCTGTGCCTGTACCGACACGTCCAGCGCCGACACCGGCTCATCGCAGATCAGGACCTGTGGCTCGGAAGCCAACGCCCGGGCAATCGCGATGCGCTGTCGCTGGCCACCGGAAAGTTCGATGGGGCGGCGGGACAAGGCGCTGGCATCGAGGCGCACCAGTTCCAGCAGTTCCAGCGCGCGGTCGCGCCGGGCGTGACGCGGTACGCCGGCCACCACCAGCGCTTCGAACAACACACGCTGCACGGTGTAGCGCGGGTCGAAGGAGCTGAGAGGGTCCTGGAACACTACCTGGACCGCACGCCGGGCTTCGCTTTTTTGCCGGGCGTCGAGGTCGGACCAGCGCTGGCCCTTGATCCATACCTCGCCGGCATCGGCGGTTTCCAGGCCGAGTATCAGGCGGGTCAAGGTGGTCTTGCCGCAGCCCGATTCGCCCACCACGCCGAGGGTCTCGCCGCGACGCAGTTGCAGCGACACCTGGTTCAGCACCGTGCGGGTTTTACCGTCGGGGCCGACAAAAGTCTTGGATAGCTCGCGGGCTTCCAGCAGCACTTCGCCCTGGGGCGCAGGCTCGGGTTCAACCGCTGTGAGCAGCCGGCGGGTGGGTTGGAAGTGCACCGCCTTGGCCGCCCGCAACAGCAATTGGGTATACGGATGACGCGGGTCTTGCAGGACCTGTTCGGTGCTGCCCTCCTCCACAATCACCCCGTGGCGCATCACGGCCACGCGGTCGGCCAGGCGCGAGACCACCGACAGGTCATGGCTGACCATCAGCAGTGCGTTGTCTTCACCGCGCAGGCTTTCCAGCAGCGCGATGACCTGGGCCTGCACCGTGGCGTCCAGGGCCGTGGTGGGCTCATCGGCAATGATCAGCCGTGGGTTGCAGGCAATGGCCGAGGCGATCAGCGCGCGCTGGCGCAAGCCACCGGAGAGTTGCCACGGGTATTGGCTGGCGCGTAGTTCCGGTTCCGGCACGCCGACATCCCGCAGCAGCTCCAGCACCCGCAGGCGGCGCGCTTCCAGGCCCAATGACGTGTGCAGGTGCAACGGTTCTTCAATCTCGGCGCCCACACGGCGCAGTGGGTCCAGCGCGCCCAGTGCGTCCTGCATCACAAAGCCGATGCTCGCGCCGCGCAGTTGCTGCCAGGCCCGTTCATTAAGCTGGCGCAGGTCGACGCCCTGGAAGGCCAGCTTGGCGGCCTGGACGCGAGCCTCCTTGCCGGTGAGGCCGGCCAGGGTGCGGGCGGTGACGCTTTTGCCGGAGCCCGATTCGCCCACCAGCGCCAGGCATTCGCCACGGTTCAACTGCAGGCTGACACCGTGCAATACCGGTTCGGCCTGACCGAAACGTACGGTCAGGTCGCGGATGTCGACCAGCGGGCCGAGGGTATGGATATTCATCGTCATAGAGGCTTTCCTTCGCTGCGGCGCAACAGTTCGCGGCCGATGGCACTGATGGAGACAACGGTCAGGGTGATGATCAGAGCCGGCCAGGCCACCAGCCACGGCGCGTTGGCCAGGAAGCTGCGCCCGATGGCCATCATCCCGCCCCACTCCGGCGCGGGCGGCGGTGCGCCAAAGCCGAGAAAACTCAAGGCGGCACCGGCGGTGATCGCACCGCCGATGCCGATGGTGGCGAGGATCAGCACCGGCTTGAACGCATTCGGCAGGATGTGCCGCAGCACCACGGCCAGCTGCGATTGACCGAGGGTGACGGCGGATTCGACGTAGCCGGCGTTGCGCACGGTGAGGGTTTGCGCCCGCACCAGCCGCGCGTACCGCGGCACGCCGGCGATGCCCACGGCAAGGATCAGATTGGCCGTGCCCTGGCCGAAAAACGTGATGATCACCAGCGCCAGCAACAGGTCGGGAAACGACAGCAGCACATCAATCCCGCGCATCAAGGCGCCGTCCAGCCAGCGCGGGCCAAGGCCGGCGATCAACCCGAGCAAGGTGCCCCAGGCCAGCCCCAGCGCAGTGGCGGCCAGGCCCATGAACAGCGACGAACGCACGCCATAAATCAGCCGGCTGAGCACGTCACGTCCATTTTCATCAGTGCCCAGCCAATGCACGTTGCCCGGTGCCTGGAACGCCAGGCGCGCCGAGGCATCCAGCGGGTCATACGGGGCCAGCCACTGTGGAAAAACAGCGGCCAGCAGCAACAGCCCGACAAATACCCCGGCGAGCAACAGCCCGGGCCGCAGTTGGGTAAACCCGGCAAGACGCAACGGGTGACTGCCGCTCAACGTTTCAATGCTTTGCGTCATGCCAGGCTCCTCGTTCTAGGGCGCGGGGTTGGGAATGCGCTGGTGGATGGCCTGGACCTGCGCCTTGATCTCGTCGCTGAGGCTCACGTCCAGCGCGCCGAGGTTGTCGCGCAATTGCGCCAGGTTGGTTTGCCCGGTGAGCGCGCTGGAGACGAAGGGTTTGTCGATGATGAACGCCAGCGCCAACTGGGCCGGTGTCAGGCCGTGTTGCCGGGCAATCTCCACGTAGCCGGTGATGGCTTCCTGGGCCGAGGCGCTGTCATAGCGATTGAAGGTGCGGTACACCGCCGACAACCGCGAGCCCTCGGGACGTGCGCCGCCCAGGTACTTGCCGGTGAGCGCACCGAAGGCCAGTGGCGAGTACGCCAGCAGGCCGACGCCTTCGCGGTGGCTGAACTCCGAGAGCCCGCCTTCGTACAGGCGATTAAGCAGGCTGTAGGGGTTTTGCACGCTGGCAATGCGCGGCAGGCCAAGGCGTTCGCTTTGCTTGAGAAACTCGGCGACGCCCCACGGGGTTTCGTTGGATACACCGATGTGACGCACCTTGCCGGCCTTGACCTGATCGGCCAGCACCGCCAGGGTTTCTTCGATGGCGACGCTTTGGGTGTCTGCCTGATACGGGTATTCGCGCTGGCCGAAGATATTGGTGGCGCGGTCAGGCCAGTGCAGTTGGTAGAGGTCGAGGTAGTCGGTGTTCAGGCGTTTGAGGCTGCCCTCCAGGGCTTCGACGATGTTGCGTCGGTCGTGATGGCTGAGGCCGTCGCGAATGTGCTGCTGGCTGCTGGGGTCACGGGCCGGCCCGGCGATTTTGCTCGCCAGGATCACCTCGTCGCGTCGACCGCTGGCCGCCAGCCAACTGCCGATATAGCGCTCGGTGGTGCGCCAGGTTTCAGCCTTGGTCGGCGTGGGGTACATCTCGGCGGTGTCGATGAAGTTGATGCCTTCGGCCAGCGCCAAATCAATCTGCTGATGGGCATCGGTCTCGGTGTTCTGGTGGCCCCAGGTCATGGTGCCCAGGCCCAGCACGCTGACTTGTAGGTCGCTGTTGCCCAGTTGGCGGTAACGCATGTGTGATCCTTTTTTTGTGAAGGGTTGAAGGCTCATACCGCACTCGCTTCGTCGCGGGCGGTCTGCTGGTCGGCGTCGGCGGCTTGCAGGCTGCGCCACGCGGCGTTGGGGGTGACGTCGTTGAGGTAGTAATTGCCCAGTGCCCGTTCGCGAAAGATCGCCGGGTTGTGGGAAGCCAGGGTTCGCGCGTTGCGCCAATGCCGGTCGAAGCGACGCGACTCGCTGGTGGCGGATGCGCCGCCGACTTCGAACAGCAGCGTGGTGGCTTCCAGCACCTGTTCCAGCACGATTTGTTGCGCCTGAAAAGCGCGAATCTCGGCCTCGGTGTAATGCTGTTCGTTGGCGTAGCCGCCCTGCTCTGCTTCGTGCGCCTCCTGCAGCACCTCGGCGACGGCCAGCACCTGGGTGCGGGCGGCATAGGCCAGGCTCGACAGGCGACCGATGACCCGCTGCACCAGCGGGTCATCCTTGGGGCTCGATTGCCCCGGCACGCCAAACGCGCGGGTGCGGCCTTTGACGAATTCGGTGGCATCGCGCAGCACCGCATTCGCGATGCCGGCCAGGGTCGCCAGGTGGAACAGCTGGTAGAACGCGCTCAGGTAGGACTCGGCGCGTAGCTCGTCTTTCTTGAAGCGCCGCACGATGTGCCGGGCCGGTACGTCCACCGCCTTGAAGCGGGTGGTGCCGCTGCCGGTGAGGCGCTGGCCAAAGCCGTCCCAGTCGTCCTCGACGGTGACACCCGGCGCATCGGTACGCACCGCGAGGCTGACAAAATCCTCGCCATCCAGGGCGACGGCGGCGATCCAGTTGGCGTACAGCGTGCCGGTGCAGTAGTACTTCTCGCCGTCCAGTTGCCAGCCGGAATCGACCGCGCTGAGGGTTACCGAGTTGCGGGTGGTGTCGGTGCGCTCAGCCATGGCGGCGCCCCACAGTTCGCCGTCGACGACTTTGGCGAACCAGTACGCCTGGGACTCGCTGTCGCGACTGGACAGCCGGCCTTCAACAAAACCGAAATGCGCGCGCACGATCTGCGGCAGGTTTGAATCGGCCTCGCCCAGCTCAATCAACAGGCGAAACAACTGCGGCAGGCTGGCACCCAGGCCGCCCTGGGCCTGCGGCACGCGCAGGGCACCAAAGCCGGCCTCCCGCAGCCACGCCACCGCATCGTGGGCCAGCTCGCGCTGCTGCTCGCGGGCGACCGCGGTGTCGGCTATGCGTGCAAATACGTCGGCGAAACGCTGGTGCAAGTCGGCATAACTCACTTCAGCGGGAATCGAAGCACTCATGGTTTTTCCTTCTTCAAAGGCACTCACGCTTGATTGGCCCGGGGGTCAATCCAGCGGTTGATCAAATCGACGGCCAGGTTCACCAGCACGTACACCGTGGCCGCGAGCAGGGTCACGCCCAACACCATCGGCACGTCTTTGTTGCTGGTGGCGTCGAGCATCAGGCGCCCGATGCCCTGGCGTGCAAACAGCAACTCCACCACCACCGCACCGCCCAGCAGGCTGGCGAACACGAACCCCGCCAGCGTCACCAACGGCACCAGCGCATGGCGCAAGGCATGGCGCAGGCGCACGGCGGTTTCGGACAGGCCACGCGCACGGGCCATGGCGATAAAGGGTTGTTCGAGGGTGTCTTCCAGGGACTGGCGCAGCAACTGGGTCAGCACCGCCGCCACCGGCAAGGCCAACGCGACGGAGGGCAGGATCAACGAACGCCAGCCCACCGAGCCGGACGGCGGCAACCAGTGCCAATGAAACGAAAACACCAGCAACAGCAGCATGCCGATCACAAACGAAGGCGCCGACGACAGCACCAGCTCGCCGCCTGAAACAACCGAGCGAATCCAGCGCGAACGATTGGCAGTGAGGATCGCGCACGCCAGCGCCAACACCACCGCCAGCAACGCGGCGCTCAGGGACAGTTGAATGGTTGCGCCGATCTGTTCGGCAATCGCCTGCTGCACCGGGATGCGCAGGCGGTAGGATTCACCCAGGTCGCCGTGGGCCAGGCGCAGCAGATAATTGCCGTATTGCACGATCAAGGGTTGGTCCAGGCCATACTCGGCCCGCACCCGCGCCAACAGCTCCGGCGTGGGCATCGCATCCGGTCCGCCGAGGATCGCCAGCGCGGTGTCACCGCCACTGAAGTTGACGGCGAGGAAGGTCAGCGTCGCCGCGCCCCACAGCACGCCAATGCCCGCCAGCAGGCGCCAGGCGATGGATTTGAACAGGCTCATGGTTGCCCCCGGTCCAGCCAGATGCTGGTGAAGAACGGTACGTTGTGGGAGGTGTCGAAAATCACGCCCTGGACTTGTCGGCCATAGGCGGTGAGTACCTGGGCTTCCACCGAAGGCACCGACGGCACGGTTTCGGTCAGGCGCTTTTGTGCTTCGCCATAGAGCGCCTGCAACTCAACCGGATCGCGGGATTGGCGAGCGGCGCTGAGCACGCGATCCAGTTCGGCATCACGGAAGCGTCCAACGTTCTGGCCGATCCTTTTATCGGTGCTGATGGACTCGCTGTGATAAAGCACGAACATGCCGTCGGGTGTGTTGGTGTGCCAGTAACCGTCCGCCATCGCCTGGAACTTCCCGGCATAGCGCCTCTCGATCACCCGGGTCAGCGGCAGCATCTCGACGGTCATCTCAAAGCCGACTTTTTTCAGGTCGGCCTGGATGGCCACCGAAACGCTGCCGGGAAAGGCTGGGCTGCTATAGGCCAACAAGGTCGCCTTCAGGCGCTGCCCGGCCTTGGTCCGATAGCCCTGGGCGTCGCGCCCTGTCCAGCCGGCGTCGTCGAGCAAGGTATTGGCCGCCTTGACGTCGTAGGCCAGGGCTTCTTTGTTGGGTTGATAAAACCGGGTATTCGCCGCCAGGAAATCGGCTTTGGCGATGTATTCGCCGAAGCCGGAAATCCACGCCAATCCTTCGCGGTCGACGGCTTTGGCCACGGCGCGACGTACTCGCACGTCGTCGAATGGCGCCTGCTCAACGTTGAACACGATGCCACGGCTCGGGTTGCCCTTGCGAATCCGGCTGCGCATCACCAGGTCGGGGTTGGCGCGGATGGCGGCAGCATTCTGGGCCGGTGCATCGAGGGCGAAATCCGACTGGCCGGACTCCAGCGCCGTGAAGCGGATCATGGCTTCAGGGACGTAGCTCAACTCGATACGGTCCAGGTATGCCTCACCCGTGTGACGGGTCACCGGCGGCGCCCAGTTGTAGCCGGGGCGCTTGATGAACACCGCACCCTGATCACGGGTATAGCTCTGCAACAGGAACGGGCCGCTGCCGATGGGATGCTCGGCGATGGTCTTCGGCGCTTCGCGAATCTGCCTGGGGGAGATCATGCTCAACCAGGACTGCGCCAGTACGTCGAGGAAAGGCGTATAGGGTTCGCGCAAATGGGCTTCGAAGGTGTAGTCGTCGATGACCTTGCCATCCAGGTACGGCGCGATATAGGCCGCTGCCAGTGGGGACTTGGTCGCTGGATCGCGCATGTGTTCCAGGTTGGTTTGCAGCGCCTGGGCGTTGAATTTCTCGCCGTCGCTGAAGGTCACGTCGTCGCGCAGGTGAAAGGTGTAGGTCTTGCCGTCGTCGGAGATGTCCCAGGAGCGGGCCAGCCATGGGCTGATGTTGCCCTGCTCGTCCTGGTACACCAGGCAATCGAAGAGAATCCGGCCCATCCACTGGATGTTGCCGTTAGACAGTGCATGAACATCGAAACTGCCGGCGTCGGAGGCGGCTGAGACGCGCAAAGTTCCGCCACTGCGCCCCGGTGACGACTCATGAAAGTCCGTCGCCGAATAAGTCACTACACCGTTGTTGACCGTGCCATCGGCCGCAGAAATTTCATGTTTCGGTGCCGCAGCCGGTGAGCAGGCATTGATCGCCAGGCACAGTGAAATAACCGCCGAAAGTTTCAGGATGGTTGTCAATGACGCTTCCTTAGAGGAACTCGGTGAACACTGAAAGTTTGCAATTACGGGGTGTAATGCAGTGAGCATGCCAGTCTTCAAGAAACGCCATATTGACCACAAAACCAGCACAAAACCCTTGTAAAACGGGGCGAACACTGCCAAACACTTATATGGTTATACCCGTTATACACCCCGGAATTGTTGGCAGCCTTACACACTGCTTATCAACTGTTGCGTTCGCGACAGTTGCAGTAATCCCGGCCATCAAAGTTGACTGTTGAGAATCAAACACCGATTCAAAACAAAGTATCCCGCAGAACACTTAACCTGAACTAAGCGCCCGTAATCCTTGGCCAATAGTCTTGGCATAGAAACTGCTCAGAGCGAAACAGGCATGACTATTCGAATAGAAAGCTGGGGCTCATTTATCTATTCACAAGGAACACGCTTAATGGATCCAATCTTTCGGGGAGAGTTTAAAAAGTTGACACTTGCCGTGCGGCAAGCAACTTGGCTGGCGATGGTCGGGCTGGGCTCAGCCCTGGTTTTTTCCGCCAGTGTGCAGGCAGATGACGAGGTCACACCGACGACCGGAACACGGCTAAAGACGGTGACAGTAGAGGCACAAAAAATCACGCCCGTTGAGGCAGCCAAAAGTCAGTTGTCCGAAGTGCCAGGCGGCACCAGCGTGGTCGACAGCGAACAGGTGGCCAAGGGACGCACCGCCACCTTGCAGGACACCCTCGCCTATCAGCCGGGTGTGTTCGTGCAGTCCACCGGCGGCAACGACGCGGCCAAGATTTCCATTCGTGGATCGGGGGCCAACACCTCGCCGGGGTATTTCCGTGAGGGCATCAAGTTCCTGTTCGACGGCCTGCCGATCACCGGCCCGGGCGGCACACCCTACGAATTCCTCAACGGTTCGGGGGTGAACTACAGCGAAATCCTGCGGGGTGCCAACGCCTTCCAATACGGCGCGCTGAGCCTTGGCGGCGCCATCAACTTCGTCAACCAGACCGGCTACACCGCACCCGGGCTGCGGGTGCGGGCGGAAACCGGGAGCTACGGCTACAACAAGCAAAGCCTGAGCGTCGGCGGCGTCGAGGGTGCGTTCGATTACTACCTGAATGCCGACAACTACCGCAGCGACGGCTACCGCGACTACAGCCTGTCGAAGAGCCAGGGCGTGGTGGCCAACTTTGGCTACCGCTTCAGCCCGCAACTCGAAACCCGGGTGATGCTGCGTTACCGCGACGAGTTCCACAACGACCCGAGCGCCACCACCCTGGATGCGGTCAAGCACCACTCCGACCGCGCCAGTGCCACCGCCGAAAGCAGCGGCGCCGGCAGCCGTCGCCCCGGCAGCGTATGGCTGGGCAGCAAGACCACCTACACCTTTGAGGACGACGCCACCCTGTCGGTGGGTTTCGTCTACTACCAGTACGCCCACAACAACAGCCCGAACAGCCCGAGCAACCCCAGCTACTGGGACTGGCATGACCTGAGCGCGGTGATCAACTACGACCGGCGCGACACCCTGTTCGGCCACGAAAGCCGCTCCAGCCTGGCCTTCACCTCCACCGAACACCTCAAGGGCCAGGTCGACTCCACCTTCGCCAACAAACAGACGCGCAAGTTCGTCGACTACAGCTCCTCGTTCGATCATGTGTTCTCCCTGGGCAACGACCTGGAGCTGGTGGACGGCCTGTGGCTGACCAGCGGCGTATCGGCGATCAACGTGCGCCGCCACGCCGACGTCAAGGAAGCCCTGGTGGCCAACACCACCACTTACCCGAGCGACGTGACCTACGACAACTGGAGCCTGGCACCGCGACTGGGCGTACGTTACGAGTTCACCCCGCAACTGCAGGTGTTCGCCAACGTCAGCCGCTCGGTCGATCCACCGGCGTCGTGGGAATACTCCGGCTCCGGGCCGACCACGCCGTACGTAAGGCCGCTGGTGGAGCAGAAAGCCAATACCGTTGAAATCGGGATCAAGGGTTCATCAGGCATCTTCGACGGCAGCCTGGCGCTCTACCGTTCGTGGGTGAAAAATGAATTGCTCAACGTGCAGATCATCCCGGCCACCTCCACTGCCGCGGCGATCACCGGCGCCTTCAACGCCACACCGACGATCCACCAAGGCATCGAGGCCGGCTTGAATACACGCCTGTGGGAAAACACCTCGGGTGAAAAGGTCACCTTGCGCCAGGTGTACACCTACAACGACTTCTACTACCGGCACGACCCGACCTTCGGCGACAACCAGTTGCCGGGGATTCCGAAGCATATCTACCAGGGCGAGCTGCAGTATCAGCACCCGGCGGGCTTCTATACCGGGGTGAATGTGCAATCGGCCTCACGTACGGCGGTGGACTATGCGAACAGCTTCTATGCGCCCTCCTACACCATCTTCGGGGCGAATGTGGGGTATGAAACGCCGAGCAAGGACTGGAAGGTGTCGCTGGATGTGAAGAACCTGACCAATCAGAAATACGTGACGGCGGTGCAGCCGCTGTATGACGCGAAGGGCCAGGATACGGCGTCGTTGTATCCGGGGGATGGGATTGGGGCGTATGTGGCGGTGGAAATGCGCTATTGAGTCAGCGCATAACCTTAGCTGTCGATGTTCTTATTCCTCGCGCCCGCCGATGAGTAAATTGTTAGCCACGTATCTCATTGAGGAAGTGGCTAATGTCTGAGTCTCGATCCGAGCCGGTGGTCTGGATTGCCGGTGTGGGTGCTGTGGCGGGCCTGGGAGCGGCACTGGCGCGACGCTTCGCACGGGAGGGTTATCAGGTCGCGGTCAGTGGCAGAAGCCTGGACAAGTTGCAGGCTGTGGTCGAGGGCATCCACGCTCTTGGCGGGCAGGCGGTGGCGATCGTGGCGGATTCGGGAATCGAGTCCGAGGTGATCGCCGCCCGCCAGCAGGTCCAAAAGCTGGGTGCCCTCAAGGCTGCGATTTTCAATGTGGGCAACTCCGTCGCCGCACCCACGCTGGAGTTGAGTGCGCAGCTGTTCGAGCAAACCTGGCGGGCGTCGACCCTGGGCGGTTTTCTGTTTGCCCGCGAGGCCACCCGCTTGCTGCTCGACAACGGCGGCGGCAGCCTGTTGTTTACCGGGGCTACCGCGTCATTGCGCGGCAAGCCACCGTTCGCCGCCTTTGCTGCCGCGAAGGCCGGATTGCGCTCCCTGAGCCAGTCATTTGCCCGCGAGTTCGGCCCGCAAAACGTGCACGTCGCCCACGTGGTCATCGACGGCGCCATCGACGGCGAGCGCGTGCAAAGCCGGGCCCCGGATTACCTGGCGCGACTGGGCGAAGACGGCGCACTGAAACTCGAAGACATCGCCGACGCCTATTGGTACCTGCACACCCAACCGCGCAGCGCCTGGACCCAGGAGCTGGACCTGCGGCCCTTCAAGGAACCCTTCTGAAAACCGCCTCACGCCTGGAGGATTGTTCATGGGAACGCATCAGACTCATCTCGCCCCGCCATCGGTTATCGGTGAACTCAACTACCTGCTGGATACCGGTGAGCGGCCGGTGAACTACACCTTCCCGCAGCCAGACGGCAGCCCCAAGCGCAGCGGCGTGCTGGACCCGACTCAAGTGAGCATCCACAACGCCCGGTTGCTCGACGAACCGGCCCATCTTGATCTTCAGGGCTTCGAGAAGGTCGACCACACCAGTGGCGTGCTGCACCTGGAAAACGAGGACCAGGTTCGCGAGCATTACTATCCGGAAACCGAAGCCTTGCTCAAGCAACAGACAGGTGCGGTCAAGGTGGTGATCTTCGACCACACCATCCGGGTGGACGAGCACGGACGCGAGGATCGTGGGCTGCGTGAGCCGGTGCGTTACGTGCACAACGACCAGACCGAGCGCTCGGCGATTCGCCGGGTACGTGATCATCTGCCTGCGGATGAGGCGGAACAGCGACTGCTGAAACGGTTTGCGATTATTAACGTTTGGCGGCCGATTGGTGCACCGGTCCTCAGCACCCCACTCGCCTTGTGCGATGCGCGAAGCATGGCCGAGAGCGACTTGCTGCCCAGCGACCTGGTGTACCGGGACAAGGTTGGCGAGACTTTTTCGGTCAAGGCCAATCCGGCGCATCGCTGGTATTACTACCCGCAGCTGCGGCCGGATGAGGTGTTGTTGTTGAAGATCCATGACTCGCGTGGCGATGTTGCCAGGCGCAGCGCACATACCGCGTTTGACGACCCGACTACGCCGGTGGATGCGCCATCCAGGAGGAGTATTGAAGTGCGGGCGTTGGTGTTTTTTGGGGAGTGAGGGATGCTTGGGTTTATCTTCATGCATGAAAAAGCCCAACCTTTCAGGTTGGGCTTGATCAGAAATATGGTCGGGACGGAGTGATTCGAACACTCGACCCCTAGCACCCCATGCTAGTGCGCTACCGGACTGCGCTACGCCCCGACTAGGCGTGTTACTGGGTTCGCTTCGCAACGAAGCGATCAGGAATATACCGCAAGCTTTTGAAATGTGGAAGTATTTTAAAAGCCGGAATTACTTCTTCAAAACCACCAGCACATCTTCGAGTTCGGAGATCATCTGGCGGATCATTTGCTTGTATTGGGTGGTGTCGTCTTTGGCTTCATCACCGGACATACGCTGACGCGCGCCGCTGATGGTGAACCCCTGGTCGTAAAGCAGCGCACGGATCTGTCGGATCATCAGCACATCCTGGCGCTGATAATACCGACGGTTCCCGGTGCGTTTGACGGGGTTGAGTTGAGGAAACTCCTGCTCCCAATAGCGCAGCACGTGCGGCTTTACCGCACAGAGCTCGCTGACTTCACCAATGGTGAAGTAGCGTTTGCCTGGGATGACGGGCAGTTCGTCGTTATGACTTGGTTCCAGCATAAGCCTCAACTCGGGCCTTCAACTTCTGCCCTGGACGAAAGGTGACCACACGGCGAGCCGTGATCGGGATTTCTTCTCCCGTTTTTGGATTGCGGCCAGGCCGCTGGCGTTTGTCCCGCAGGTCAAAATTGCCGAAACCGGACAATTTGACCTGTTCGTTGTCTTCAAGAGCGTGCCTGATTTCTTCAAAGAACAGCTCGACCAATTCCTTGGCCTCGCGCTTGTTCAGGCCCAACTCTTCATACAGACGTTCCGCCATCTCAGCTTTCGTCAAAGCCCCCATACGTCACTTCCTTAACGTGGCGTTCAACCTTTGTTCGAGCGAGGTGAGGATATTTTGCGTCGTCGTATTCACCTCATCGTCATTAAGAGTGCGCGATGGATGCTGCCAGGTCAAGCCAACTGCAAGGCTTTTTCTATGCGGATCAATGCCTTTACCCTGATAAACGTCAAATAGCCTGAGGTCTGTCAGCCATTCCCCTGCATTTTCACGGATTACGTCCAGAACAGCACTGGCCGCAACACCCTGATCGGCAATCAGCGCCAGATCACGTCGTACTTCAGGGAAACGCGACAACTCGCTGAATTTAGGCATTTTGCCCGAGGCGACTTCAGCCAAGACTAGCTCAAAAACGAAGACTGGACGGTCCAGCCCCAAAGTTTTCGACAGTTCAGGGTGAATCGCGCCAACGAAGCCCACCAGACGACCTTCACGTTCGATACGCGCGGTCTGGCCCGGGTGCAACGCAGGGTGTTTGCCCGGGGTGAAAGTGAAGGCATCCAGCGCACCGGCAAAGCCCAGCACCGCTTCCACATCGGCCTTGACGTCGAAGAAGTCGACGGTGTCGCGACCTTGTGCCCAGCCTTCCGGCAAACGGCTGCCGCAGACAACGCCAGCCAGCATCGGCTCTTGCTTCAGGCCATCCAGCTGACCAACAAAACGCAGGCCGCTTTCGAACATACGCACGCGGTCTTGCTGACGGTTCAGGTTATGGGACAGCGCTTTCACCAGGCCCGGCCACAGCGACGAGCGCATGGCGGCCATGTCGTTGGAGATCGGGTTAGCCAACAACAGCGGCTCGACACCTGGGTTGAACAGTTCGAACTGCTTTGGATCGATGAAGCTATAGGTCACCGCTTCCTGATAACCACGAGCCACCAGCAGGCGACGCAGTTCCGGCAGGTGTGCACGGGCTTCGGCTTTCGGCTGCGGCGCCAGGCGCGCTTGCGGGTAACGAACCGGCAGGCGGTTGTAGCCGTACAGGCGGGCCAGCTCTTCGATCAGGTCGACTTCCAGGCTGATATCGAAGCGATGGCTTGGCACTTCTACGTGCCACTGCCCTGCTTCGCCGGCGGAAATGCCGAGGCCGAGTGCCGACAGCAGGCGCTCGATTTCAACCAGGTCGATCACCAGGCCGAGCATTTGCTCAACGGCCTTGGCACGCAGGACGATTGGCGCAACCGACGGCAGGTGCTGCTCGCTGACGGTTTCGATGATCGGGCCGGCTTCGCCGCCGGTGATTTCCAGCAGCAGGCCAGTGGCGCGCTCCATGGCTTCACGGGCCAGTTGCCAGTCCACGCCACGCTCGTAGCGGTGCGAGGCATCGGTGTGCAGGCCGTAGGAACGGGCCTTGCCAGCGATGGCGATCTGATCGAAGAAGGCGCTTTCGAGGAAAATGTCGCGGGTGGTTGCGGACACGCCGCTGTGCTCGCCACCCATCACGCCGGCAATCGCCAGGGCGCGGGAGTGGTCAGCAATCACCAGCGTGTCGGCGCGCAGGCTGACTTCCTGGCCGTCGAGCAGCACCAGCTTCTCGCCTTCCTCGGCCATGCGCACGCGGATACCGCCGTTGATTTCGGCGAGATCGAATGCGTGCAGCGGCTGGCCCAGCTCCAGCATCACGTAGTTGGTGATGTCGACGGCAGCATCGATGCTGCGCACTTCGGAGCGACGCAGACGCTCAACCATCCACAGCGGGGTTGGCTTCGACAGGTCGACATTACGGATCACACGACCCAGGTAACGTGGGCAGGCGTTGGGTGCCAGCACTTCGATGGAACGTACTTCGTCGTGCACGGCAGGTACCGCTGCAATCACCGGGCGGGTCACGGTCGCGGCGTACAGGGCGCCCACTTCACGCGCCAGGCCAGCCAGGGACAGGCAGTCGCCGCGGTTCGGGGTCAGGTCGACCTCGATGCTGGCGTCTTCCAGCTCCAGGTAGACACGGATGTCCTGGCCCACTGGCGCGTCGGCCGGCAGCTCCATCAGGCCATCATTGCCTTCACCGACCTGCAGCTCTGCCTGGGAACACAGCATGCCGTTGGATTCAACGCCACGCAGCTTGGCCTTCTTGATCTTGAAGTCGCCCGGCAGCTCGGCACCGATCATGGCGAACGGGATTTTCAGGCCCGGGCGCACGTTGGGCGCTCCGCACACGACCTGGAAAGTTTCCGCGCCATTGCTGACCTGGCATACACGCAATTTGTCGGCGTCCGGGTGTTGCTCGGTGCTCAGCACCTCGCCCACTACCACGCCACTGAAAACACCGGCGGCCGGCGTAACGCTATCGACCTCAAGGCCGGCCATCGACAGACGGGCAACCAGCTCGTCGCGACTTACCTGCGGGCTTACCCAGCCACGCAGCCATTGTTCACTGAATTTCATCCTGCTCTCCTAAAGATCCGTTACGACTAGCGAAATTGCGCGAGGAACCGCAAGTCGTTGTCGAAGAACAGACGCAAGTCGTTCACGCCGTAACGCAGCATGGCCAGACGCTCAACGCCCATGCCGAAGGCAAAGCCCGAGAATTCTTCCGGGTCGATCCCGGACATGCGCAGCACGTTGGGGTGAACCATGCCGCAACCCATCACTTCCAGCCAGCCAGTCTGTTTGCAGACGCGGCAGCCTTTACCGCTGCACATCACGCATTCCATGTCGACTTCAGCGGATGGCTCGGTGAACGGGAAGAACGAGGGACGGAAACGCACCGCCAGCTCTTTCTCGAAGAACACCCGCAGGAACTCTTCGATGGTGCCTTTGAGGTCGGCGAAGTTGATGTCGCGATCAACCAGCAGGCCTTCGACCTGGTGGAACATCGGCGAGTGGGTGATATCGGAGTCGCTGCGGTACACACGGCCTGGGCAGACGATGCGGATCGGCGGCTTCTGCGACTCCATGGTGCGGACCTGTACCGGCGAGGTATGGGTGCGCAGCAGCATGTTCGCATTGAAATAGAAGGTGTCATGCATCGACCGGGCCGGGTGATGGCCTGGGATGTTGAGCGCCTCGAAGTTGTGATAGTCGTCTTCGACCTCAGGGCCTTCGGCAATGCCGTAGCCGATGTGGGTGAAGAACTGCTCGATACGTTCCAGAGTCCGGGTAATCGGATGCAGGCCGCCCGAGGTCTGGCCACGGCCAGGCAGGGTCACGTCAATGGACTCGGCGGCGAGCTTGGCCGCAAGATCGGCCTCCTCGAGCGACGCCTTGCGCGCATTGAGAACCTCTGTAACACGCTCCTTGGCCACGTTGATCAGCGCGCCGACTTGCGGACGCTCTTCAGCCGGCAAATTCCCCAGGGTCTTCATCACCTGAGTCAATTCACCCTTTTTGCCAAGGTAGTGAACCCGGATTTGCTCCAGGGCATTGATATCTTCTGCGCTTTGCACAGCCTCTAGTGCTTGAGAGACCAGCGCATCCAGGTTTTCCATGTACAGACTCCAGATACAAAATAGGGGAAGAGCTTGAAGGCTCTTCCCCTATTTAAGACGTTTAACACCTTGGGCCACGAAAGCGGCCCAGGGTGACTGTCGGGGGTACTTAAGCCAAGGTGGCTTTAGCTTTCTCGACAATCGCAGCAAACGCCGCTTTTTCGTTCACTGCCAGATCAGCCAGAACCTTACGGTCGATCTCGATGGACGCTTTCTTCAGGCCAGCGATGAAACGGCTGTAGGACAGACCGTTAACACGTGCACCAGCGTTGATACGGGCGATCCACAGAGCGCGGAACTGACGTTTTTTCTGACGACGGTCACGGTAGGCGTATTGGCCAGCCTTGATTACCGCTTGCTTGGCAACACGGAATACGCGTGAACGCGCGCCGTAGTAGCCTTTAGCAAGTTTCAGAATTTTTTTGTGACGTTTACGGGCAATGACGCCACGCTTTACACGAGCCATGAGTTACTTCCTCTATTCTTGACTAAAATTAACGAAGGCGCAGCATGCGCTCGACTTTTGCCACGTCAGACGGATGCAGCAAGCTGCTACCGCGCAGTTGACGCTTACGCTTGGTCGACATTTTAGTCAGGATGTGGCTCTTGAAAGCGTGCTTGTGCTTGATACCGTTAGCAGTTTTCAGAAACCGCTTAGCAGCACCACTTTTAGTTTTCATTTTTGGCATGTTCGGATACTCCGCATTCAGTTGATAAACATAATCAGAAGGCCTGCCGTGCCCTATTGATTACTTCTTCTTTTTCGGGGCGATGACCATGATCAGCTGGCGTCCTTCCATCTTAGGATGCTGTTCGACCGAACCGTACTCGAGCAGGTCAGCTTCAACCCGCTTGAGGAGTTCCATCCCCAGCTCCTGGTGGGCCATCTCACGGCCGCGGAATCGCAAGGATACCTTGGCCCTGTCCCCATCACTCAGGAAACGTACCAGGTTGCGCAGTTTTACCTGGTAATCCCCTTCCTCCGTCCCTGGACGAAACTTGATTTCTTTTACTTGAATCTGCTTCTGGTTCTTCTTCGCCGCGGCAATCTGCTTCTTCTTTTCGAAGATCGACTTGCCGTAGTCCATCACCCGGCAAACGGGCGGGATTGCATCGGCGGAGATTTCCACCAGGTCCAATTTGGACTCTTCAGCAATACGAAGCGCTTCATCAATCGAGACGATGCCAATCTGCTCGCCGTCAGCGCCAATTAACCGAACCTCGCGTGCCGAGATATTCTCGTTGATCGGGGCTTTCGGTGCAGCTCGTTTATCTTGTCTCATTTCACGCTTAATAATAATTACTCCGAATCTGGGCGACCACGCCGGGAAACCGCTTGCGCGAGGAACTCAGCGAACTGGGCGACGGGCATCGAGCCCAGGTCAGCACCTTCACGAGTACGCACAGCGACAGTCTGCATCTCGACTTCCCGATCTCCGATAACCAAAAGATAGGGAACCTTGAGCAAAGTATGCTCGCGGATTTTAAAGCCGATCTTTTCATTTCTCAAGTCGGACTTGGCACGAAACCCGCTTTCATTGAGAGTTTTTTCAACTTCAGCGGCAAAATCTGCCTGTTTATCAGTGATATTCATGATCACTGCCTGGGTCGGAGCCAGCCACGCAGGGAATGCACCCTCGTAGTGCTCGATCAGGATCCCGACGAACCGCTCGAACGAGCCGAGGATCGCCCGGTGCAGCATAACCGGGTGTTTACGGCTGTTGTCTTCGGAGACGTATTCGGCTCCCAAACGGATCGGCAGGTTAAAATCGAGCTGCAGGGTACCACACTGCCAGACGCGTCCAAGGCAATCTTTCAGCGAGAACTCGATCTTCGGACCGTAGAACGCGCCCTCGCCCGGCTGCAGGTCGTACGCAAGCCCCGCACTGTCGAGCGCTGCAGCCAGTGCCGACTCGGCGCGATCCCACAGCTCGTCGGAACCGACGCGTTTTTCCGGACGAGTGGACAGCTTCATTTCGACTTCGGTGAAGCCGAAATCGCGGTACACGTCCATGGTCAGCTTGATGAACGCAGCGGATTCAGCCTGCATCTGCTCTTCGGTGCAGAAGATGTGGGCGTCATCCTGAGTGAAGCCACGCACACGCATGATGCCGTGCAGTGCACCCGACGGCTCGTTACGGTGGCAGGCACCGAACTCGGCCAGGCGCATCGGCAACTCGCGGTAGCTCTTCAGGCCCTGGTTGAACACCTGTACGTGGCACGGGCAGTTCATCGGCTTGATGGCGTAGTCGCGGTTTTCCGACTGGGTGGTGAACATGTTGTCGGCGTAGTTGGCCCAGTGCCCGGATTTCTCCCACAGGCTGCGGTCAACGACTTGCGGTGTCTTGATTTCCAGGTAGCCGTTGTCGCGCTGAACCTTGCGCATGTACTGCTCGAGCACCTGGTACAGGGTCCAGCCGTTCGGGTGCCAGAACACCATGCCCGGCGCTTCTTCCTGGAGATGGAACAGGTTCAGGCGCTTGCCGATCTTGCGGTGGTCGCGTTTTTCGGCTTCTTCGATGCGCTGGATGTAGGCCGCCAGCTGCTTCTTGTCAGCCCAGGCAGTGCCGTAGATCCGCTGCAGTTGTTCATTCTTCGCGTCACCGCGCCAGTAGGCACCGGACAGCTTGGTCAGTTTGAACGACTTGAGGAAGCGCGTGTTTGGCACGTGCGGGCCACGGCACATGTCGACGTATTCTTCGTGGTAATACAGGCCCATGGCCTGCTCGTCCGGCATGTCTTCCACGAGGCGCAGCTTGTAGTCTTCGCCGCGAGCAGTGAACACGTCGATCACTTCGGCACGCGGAGTGACTTTCTTGATGACGTCGTAATCTTTCTCGATCAGCGCGTGCATGCGCTGCTCGATGGCCGCCAGGTCGTCCGGAGTGAAAGGACGCTCGTAGGCGATGTCGTAATAGAAGCCTTCGTCGATGACCGGGCCGATGACCATCTTCGCGGTGGGGTACAGCTGCTTGACCGCGTGGCCAATCAGGTGCGCGCAAGAGTGGCGAATGATCTCCAGCCCCTCTTGATCCTTGGGCGTAATGATTTGCAGGCTGGCATCGCCGGTGATCAGGTCGCTGGCGTCCACCAGCTTGCCGTCGACTTTACCGGCCACGGTGGCCTTGGCCAGGCCGGCACCAATGGATGCGGCGACCTCGGCTACGGAAACCGAATGATCGAATGAACGTTGACTGCCGTCGGGAAGAGTAATAGTTGGCATGGCGCCTCCTCTCCTAGTGGTGACCCCTACCAAAGGTCACGTGGGTTGGGATGAGCCAGTACAAGATCCAATACCAGGCCGTTCAGTGATGAACGCCTGCCTTACAGCGGCAGGAGCCTTTCGGCCAACCGATAATCGAACCAGAGTGACTGGAGTTAAACAAAAAAGACCTTGGCAAGGCGGCAAAGGGCGCGCCGGAAAATAGCCAAGCGAAAGATGCTAGCACAGATGAACGGTCATGGCGCCGGCTCAGCTTCACGAAACGCAAATTCCCGGATTTTAGGGGCAAAAGTGAACTTGAACTGTACGGCGAGCCTCAAACACATCGAGAATCGCCGTTCGTCCACGACTCCAGGAGCATTTAATTATGCGTTTTACCTCGACTTTCGCCCTCGCTGCATCCCTGACCCTCATGTCCATTGGCGCGCACGCCGCAGCCCCTTCGAACTGGCCTGCCGGTGCCCGGGACAGCTTCATCAAGGATTGCAGCGCAGCCGCCCAGCAAAGTGTTGATGCCAAAACCGCCAAAGACCATTGCGAATGTGGCGCAGACAAGATCAATGCCGAGTTGAGCAGTGCCGAGATCAAAGAGCTGATGACCAACCAGAACGCGGATCCTGCGCTCAAGAACAAGGCCGTCGCCGCTATTTCGTCTTGCAAGGTCGTGAAGAAAAAGTAATTTTTACGCCCCGCCAGACCGGCTAAAGGGCCAAAAAACGCCCAGAAAACTGCCATTTCTCACAAATTACGCAGCTTTTACGGCTTTTTTTAACAGCTGATATTTCACCTGAAAGCCCCGTAGATCGGGGCTTTCAGCCAGCCAAGGCATGAAACACAACGCGTTTGATTAGCAAACAATGCCTTGGGGGGGCTCCCAAGCCGAACATTTCGACTATGATAGCTCGGTGTGCCCAGTTGGCCTGAGCAGCACAGCACTACTGAAAATATATGTTTCTTGGAGATACACCATGTCTAATCGCCAAACCGGCACCGTTAAATGGTTCAACGATGAAAAAGGCTTCGGCTTCATCACTCCTCAAGGTGGCGGTGACGACCTGTTCGTACACTTCAAAGCTATCGAAAGCGACGGTTTCAAAAGCCTGAAAGAAGGCCAAACCGTTTCCTTCGTGGCTGAGAAAGGCCAAAAGGGTATGCAAGCTGCACAGGTTCGCCCAGAGTAATTTCTGCGCTGATCTAAAAAACCCCGTCCATGTGACGGGGTTTTTTATGGCCTGGATAAAAGCGCTGAAGCAATCAGCCGCAATTAACCCGGTTGATCACCAGATTGTCATCGGTGTTGAGGTTCAGGCGATCCGAGCGGTATTCCAGGGTGACCATGTCGTCTGGCTTGAGAATGCGTGCGTTCTGCGCACCGGCACGGCTACGGGCCTGTTCCAGCAGTTGCGGCGAAGCCTTCTGGCCGATTGCGAACTCGGCAGCCTTCGCCTCACAGCGGCTGTGACCAGCATCGGCCACGGCAGTGTCTTTGGCTGGCTCAGAGGTACCCGGGGTGCTGCAACCCGTCAAGGCGAGCGCAGCCAACAAAGTACCGAATGATGCGAGCTTCCAAGGCATGAAGCCTCCTTTGAGAAAAAATGGACAGAGATCGTGCGACCGTGGTTTGGCCGATTGGTTTCAGAATTGTCACAATTGGCCGTGGGCCAGTCTGCCTGAGTCGACCCTTCACACTGGCGAATCAATCGTCACCAGATATGAACGCACTCAGTAAATGTCGATGTAATCAAACGGCGGCGTTGGCCAGTTCTGCTTGAGTGCGTTGAAAATCTGCATCACCCACACCTCATCGCTGGCCGCGACGTTGCCGACGTAACCGGAACCCGCCGCCCAGGTCTCCAGACGGAACAACAGGCCGTCGATATCAACGCCGCCCACCACGCCGGAAGAGATGTAGGCAATGCCGGCCTTGGTGACGCGCAATTGGGTGTGAACGTTGTCACTGGCGGAGGCAAGCAGCTGGCGCACAGCGTCCAGTGTCAGGTTCTCGGGGTTGTTCAAATCGATCTGCACGCGGTTTGCCCTGGCAATTAAACAGGCGGACAGTGTCGCACAGCCCTCCCCTCATGCCTAAGTAGCAGTGCCAAACGCCGCGCAAAATGGTTAACTCCACACGCCAGATAAACGCACCAGCCGCCTTTCAGCCTCGCGAGACACCCATGACCATCGTGACGATCCACGCCGACATCAAAGCCAAGTGGCCCCACGGGCAGAGTTCCTACAGCCCGGGCAGCCCGGAGGAGTTGGCAATCATCGGTATCGACCTGTTGGTCAAGGAGATGGGGACACAGGCTGCGCAGGCATTTATCGGCCAGGTATTCGAGAAATACCCGGCCGATCACATGGGGGCACCAGACCCCGAGCGCGAATAAGACCCGGCCGACGAACGCCGACCGGTAAACCGCTTACTTCAGGCGGCCAAGACGTTCGGTCAGCAGATCGAAGAAGCCCTGGGCATCGCCATTTTCAACCCAGAACGCGTTCTTCGGTTGTTTCAGGCCGTCGTACCAATCGACGATGGTCTGGCCGAAGGTCGGGCCTTCACGGCTGTCCACCACCACATTGACCTCGCGGCCGCTGAACAGCGAAGGCTTGAGCAGGTAGGCAATCACGGTAGCGTCATGCACCGGGCCGCCTGGAATACCGTAGTGCTCCATGTCGCCCTTGACGTATTCATTGAGAATGTCGCCAACCACCTTGCTCGCGTTGTTGTTCAGCGCAGCGATTTGCTTCAGGCGTGCGTCGCTGGTCAGGACCTTGTGGGTCACGTCCAACGGCAGGTAAGTCAGCTTGACGCCGCTTTTGAGCACGATCTCGGCCGCGATAGGGTCTGCGAACAGGTTGAACTCGGCCACCGGCGTAATGTTGCCGCCGTTGAAGTGTGCGCCGCCCATCACCACCACTTCCTTGATGCCTTGAGTGATTTCCGGTGCCTGGGTCAATGCCAACGCCAGGTTGGTCTGCGGGCCGAGCATGGCGATGGTGATGCTGTGGGGCTTGGCGGTGCTGAGGGTCTTGATCAGGTAATCAACGGCATTGCCTTCGGCCAGGCCTTTTTTCGGCTCATGCACGGTAACGCCGGAAATACCTTCCTTGCCGTGGATGTTTTCGGCATAGATCGGCGTGCGCAGCATCGGTTTAGGCGCACCGGCGTACACCGGGATTTCTTCGCGCCCTGCCCACTCGCGGGCCAGCCGCGCATTGCGGGAGGTCTTGTCCAGGCGCACGTTGCCGGCAACGGTGGTCAGCGCACGGATTTTCAGCTCATCGGGCGAAGCCATGGCGAACAGCAAGGCCACTACGTCGTCGGCACCGGGGTCGGTATCGATGATCAGGTCGATTTTTTCCGCCCCGTGGGCGCTTGCAGCGGTTAGCACGGACAAAAGCAGCACACTCCGGAACAGGTGTCGCAGGGTTTGGGTACCACGTTGCATGACGCACTCCTTGTCGTTGGGAAATTCTAGAACGTTACGCCGGAAACCAGCGCGATATTGCAGTAAGGCTGGCACTCGCCCGTGCGCACCACCGCCCTCGCCTTTCGGCTGAGCTGCTTGAACTCTTCATGGCTGACCAGGCGGCGCTCACCGAGGGCAGCCTGTTCGGTCAGGGCATTGAGGTCAGTCAGTGCCGGCGGTTGCTTGAGCAGGATTTCTTCAGCGAGCACGTGGCTTTCCACCTGCATTTCGCTGAGCACGATGCGCAGGGTGCTGACGAAATCCGGGATGCCTTTGGTCAGCGCCAGGTCGATCAACTCGACACCCGGCGGCACCGGCAGGCCGGCATCGCCGATCACCAGAATGTCGCCATGGCCAAGGGATGCAATCACCCGCGACAGCGCGATATTGAGCAAGGGAGTCTTTTTCATGAGGGCACAAAACCTTGGACGTCATGCAATGTAGGAATGGAGGGTTGTGCACCGGCGCGGGTCACGGACAACGCCGCCGCCACCTGGCCAAAACGAATGGCCTCGGCCTCGCTTTTTCCGTTGGCCAGCGCCGCCGCAAAACCACCGACGAAGGTGTCACCGGCAGCCGTGGTATCGACCGCCTTGACCTTGGGCGCCACCAGGTGCTCAAAGCCTTGGCCATCGGCGAACAACGCGCCCTCGGAGCCGAGGGTAATGATCACTTTACCGGCACCGGCCTTGATCAGGCGCGTAGCGGCGACCTTAGCGCTGTCCAGTGAATCGACCACCACACCACTCAGGGCCGAGGCTTCGCTTTCGTTGGGAATCAGGTAGTCGATGGCGGCATACCAGTCCTCAGGCAACGGACCGCTGGCGGGTGCCGGGTTGAGGATCACCGTCTTGCCCAGTTCGCGGCCGCGCTTGAGGGCATGGCCGACGGTGTCCATCGGTGTCTCAAGCTGACAGACGATGACGTCGGCAGCCTGCAGCACACTGTCAAATGTCTGTAATTTGGCCGGGGTCAATTCGCCATTGCCGCCGGCGACGATCACGATCGCATTCTGGCTGCTGTCATCCACCACGATCAGCGCCACGCCGCTGGAACCGTCGACGGTGCTGACGGCCTGGCAATCGATACCTTCCACCACCAACGCGTCGCGCAATTGCACGCCATAGGCATCGGTGCCTACACAGCCGACCATCGCGACCTCGGCCCCAAGACGCGCCGAAGCGACCGCCTGGTTCGCGCCCTTGCCGCCCGGGACGGTGGAAAATGATTGGCCGATCAGGGTTTCACCGGCGCGGGGCAGCCGGCTGGCCCGGGTGACCAGGTCCATGTTCAGGCTGCCTATTACCACTACTTTTGCTGGCATACATCAGTACTCATCAATTCGGTTCAGCGGTATTGGGCAAATACACCGGCCAACGGCGCCGTCGACTCGCGCAGAACAATACTCGGCGTCACGATGCGTTGATCGATCGGCAATTGGGGTGTCGCAATTCGTCGCAGTAAAAGCTCGGCCGCCATCTCTCCCAGTTGCAGGATCGACTGGCCCACCGTGGTCAGCGCCGGGTACACGTACTGGCTCATCTGGATATCGTCAAAGCCGATCACCGACAACTCGCCGGGCACGCGGATATTGCGCTCGGCAGCCGCGCGTAATACGCCGAAGCCGATCATGTCGTTGCCGGCAAAAATCGCGCTGGGGGGATTATCCGCCAGCAATTGCGCTGCAGCCGCATAGCCACCGGTGCTGGTGAAATCACTTTCCAGTACCCGCCCGGCCGACACCTCAACCCCGGCTTCGGCCAGGGCTCGGTAGTAACCCGCCATACGCATCTGCGCCACACGGGTGTGGCTCGGGCCGCCAATGCAGGCAATGTCGCGGTGGCCCAGATCAAGCAAGTGCCGGGTCGCCAGGTAAGCGCCCTGTTCGTGGTCGATGCGCACCAGGTCGACATCGATTCCGTCCAGTGCACGGTCGACGATGACCATGGGCGTACGCACCGCTTTCAGGCCCGTTGCCAGGCCGCTGTCATCGCCGCCCACCGAGGTCACGATCAAACCGTCGATGCGCTTTTCCAGCAGCACCCGCAGGTAGCTGCGCTGCTTTTCGGCATTGTCATCGGAGTTGCAGAGGATCACGCAATAGCCGTTACGCTCGCAATAATCCTCGATGCCCCGGGCCAGCTCCGCAAAGTACGGGTTGAGGCTGTTGGGCACCAACAGGCCGATGGTCGCGGTGGTCTTGGCCTTCAGTGACCGTGCGACCGCACTGGGCACATAGTCGAGCTGCTTGATGGCCGCCTCGACCTTGATTCGTACAGGCTCGCTGACCGGGCGCGTCTTGTTCACCACATGGGACACCGTGGTGTAGGAGATCCCCGCCAGCGCGGCCACATCCTTGATCGTTGCCATGGCTCAGGCTCGCCGACTGGCGCGCTGGCTGCGGTACGTATCCAGCACGACCGCGATCACGATCACGGCACCGGTGATGATACGTTTGGTCGGTTCGGTGGCGCCAATCTGCGCCAGCCCTGCCGCCAATACCGAGATAATCAGTACGCCGAAGAACGTGCTGATGACCGAGCCACGCCCGCCCATCAGGCTGGTGCCGCCGATGACCACGGCAGCGATCACTTGCAGCTCCAGGCCGGAACCGGCGTTGGGATCTGCCGCTTCCAGGCGCGAAATCTGGAACAGGGCCGCCACGCCGGCCAGCAGCCCCATCAGGCTGAACACCAAAATCTTGTAGGGCTTTGGATTGATCCCCGCCAGACGCACGGCCTCTTCGTTGGTACCGATGCCGATCAGGTAGCGACCGAACACGGTACGCGTCAGCACAAGCTGCGCGGCGATGATCACCAGCAACGCGATGATGAACGAGGGGGAAATACCGAAGGCCACCGGGTTGGACAGCCAGGCAAACGAATCACCGATATAGGCGGTGCGCGAGCCGGTCATCTGGTAGGCCACACCACGGGCCATTTCCAGCACGCCGAGGGACACGATGAACGACGGGATGCGCCAGGCCACGGTGATGGAACCGGTAATGGTACCGGCCAGCGCGGCGCAGCCCATGCCCAGCACGGCGGCCGGCAACACACTCCAGCCCCAGCCGAGAATCGCCACGCTGACAGCTGATGCAGCGAGGGCCAGCACCGAGCCCACCGACAGGTCGATGCCGCCGATGATCAGCACAAAGGTCATGCCGACCGCCAACACCATCAGGTCAGGAATCTGGTTGGCCAGGGTGCTGAAGGTGTCGTACGAGAGGAAGTGGTCGCTCAGGAACGAGAACAGCGCAATCATCGCCAGCAACGCGCCGGCAAGGCCCAGGTAAGTACCCAGGCCGTAGAAGTTGCCGCCACGTTTTGCGGGGGAGGAAGTGGTTTTCATGGGGTATTCCTAGGCGCTGCATCGTTGAGCAACGCATCACGTTTCTGATAGCCGGCAAAAGCAGCGGCAAGCAATTCATCCTGGGTCCAGCTGTCGCGCTCGAAGGTCTCGATCAGGCGCCCGGCGGAAAGCACGCCGATACGGTCGCAGATCAGCATCAACTCACGCAGGTCGCTGGACACCACCACCAGCGCCTTGCCCTGGCGGGTCAGGTCGCCGAGCAAGGCATAAATATCGAATTTGGCGCCGACGTCGATGCCCCGGGTCGGCTCATCGAACAGCATTACCGCGCAGTCGCGTTCCAGCCAGCGGCCAATCACCACCTTCTGCTGGTTACCGCCCGACAGCTCGGACACCAACTGCGCCGGGCTGGAGCTACGGATGCGCATGGCGTCGACCTGGCGCTTGGCCAGGGCCGTTTCGTCACGACTGTTCACCAGGCCGGCGCTGGACACCTTCGGCATGTTGCCCAAGGCAATATTGGCGCCGATGGATTGGGTCAGCAGCAGGCCTTCACCTTTACGGTCCTCGGTGATCAGGGCGATGCCATGACCGACCGCGTCGGCGGGCGAGCGAATGCTGACGACTTGCGCGGGTGTGCCCAGGGCCACGGTGCCGCTGTCGGCCAGGTCGGCACCGAAGATCAGGCGCAGCAATTCTGTACGACCGGCACCGATCAGGCCGGAGATGCCGTAGATTTCGCCGGCACGCACTTCAAACGAGACATCGCGGACCTTGTCCGAGCGGGTCAGGCCTTTTACGGTCAACAGCGGCGCGCCGATGGTGCGCGGGCCCAGGTCGATTTTCTCGCCCAGCTCACGACCCACCATCAGTGTGACCAGTTGCTCACTGTTGTAGTTGGCCATCGGCTCGACACACACCAGCTTGCCGTCCCGCAATACCGCAATGCGCTGGGCGACACGGGCGAGTTCTTCGAGCCGGTGGGAAATATAGATGATCGCCACGCCCCGGGCCTGCAGGCGGGTGATTTGTTCAAAGAGCATCTCGACCTCACGGGCAGTCAACATCGCCGTGGGTTCGTCGAGGATCAATACATGGCAATCGCCAATCAGGTTGCGGGCAATCTCGACCATCTGTTGGTGGCCGATGCCGAGGCTGCCGACCAGCGTGTCCGGGTCGATGGCGTCCAGGCCAACCTGGGCCATGGCTTCAATGGCAGCCTTGCGCAGTTGCTTGCGGCTGATCCAGCCACCGTGGCTGGGCAGGTTATCGAGGAACAGGTTTTCGGCGACAGTCAGGGTCGGCAGCAGGTTGAGTTCCTGCATGACCATGCGGATACCCTGCTCTTCTGCCTGGGTCCGGCTGCCCGGCGTGTAGGCCTGGCCATTGAACTGCATGTGGCCGTCAGTCGGTGTGACCAGCCCGCCGATGATCTTCGACAGGGTGCTTTTCCCCGCGCCATTCTCACCGGTAAGTGCCAACACTTCCCCACGATTGAGCGTCAGGGTGATGTCGGATAGAACCGGTTGGGCATAGGTCTTGCCGATACCGCTGACCGAGAGGACAGCGTTCGGTGCGGAAGATGACATAGGAACGTCTCCAGGCGTCCGCTCAGGGTGAGCGGACGCTGTTTTGTGCTGCCGGGAATTACTTCTTGAGGATGAGTTCGACCGGGGTTTCGATCATGCCATCCACGGCATCGACTTTTTCACCCTTGACCAGCTTCAGAGCATTCTGGATACCGAAAACGGCTTGCTGGGCAGCGGCCTGGTCGGCGGTGGCCAGGACACGGCCATCCTGAAGCATCGGCTTGATCGCTTCGATGTTGTCGTAGCCGACCACGAGCACCTTGCCCGCCTTGCCAGCGCCACGCACAGCGGAGACTGCGCCCAGTGCCATGTTGTCGTTACCGGCCAGCAGCGCCTTGATGTTCGGGTTTGCCTGGAGCATCGCAGCGGCAATCGCGTTGCCCTTGTCGATTTCCCACTCGCCGGACTGGGTGGAGACGATCTTCATGCCGGCGGCGTCCATCGCATCCTTGAAGCCCGCAGTACGCTGCTGGGCGTTGGTGGTGGTGGAAACACCTTCGATGATGCCAACCTCGTCACCCTTGGTGAGGTGCTTGGCCAGTTCTTCACCCACCAGGCGCGCGCCTTTGCGGTTGTCCGGACCTACGAACGGGATATTCAGGGATTTGCTTTTCAGCACATCGACGTCGAGGCGGTTGTCGATGTTGACGATTTTGATGCCTTTGTCCGAGGCCTTCTTCAGCACGGTGACCAAAGCTTTCGAATCAGCCGGAGCAATGACGATGGCGTCAACTTTGGACAGGATCATCTGGTTGACGATATCGATCTGAGCAGCGGTATCGGTTTCGTTCTTGATCCCGTTGGTGATCATGTCGAAGTCGGCGGCGTGAGCCTTCTGGTATTCCTTGGCACCGTCTTGCATGGTGACGAAGAATTCGTTGGCGAGGGATTTCATGACCAGGCCGACCTTGGGTTTGGCGGCGGTCTCGGCGGCAAATGCAGAGGAAAGAGGCAGGGCAGCGGATGCGGCAGCAAGCACAGCGACAGCAAGAAGACGTCCAGCGAATGGCAGCTTCATGGGTTCACTCCGATCTTATGATTATTGTGAGCAACGCTTGCACCGAAGAACGCTTCGGCAGCCATCCCACCCGGGCGACTGATACGAGCTTTCACGACACTCAAGGAGCACCCCGTGAAACATCTCGCAAACGTTTGCGTTAGGTCAAACTATGAGAAGCTTGTCGAGATTTGTCAACGGGAGAAAACAGCCTTTTGATGAATCCGCTCTACGCCCTGCCCTCGCGCCCATTGTCTGCCCTCATTAAACATCGACGCCGTTTGATCGTTCTCTGAAACGACAGGTCGCGGTGTGCCTGCCACGTATTACTCCATCGCTTTTCCGTCATACTTTTCGGACAACCGAACACCAACCCGCCGCTTTGTTCGGAAAGCCGGACACGAAGCGGAAACCCACACCTGAAAATCAAATATAAATAGATATAAATCAATAAGTTAAATTCTATTGAATAACAAAATACCGCTGGTACAAATCCTGCTCTTACTCAGCACCTCGTGGCGTTCAGAACCGCCCGGGTGTTTCTAGATGAACCTGCATCAGCACTCATCAAAAACTAGAGAGAAGAATAATGAAATCTGCGTTGAAAACTTTCGTCCCGGGCGCGTTAGCCCTCCTGCTGTTGTTCCCTGTTGCCGCTCAGGCAAAAGAAGCTGAAACCAAGCAAAAACTGTCCAACGTGGTGATCCTCGCCACCGGTGGCACCATCGCCGGCGCTGGCGCCAGCGCGGCCAACAGTGCGACCTACCAGGCCGCCAAAGTCGGCATCGAACAATTGATCGCCGGTGTTCCTGAGCTTAGCCAGATCGCTAATGTTCGCGGCGAGCAAGTGTTGCAAATTGCCTCCGAAAGCATCACCAACGAAAACCTGCTGCAACTGGGTCGCCGCGTCGCCGAGCTGGCAGACAGCAAGGACGTCGATGGCATCGTGATCACCCACGGTACCGACACCCTGGAAGAGACCGCCTACTTCCTCAACCTGGTGGAAAAGACCGACAAGCCAATCGTCGTGGTCGGCTCGATGCGCCCAGGCACCGCCATGTCGGCTGACGGCATGCTCAACCTGTACAACGCCGTTGCCGTAGCCGGCAGCAAAGACGCTCGCGGCAAAGGCGTACTGGTGACCATGAATGACGAGATCCAGTCGGGTCGCGATGTCAGCAAGATGATCAACATCAAGACTGAAGCGTTCAAGAGCCCGTGGGGCCCGCTGGGCATGGTGGTTGAAGGCAAATCCTACTGGTTCCGCCTGCCAGCCAAGCGCCACACCATGAACTCGGAATTCGACATCAAGACCATCAAAAGCCTGCCGGACGTCGAAATCGCCTACTCCTACGGCAACGTAAGCGACACCGCCTACAAAGCCCTGGCCCAGGCCGGCGCCAAAGCCATCATCCACGCCGGTACCGGCAATGGTTCGGTGTCTTCCAAGGTGGTGCCAGCCCTGCAGGAACTGCGCAAGCAAGGCGTGCAGATCATTCGTTCTTCCCACGTGAATGCCGGCGGTTTCGTTCTGCGTAACGCCGAACAACCAGACGACAAATACGATTGGGTGGTTGCTCACGACCTGAACCCGCAGAAAGCCCGCATCCTGGCAATGGTCGCCCTGACCAAGACCCAGGACAGCAAAGAGCTGCAACGGATGTTCTGGGAATATTGATCGCTCCCAGGCCTGACCGGTAACGGTCGGGCCATCCCGCTCGTGGCGCACCGCGAGCGGGTCCAGCCTCCCCCGCTTTCCCCCCGCGCAAAAAGTCCTTGAAAAACAAAGCCCTCCTACACCAAACCAGCAAAATTATTGTCAGAAGAACTTCTTTAATTTTAAGCAGTTGCGAAATTGCCCACAGTTAAATACTGTATGCACGTACAGCCTAATAAGGAATACTCCGTGGCAAAGCCCTCTTCCGCAGCACCCACAGCTCCCGACGCCTACCAACGCCTGGCCGTTCGCGTGCAGAAAATCATCAATTCCACTAACGCTCAAAAAAACAAGGCGGCGTTGATTTTTCGTCTGCCGGAGGAACCGGAAGACGAGTGGGCACGACTACTGGAGGAAATTGCAGAAAACGATAACGTCACCCTCGCCTATCGCGATGACGGTGGCGTGCAGATTTTCTGGGTTGTGCCGAAGGAAGATTGAGTCAATGAGTGTCCGTTTTATCAGTGTTTTGTTTCTGCTTTTTGCTGTTACCGCTCACGCGCAAGCCCCCAGAACCTTCAGTGAAGCCAAGAAAATCGCCTGGAAGCTATACGAGCCGCAATCCACGGAGTTTTACTGCGGCTGCAAATACAGCGGTAACCGGGTGGACCTGAAAGCCTGCGGCTATATCCCGCGCAAGAACGCCAACCGGGCAGCGCGTATCGAGTGGGAGCACATTGTTCCTGCCTGGCAGATCGGCCATCAGCGCCAGTGCTGGCAGGACGGCGGACGCAAGAACTGCACCCGCAAGGACGCGGTATACAAGCGCGCCGAGGCGGACCTGCACAACCTGGTGCCGAGCATCGGCGAGGTCAATGGCGACCGTAATAACTTCAGTTTTGGCTGGCTGCCGGTGCAGAGCGGGCAATATGGCTCGTGCCTGACCCAGGTGGACTTCAAGGCCAAGAAGGTCATGCCCCGCCCGTCCATTCGCGGGATGATCGCCCGCACGTACTTCTATATGAGCAAGCAGTATGGCTTGCGCCTGTCAAAACAGGATCGCCAGCTCTACGAAGCCTGGAACAAGACTTACCCGGTACAACCCTGGGAGCGCCAGCGCAATCAAACCGTGGCGTGCGTGATGGGCCGCGGCAATGAGTTTGTCGGCCCGGTGAACTTGAAAGCCTGCGGCTGAATAAAAAAGCGGGAGCGCTACTGCCTCCCGCTGGCCGGTATCTTACTGTGCAACCTTGTGTTCGATGACCTCGGATACCGTGTCATTTTTCTTCGCGGTGACCAGCTTCTGGGTCAATTGCGCCTGCTTCGCTTCAGCCTCGGCCTTGGTGCTGAAAGGCCCCAGCAGTACCTGGTCCTTACCGTCTTCCTTCACCAGATAGAAACTGAAACCGTGCTCGAGCAACCACGCGGTCAGGTCAGTCATCGCCTGGAGCTTGTGATCCGGCGGTCCCACCCATACATCCCACTCCTGGGAGGCGATCGCACCGACCGCAGGTTGGCCCTGAGCGGGCGCCTCGGCAACGGCGGGCCTGGCCTTGGGAGCATCGACGTTTTTGCCTTCACCGCAACCGGCCAATGCCAACACCGCAATTGCCATCGCTACTTTACGCACTACCCTGCTCCTTAGAGGATCAAAGAGGCGACTTTATCATTCACTGTCTATTCTGGCCGTCATAAACGTTGGCTTAAACAATGCGAATGATGTATCGCAGACCTGTATGATGGCGTCATGGGAATTAATGCTGCCTCTATGCGTCCTAAAAGAGGCAGCCACAGGGAAGCGCTTCGCAGTAAGCTACACACATCCGACATCTGCCCTGTCTGAACATGTGCCTTTCAAAGCAATCAAGGAGAAGTCCATGCTGATACTCACCCGCAAAGTCGGTGAAAGCATAAACATCGGTGATGACATTACGATCACCATTCTGGGCGTTAGCGGCCAGCAAGTAAGAATCGGCATCAATGCTCCAAAGGACGTTGCCGTGCATCGCGAGGAGATCTACCAACGTATCCAGGCGGGCCTGACGGCTCCGGATAAAAACCAGACACCTTGAAGCGCCTCCAGTAGCCAGCCCTTTCGTTCACTGTAACGGCTGGCGAAAACCTCTTTGGCCTGCTCGCGGCTTTCCGCGGCCAGCGCACCCTATTCCCTTATCCCAGCGCCAGGCTAGCGTCACCCCAGGCCGACGCCGCGCGCCATACCCGTCGCCGCAATCATCATCAGCACAACCAGCAGCGCCTGCAGGTGGCTGATGCGTGCAAAAAGACCGGCCTGGTGCAGATCCAGACGCGTACCTCGAACCAAGCCGATACGCCATTTGATAAAGCGGATCATCGGCGCGAGCTCAAGTAACAAAATTAATGCAAACAGCGTCATCTTCACGTGAAACAACGGCTGGTGCAGGTAATACTCACTGCCTTTTTCGTAACTGCCAAAGGCCCGCAGGCTACCGGTTATCAGGAGCACCAGAGCACTGATCCCCCAGATGTTGTCCGCGATCAACACGCTGCGTACGGTGGATGGGGCACTATCAGAAACACCGCGCAGGGCCTTGCCCCGCGCAAGCACGGCTGATAACGCCATGGCGAATGCCAGTAAATGGACGGCTGCAAGAAACCACTGGATGAACATAAGGCGTACTCCCTTCTGTCTGACACATGGCAGGAACCCTGTTCAGTAATAGCCGCTGGCTGCGTTACACGCATGAAACAACCTGCAAACAAAGGGAACTTGTTGAATGTTACAGAGCCGAATCTCGTGACAAATCTTTTACAGTCTGCAGCGCGCCAAGGAGCACGTTGATGAGGCGACCTGATAAACAACCCCACTTATCCAAGTCCTGGATGATCGCCGTGCTGATAGCCGTGGTCTTTTTTGGGCTGGAATATGGTCTGCGGTACAAAATGGAGGGCATCTCCGACACGGCCTACTCCTGGCTGGATCTGACGCTGTTCCTGAGCGCCTATTTGTTTTTCTTCTGTCTCAAGCCGATCCAGGCCGCCATTCATCGAAAACTGTGCCGGCGTGCTCCTCGCGGCGAGCGCCGGAAAGCGTCCTCCTGATCCCAGGCAGGGCACCCGTGAACCCCCGCTTAATCGCTATCAGATCGCCGGTATTTACAGCCGCGCACCACAACCTATGCTAGGGCATGCACGGTCAGTGAAAGGTTGTAGCGCGGATGGACACTCTGAGTAAAACCGAAATCGAAGCGGCACTGGCAGCGCGCCTGCCGAGCTACAAAATCGTCTGCACCCTGCACGCCGACGGCACGCTCTCCGCGATCCTCAGCGGCCCTGAAGCTGATCACTTTGCGATAACCGGCATCGTCCGGGCGCACCATCGAGGGCCGGAAGCGATCGCCAGGCTCGCCAGCGAAATTCTCAAGGAAATGGTGTTGTCTCGCCAGGGGATCAAGGGCACCCGCCTCCAGGCGCTGGCTGATGACAATCCCCCTGCTGAATCCTCCGTTTACGAAGAAGGCCGATCCGCTTAACCGGATCGGCCTTTTTTCACGGCAGGCGCTGCAGGTGCAACAGCCCGGCTTCATCCCGCCGAACCTGCAGATGCTCGTACCCGGCAATCGACGAGTGCTCTGTGACCATGGGCGTCAGGTGCGTCGACGTCACCACCATCACATCGGCACCCGCCGCCTCACCGGCGCGAATCCCGACGCTGGCATCTTCAAACACCAGGCAGTCCTGTACCGGCACGCCCAGCCGTTGCGCACCGAGCACATAACACGCCGGATCCGGCTTGCCGCTGGCGACATCCTCCGCCGTTACCAACACCGCCGGCGGGTTGATGCCGGCGGCCTGCATGCGACGCAGGGCCAGCGCCTTGGGCGCAGAGGTGACCAGCGCCCACTGGTCGCCGGGCAGCGAATTGAGGAACTGCACCGCGCCGGCAATGGCCACCACCCCTTCCACATCGTCGAGTTCAGCCTCGGTAATCCACTGCGCCTCAGCCTGTGCATCCACACCGGGCAACGCCTGGCGGGTGATGGTATCGATGGCCCGGGCGCCATGGATGGTCTTCAGGAACGCCGCGACATCCAGCCCATGGCGTTCAGCCCAGGTGGCCCAGACGCGCTCGGCAGCGGCAATGGAGTTCAGGAGTGTGCCGTCCATATCGAACAGGAAGGCGCGGTAACGGTTGGCGAATACAGCTGAATCGCGGGTGGACACTGCTCGGCTTCCTCTTGCTTTCGTCACCCGGTCTTGGGTGCTGACGAATCACGTGCCTGGTGCAATCTACGGATCAGCCCAAACGCTGTAAACCTTCCCGTGGTTTTGTATCGGACTGTATGGAAACCCTCCCCGGATACGCGAACCGGCATTTCACTACGCACGGGCACACATGGCGGATACACCCCGGCGATTAACTAAAGCCACCAGCCAATCCGGCTGACTCACTCGCAGGAGCACCACCATGTTCAATTTCTCGAAAGCGTCGTCTCTGGTATTCGGCCTGGCTGTAGTCGCAGGGCTCGGGCTGGCATCCGTGGCGTCAGCCAACCCTCATGCCGCCGTGGTCAAGAGCCAACCGTCACACCTGCTCGTCGAGGGCGGCGCAGATCGCCTGCAACAAAACCGGGTCGCTGAAGGCGGTGCTGATCGCCTGCATGAACTCGGCCTGGCGGAAGGTGGCGCCGAACGCGTACGAGAAGCCCGCACGGTGTAATGCATCACTGCCCCACTTTGAATTCGGGCAGCCTCCAGGCTGCCCATTGCATTACAAACTTGTCATTAAGCTGTCAGTGTTGCCAGCACCCTCACTTCATACAGTGAAGTCGTCAGTCACCCACAGCGGGTGACTCAACTTCCCACTGACAATGAAGCGAGCCCGCCCCATGAAACCTGCAAGCAAACTCTGCCTGATCGCCGCCAGCCTGTTGATGCTGGGCACCGGCGCCGCCGTGGCCGGCCCGATTGCACCGGTGAAAGCCAATAACGTGGTCCTGGTACACGGTTCCTGGGCTGACGGTTCCAGCTGGTCCGAAGTGATCACCCGCCTGCAGGCCGCCGGTTTGCATGTCACCGCCGTGCAAAACCCGCTGACCTCGGTGGCAGATGACGTCGCCGCCACCAACCGCGTACTCGATCAACAGGACGGCCCTACCGTTCTGGTGGGTCATTCCTACGCCGGTACCGTGGTCAGCGACGCCGGGGTCAATCCGAAGGTCAGCTCCCTGGTGTACGTCGCCGCTCGCGCCCCGGACGCCAACGAAGACTTCGTCGCGCTGTCTGCCAAGTATCCGACCACACCCGTACGCGCCGGTGTGGTGGAGCATGACGGTTACCTGACCCTGAACCAGGATGCCTTCCTCAAGTACTTCGCCGCCGACGTGCCCCGCGCCAAGGCCATGGAGCTGTACGCCGTACAACAACCGATCGCCAAGACCCTGTTCAGCGGCCGCACCGTCAACGCGGCGTGGCACACCAAGCCGTCCTGGTATGCGGTGTCCAGCAACGACCAGACCATCAACCCGGACCTGGAACGCTTCCTGGCCAAGCGCATGAACGCCACCACCATTGAGGTGCCGTCGAGCCACTTGTCGCTGGTTTCCCACGCCAAGGAAATCACCGACCTGATCCTCGAAGCGTCCGGCCGCCAGCCTTAAGCCTTTCATTACAACCTTGTCATCATCCTGTTGGTTGGCTGTTTGTGTCGCCTGATTACTGTGAACTCACTGCCGAATACCGGCAGCCAACCCTTAAAGAGAGATACCGCCATGAAACTGTTTATCCTCGGCTTTGCTGCCCTCCTCGCCACCGGTTCGGCCTTTGCCGACACCACCGCAGCTACCTCGGTGATCCACGACACCCCCGGTTTCTTCATGCACATGGACGTGGCCAAGGTACTGTCCAGCACTGACACCTACGGCCAGTGCGGCATCGTCCCCGCCCGCCTCGACTACCTGGACAGCCAGGGCCGCGAACACGTGCTGGACTACCAGGTACAAGGCATCGGCTGCCCCAATGACAATTGATCGGGCTACACTTGCGCCACCAAAGACCTGCACATCACCAGGGCAAACCCCATGAATATCCTCGTAGTCGAAGACGAGCCCAAGGCGGGCAACTACCTGCTTAACGGCCTGCAGGAGCTGGGCTACTCCGTGAGCCTCGCCCGCGACGGCGTGGACGGTTTGCACCTGGCCCTCGAAACCCCGTTCGACGTGATCGTGCTGGACGTGATGATGCCGAAGATGGACGGCTGGGAAGTACTGCGTCGCCTGCGCAAGGAAGCTGACACCCCGGTGCTGTTCCTCACCGCCCGGGACGACATTGCCGACCGCATCAAGGGCCTGGAGCTGGGCGCCGATGATTACCTGATCAAGCCGTTTTCCTTCGCCGAACTGGTGGCGCGCCTGCGCACCCTGACCCGGCGCGGGCCAAGCCGTGAAGAAGAACAACTGCAGATCGCCGACCTGCAGATCGACGTGCTCAAACGCCGCGTCACCCGCGGCGGCGTGCGCATCACCCTGACCAACAAGGAGTTCGCCCTGTTGCACCTGTTTGCCACCCACCAGGACCAGGTGCTGTCGCGCTCGCTGATCGCCTCGCGGGTGTGGGACATGAACTTCGACAGCGACACCAACGTGGTCGACGTGGCCGTGCGCCGCCTGCGCCTGAAAATCGACGACCCGTTCCAGCTCAAGCTGATCCACAGCGTGCGCGGCATCGGCTACCGCTTCGATACCCAACCATGAGCAAGCCCCGGCATTACTCCCTGACCCTGCGCCTGGCGCTGATCTTCGCCTTGCTGGCGTTTGCCCTGCTCGCCACCCTCGGCGTGGCGCTGTACCGCGAGCTTGAGCGCGAACTGATCCACCGGGACGACGCCGCGCTGATCTACCGCGTCGACCAACTGCGCAACCTGCTGAACGACAGCAACACCCTGGACCTGATCAAGACCAAGCCGGAGCTGTTCCAGAACATGCTGGGCAACCGCGAGTCGGTGCTGAGCATCGCCGCGCCCGGGCAGAAGCCGTTGCTGGAAGTGAACCCCGGCAACATCGATATGCCCGACGTTGCCCCGGTGCCCAGGGACCACACCCTGGAATTCGCCGACGTGCAGCACTTGCCGGGCGTGAATGGCGTGCCCTTCTCCACCCTGGCCGCCACCATCGACTCGGGCGACCTGGGCAGCCTGCAAGTCACCACCGGGCGGCTGATGACCGAGCGCACCGCCGTGCTCGCCAGCTATCGGCTGAGTGTGTATATCCTCGCCAGCATCGCGGCGTTGGTACTGGCGGTGGTCGGCTACCTGATGGTGCATCGCGGCTTGCTGCCATTGCGGCGCCTGGCGGTGCATGCCCAGGGCATCGGCGTCGGCAACCTCGCCGCACGCCTCGACAGCCACGGTGCGCCGAAAGAACTGCTGCCGATGATTGATTCGTTCAACACCATGCTCGAACGCCTGGCGAAGGGCTTCGTGCAATTGGGCCAGGTCTCCACCGACATGGCCCACGAACTGCGCACGCCGATCAACAATTTGCTCGGGGAAACCCAGGTGGCGTTGCAGCAACACCGCAGCGTCGAGGCCTACCAGCAACTGCTGGCCTCCAACGTCGAAGAACTCGAACGCCTGGCGCGCATGCTCGACAACATGCTGTTCCTGGCCCGCACCGACCCTGCCAGCGCCCTGCGCCAACGCCAGGAACTGGACGCGGCCGACGAGGTGGAACGCATGGCCGACTACTTCGAAGGCCTGGCGGGCGATGTCGACATCAGCATCCTCCCCCAGGGTGCCGGTGTGATCTGGGCCGAACCGATGCTGCTGCGCCGCGCCCTGGCCAACCTGTGTGCCAACGCCATCAAATACGGCGCGCCAGGCTCTGAACTGCTGATCCAGGCCACGCCCAGCGCCGAGGGCATCAGCCTGACCGTGACCAATCACGGTACGACCATCCCGGCCGAGCACTTGCCCCGGTTGTTCGAGCGGTTTTATCGCGTGGACGAGTCCCGGGAGCGCTCGGCCCATTCCAATGGATTGGGGTTGTCGATTGTCGCGACCATCATGCAGTTGCATAACGGCCGATACAGCGTGAGCAGTGAAGACGGCATAACGTGCTTTGAGCTTTTTTTTCCGGGGCGGGAGGCATAGCCGCTTGCTAGGGAGCGGGGTGTTCAAGCATCGTAGCGCCCCCATCCGATGCGGTGGCTTCCCCTCTTTCTTAATCTGTGGATACGGAAATTCAATGAAAACCTCCAAGGCGTTGTACGCCCTGTCTTTTGCTGTCGCCCTTTCGATGCTGGGTGGTTGCGCAGCCAAGGTAAAGAGCGGCGGTACAGACGCGCTGGCCATTCCGGAATCGGCCAAACAAAACCTGGTGGTGAGCTTTAAAGGCAACACCACGGTCGAGCAAAACCAGGACTGGCCACTGCTCAAGCAACAATGGGGCGCGGCCCTGCAAACCGAAGCGCAGCAGGCCGGTTATAGCCTCAAGGAAACGCCAACCCTCAACACCGGCAGTGCCGACGGCGTGGGCATTACCATCAACGTCAGCAAGTTCCGCTACCTGACCGCGGGCACCCGCTACGCCGCCGGTGCGCTGGTGGGCAACGCCTGGGTCTTCTCGAAAGCCGATTTTTCCGACTTGAAATCCGGCGCACCGTTGGGCGCGCGCACCTATGAAACCGAGTCGTCGGCCTGGGAAGGCGTGGCGTCGGCCATGACCCAGAAGCAGGTCCAGGCGATTGCCAAACAAGTAATCGCGGACATCAAGAACGCCAAGGCGCAGTAACCCCCTGGCGGGTATCCCTGTAGTCAGCGCTGCGGGTGCCGACGCGGGGCCATACCGGCCCAGCGTCGGCATTGCGCTCGTAAAATAAATACAAGGACGAATAAATGAGCATCTACCCTGCCCTGTTGCTGGCACTCGCCATTGTCACCGCCTACGTGGCCAGTCAGCGCGGCCGATCAGGCCCAAGATGGTTTGCGATAGCCGTATTCGTGCCCGTGGTCCCTTTGATCGTGCTCCTGCTGATGCCACGCATTCCCAAGACCGGTGTTGACGCTTTGGTGCACGAAGACTTGCGGCCCTGCCCTGCCTGCACAACCCCCATCAACGCCGCCGCAGCCCAATGCAAACACTGTGGCGCCGAGGTGCAACCCATCGCCCTGAAAGACCGCAGCGGCTGGGTCGTGCGTATCACCGCCGATACCGATGAAGGGTTTGGCCTGCTGGTGGCGCAATTGAAAGAGCTCGATGTGCCCAGGGTTCGCGATGAACCGCCTCACGCCTTTGTCGGCCCGTTTGAAGAAAAGGCCCAGGCGCAGAATGTGCTCAGGTACTTGAAGTCCGATCAGGGTTTGGACGGCCTGGTGACCTGGCGGTCGGTGACCCGCTAGCCCTCAGGCCAGGTGCTTCTGGAAAAAGTGACGCGTGTGCCCAGACGGGTAGTCGGCGATATGCCCGAACTCGCTGAAGCCCAGTTTTCGATAGAACCCGGGAGCCTGGAAGCTGAAGGTATCCAGCCAGATCCCGGTGCACTTTTTCTCCCGCGCCAGGTCCTCGGCCGCCTGCATCAGCTTTGAACCGGTGCCTTGAGTGCGCATCGACTCAGGCACGCTCAACAGCTCAACGAACATCCAGCCATAAGAGATTTTCCCGTAGAGACCACCCACCACGTCCTGGCTGACGGGATCACGCAGCAACAACCCGAAGGTTTCAAACGGGTTCTCGCCGCATTGGCTGATGTTGTAGGCCCTCAGTGGCTGGAGGATGGCCTGGCGCTCTTGCTCCGTGACGTCAAAAGACAACTCTATCGCTGATGCCATCTCAATCTCCCTGATGTGAATACCCAATCCCGAGGACATTACCAGCGATAGCCACCTGTCGCATACGGAACACTCTTTACGCCCTCAGCTATACGCAGGTCGCAACCGCCCCAGGGCAACTACATCGCCGGCGGTACTCTGGGATGATCACCCGGGAGATTTCCAATGACTCTACGCGCTTGCTTGGCCGCTCTATTGGTACTGACCGCCTCCACCGCCTTTGCCGCCCCGCGCTACGATCACCTGTATGCATTCGGTGACAGCTACTCCGACAACGGTGCAGGTGAACGCTTCACCAAAACCCTGGCCACGCAGAAGGTCAAGGATGCGCAGGAACTGCCCGGCTCGCTGTATTGGAAAGGCCGCTGGAGCAACGGCCCGACGGCCGTCGAGAACCTGGCTCACGCCTTGAAAACGCCCTTGACCGACTACGCAGTGGGCGGTGCCAAGAGTGGCAACGGCAACTATTACGCCTGGATGGAACCGGCACGCGACACCGGCGTTTCGGGCCAGATCGCCGACTACCTGAAATCCGCCAACTCACACAAGGCAGACCCGAACGCGCTGTATTTCATTTTCATCTCGGCCAACGACTTTTTTGAATGGGCCGACTTCTCGCACCCGGAGTCGGTTGCCGTGCTCAGCCAGAACAGCGTGGCGAACATTCAAAAAGCCACCGAGACGCTGCTTGCCGCAGGCGCCAAACACGTGATGGTAGTCGGCACCACGGATTTGAGTCATGTCCCGGCGGTGGTACAGGGTAATCAAGTCGAGAATGCAAAAAGCTACCAGCAGGCGCTCGAACAGAAATTGCCGGTGGTGCTGAGTACATTGGCTAAAACCCACCAGGTCAGCATCCGCTACTTCGACCATGTGGCCTTCAGCGACAAGCTGCGTGCGGCGCCCGAGGCTGCGGGGTTGAAAGACCTGGATACGCCCTGCCAACACACCTATCCAGACGTGAAGCCGGTGTGTGAAAACCCGGATGCACATTACTACTGGGATGAATGGCACCCGACGCGCAAGGTGCATGCGCTGGCGGCGGAGGCGATGTTTGAAACGCTGAAGGCTGGCCAGGGTATTTGAACAAGGTCACACGGCCCTATTGAATCAAGGCGAACACCCACCGACGACCGCTTCTCTTCTGAACGACTCAGGCGCCCGCCCGGTATTTTTGTCGGTGATCTCCACCACGCAGCCACTCACGGGAACCGCCTGGACGATTTGATAAGTCGCGCCAACGGCAGGGATAAAACTGGCGACGTTGGCGCAACTGCGAAAATAGTTTTCGCCTTTCTTGTTGGCGCCACCGCTGCTCATGACGTTGACGTAGATGCGCCGGTCGGGGATCAGTAAAAACCGCTCGCTGACCTCGCCTTTGCGAGTGCCCAGCACGCCGGTCTCGGCCGTGTCATTGCAGCCCGGGTCGTAGTAGGCCCAATACATTTGCACGCCACCGTTCAACAGGGTGTTAGTGCCCGGGATAGCTTCGAGCGTTGCATGAGGCGCGGTGGGGGCTGGTTGTTGGTAAAAACCGACACAACCTGTCGCCAGGCTGCAGAACAGTGCCAATAAGACCTTTTTCAAAGACAAACTCCCTGTAAACCAGACAGGCCAACGGCGGCCATGGGCGATTGTACGCAGACAATATCAATTAGACATCACTGCACGCTCGTCGCCTGCCGATACTGCCGAGGCGTAAACCCGGTCAACGCCTTGAACTGCCGGGTAAACGCACTGTGGTCGGTGTACCCGCACTGCAACGCCACCTCAGTGATCGGCATCTCGGTATGCAGCAGCCGGTGCGCATGCTCCAAGCGCACTTTCTGAATCATCTGGCGCGGCGTCAGGTGGAACACGCGCTTGCAGTAGCGCTCCAGTTGCGCCACTGAAATCCCGGCGATCCGCGTCAGTTCACCCAACGTGACACGCCGGTTGAAATGCGCCCGAATGTGCTCATCCACTGCCGCCAACCGTTGATAGCCCGGGTGGGTTTCACTGGCGGTCTGCAGGTCGACCGAGATCCCCGCCAGGCCGATGATTGCACCGTCGCGGTTGTACAGCGGCCATTTGTGCGTCAGGCACCAACCCGGCTCGCGGGTGCCGTAGAGGTGCAATTCCAGCTGGTCTTCCAGCACAAACCCCTGCTCCAGCACCCGCCGATCCTGTTCGGTATAACCGGGGCCCAATTGCGCGGGGAACACCTCGGCGCTGGTTTTTCCCAGCAACGGTTGCAAGTGCTTCAAGCCGCACCGTTGCACCAGGGTGCGGTTGGCCAATACGTAGCGCGCCTGCACGTCCTTGATAAAAATCGCGGCGTTGGGAATCACGTCCAGCATCGGCAACAACAGCCCCACCCCTGCCAATAATTCTTCAATGGTGTGCGGGCGGTGGGACTCGCTCCCTTGGCATAGGGTGGCGAACGCGCTCTGCATCATGACGCTCTCTCCTGCATTTTGCGGACAGGCCAGGCGCCCGGCGGGCGGTGCCTGGCGAGCAGATTGCCGCATGGCGCTGGCCCTGTCGAGCACTCGAAATTGTGCTGATTTCGTCATCACAGCCTGCGCAAAACATCAATCGCGGCGCCGTTGATGGGTTCACTGTATGGCACTGCATGCCTATCCAATAACCCACAAGAAGGCGCCGCTATGTCAGCCCAAGGCAAGTTCAAGAAACAGCTTTCATTGATCGACCTCACCTTTATCGGACTGGGAGCGATCTTCGGTTCGGGCTGGCTGTTCGCGGCCAGTCACGTCTCTGCCATCGCCGGTCCGGCGGGGATTTTTTCCTGGTTGCTGGGCGGCTTCGCCGTACTGCTGCTGGGCATTGTGTATTGCGAATTGGGGGCGGCATTGCCCCGCGCCGGTGGCGTGGTGCGCTACCCGGTTTACTCCCATGGCCCGCTGCTGGGCTACCTGATGGGCTTCATCACGCTGATCGCGTTTTCGAGCCTGGTGGCGATTGAAGTGGTCGCCTCGCGCCAATACGCCGCAGCGTGGTTTCCCGAGTTGACGCAAGCGGGCTCCAGCAACCCCACCGTCCTCGGCTGGTTCGTGCAGTTTGCGCTGCTCTCGCTGTTTTTCGCCCTCAACTACCGCAGCGTGAAGACCTTCGCCATGGCCAATAACCTGGTCAGCGTATTCAAGTTCATCGTGCCGCTGCTGGTGATCGGCGTGCTGTTCACCTTCTTCAAGCCGGAGAATTTCCACAGCCAGGGCTTTGCGCCGTTCGGCCTCTCGGGGATTGAAATGGCGGTGTCCGCCGGCGGGGTGATTTTCGCTTACCTGGGCCTGACGCCGATCATCTCGGTGGCCAGCGAAGTGAAAAACCCGCAACGCACGATTCCGATTGCACTGATCCTGTCGGTGCTGCTCTCCACTGCGATCTACGTGCTGTTGCAGACCGCTTTCCTCGGCGGCATCCCCACCGAAATGCTCGCCAACGGCTGGGCCGGCGTCGCCAAGGAACTGGCCCTGCCGTACCGCGATATCGCCCTCGCCCTGGGTGTGGGTTGGCTGGCCTATCTGGTGGTCGCCGACGCGGTGATCTCCCCCAGCGGTTGCGGCAACATCTACATGAACGCCACGCCACGGGTGATCTACGGCTGGGCGCAAACCGGGACCTTCTTCAAGGTCTTCACCCGCATCGATGAAAAGTCCGGCATCCCGCGCCCGGCGCTGTGGCTGACCTTTGGCCTGTCGGTGTTCTGGACCCTGCCCTTCCCGTCGTGGGAAGCGCTGATCAACGTGGTGTCCGCCGCGCTGGTGCTGAGCTACGCCGTGGCGCCGGTGTCCGTTGCCGCCCTGCGCCGCAATGCGCCTGACCTGCCGCGCCCGTTCCGGGTCAAGTGGATGGGGCTGCTCGGCCCGCTGTCGTTCATCATCGCCGCGCTGATTGTCTACTGGTCGGGCTGGAGCACCGTGTCGTGGCTGCTCGGCCTGCAAATCCTGATGTTTGTGGTGTACCTGCTGTGCGGCCGTTTTGTGCCGACCCTGCACCTCAGCCTGGGCCGCCAGGTGCGCTCTTCCGCCTGGCTGATCGGCTTCTACGCCGTGACCATCATCCTGTCGAAACTCGGCAGCTTCGGCGGCCTGGGCATCCTCAGCCATCCGTTCGACACCGTGGTCGTCGCCGCCTGCGCGCTGGGTATTTATTACTGGGGCGCGGCCACCGGCGTGCCGGCCCATCTGGTTCGCCTGGAAACCGAAGACGACGAAAGCGAAGCCCCTGAGCCCGACATGGGCCGGGTGCAGCTTGCTTCCTGAACGTCAGCCCACCCCTGAATGGATAGCGATATGAAACGAGTCCACATCATTGACTCCCACACCGGCGGCGAACCCACGCGCCTGGTGATGAGCGGTTTCCCCGAGCTTGCCGGCGAGACCATGCTCGACAAGCTCGACGACCTGCGCACCCGGCATGACCCATGGCGCAGGGCATGCCTGCTGGAACCCCGTGGCAACGATGTGCTGGTGGGCGCGCTGTATTGCGCGCCGGTCTCGGCCGATGCCACCTGCGGCGTGATTTTCTTCAACAACGCCGGCTACCTCGGCATGTGCGGCCACGGCACCATCGGCCTGGTTGCCTCGCTGCATCACCTGGGCCGGATCGCCCCGGGAGTGCACAAGATCGACACGCCCGTCGGCCCGGTCAGCGCCACGCTGCATGCAGACGGCGCGGTAACCCTGCGCAACGTGCCTGCCTATCGCTATCGCCAACAGGTGCCGGTGGATGTGCCCGGGTATGGCCGGGTCTACGGCGACATCGCCTGGGGCGGCAACTGGTTCTTCCTCGTCTCCGAGCACGGGCACGTGCTGCACATGGACAACGTCGAAGCCCTGACCGATTACACCTGGGCCATGCTCAAGGCCCTTGAGGCCCAGGGCATCCACGGCGAAGACGGCGCACTGATCGATCATATCGAACTGTTCGCCGACGACGCCCGGGCTGACAGCCGCAACTTCGTCATGTGCCCGGGCAAAGCCTACGACCGCTCGCCCTGCGGCACCGGCACCAGCGCCAAGCTGGCGTGCCTGGCGGCCGACGGAAAACTCGCCGCCGGTGAACCCTGGGTGCAGGCGAGCATCACCGGCAGCCAATTCGAAGGCAGCTATGAATGGGAAGGCGACCGTGTGCGCCCTTCCATCACCGGCCGCGCCTACATGACCGCCGACAGCACCTTGCTGATCGACGAACAGGATCCCTTCGCGTGGGGCATCTGAACCGCCCCCGCCCCTTCAATCAAACTGGAGCTGAAACCATGAACACCCACATTTTCACCGGCTGCATCCCCGCCCTGATGACCCCGTGCACCGCCGAGCGCAAACCGGACTTCGACGCACTGGTTGCCAAGGGTCGCGAACTGATCGATATCGGCATGAGCGCGGTGGTGTACTGCGGCTCCATGGGCGACTGGCCGCTGCTGACCGAGGCCGAGCGCCAGGAAGGCGTGGCGCGCCTGGTGGCCGCCGGCGTACCGACCATCGTCGGCACCGGCGCGGTCAACAGCCGTGAAGCCGTGGCCCACGCGGCGCACGCAGCGAAAGTCGGGGCCCACGGCTTGATGGTCATCCCGCGCGTGCTGTCCCGTGGCGCCTCGGCGACTGCGCAAAAGGATCACTTTGCGGCCATCCTCAAGGCGGCGCCGAACTTGCCGGCGGTGATCTACAACAGCCCTTATTACGGCTTCGCCACCCGCGCCGACCTGTTCTTCGAACTGCGCCGCGAGTACCCGAACCTGATCGGTTTCAAGGAATTCGGCGGCGCTGCCGACCTGCGTTACGCGGCAGAGCACATCACCTCCAGGGACGATGACGTGACCCTGATGGTGGGCGTGGATACCCAGGTGGTCCACGGTTTCGTCAACTGCAACGCCACCGGCGCAATCACCGGCATCGGCAACGCGTTGCCGCGGGAAGTGCTGCAACTGGTGGCCCTGAGCAAGAAAGCCGCCAAGGGCGACGCCACCGCACGCCGCCAGGCCCGGGAGTTGGAATCGGCGCTGGCAGTGCTGTCGTCCTTCGACGAAGGCTGCGACCTGGTGCTGTTCTACAAGCACCTGATGGTGCTCAACGGCGACAAGGAATACACCCTGCACTTCAACGAAACCGATGCCCTGAGCGATGCCCAGCGTCGTTATGCCGAGAACCAGTACGCGCTGTTCCGCCAGTGGTACGCCAACTGGTCGGCCGAGCAGAACGTCGCTTAACACTACTGTCGGCAACAAAAATCAAATGTGGGAGCTGTCGAGCCCGGGCGAGGCTGCGATGGGATCACCGCGCAGTGCCTGCCAGACCGCAGCGCCTGCATCGCAGCCTCACTCGGGCTCGACAGCTCCCACAGTGGATTTTCTTTGCCAGGCCTATCTTTACTTTCAGGACTACGCCATGACTCTGAAGGGCACCATGCTGATTGGTCAGCACTCCATTCCAGGCAGCCGCGAGGCCATCCGGGCGATCAATCCTGCCACCAACCTTGCGTTGGAACCCGCCTACGCCGGCGGCACCGCCGAACATGTCGAACACGCCTGCGCGTTGGCGTGGAGCGCCTTCGATAACTATCGCGAAACGTCGTTGGCGGCTCGCGCAGAATTCCTTGAAACCATCGCCAGCGAAATCGAAGCCTTGGGCGATGAACTGATTGAACGGGCGATGGCCGAGACCGGCCTGCCGCGCCCACGCATCCAGGGCGAGCGCGGACGCACCTGCCAGCAGTTGCGTACCTTTGCCCGTACCGTGCGCGCCGGTGAATGGCTGGATGTGCGGGTCGATTCTGCGCAGCCGGATCGCCAACCGCTGCCCCGCTCGGACCTGCGTCAGCGCCAGGTGCCGCTGGGGCCCGTGGCAGTCTTTGGCGCGAGTAATTTTCCGCTGGCATTCTCGGTGGCCGGCGGTGATACCGCGTCGGCACTGGCGGCCGGTTGCCCGGTGATCGTGAAGGCTCACGGCGCGCATCCTGGCACCAGCGAACTGGTGGGCCGCGCGGTGGCCAAGGCCGTTCAGCACTGTGGCCTGCCTGAAGGGGTGTTTTCGCTGCTGTACGGCTCGGGCCGCGAAGTAGGCATTGCACTGGTCTGCGACCCACGTATCAAGGCCGTGGGTTTTACCGGTTCGCGCAGCGGCGGCATCGCCTTGTGCCAGGCAGCCCAGGCGCGTCCCGAGCCGATTCCGGTGTATGCGGAGATGAGTTCGATCAATCCGGTTTATCTGTTTCCGGCGGCACTGAGCACGCGGGGCGAAGCATTGGCGCAGGGATTTATCGCGTCCCTCACCCAGGGTGCCGGCCAGTTCTGCACCAACCCCGGACTGGTGATTGCCGTTGCCGGACAAGCGCTGGACCACTTCATTGACAGCGCCACCCATTGGCTTCAACGCAGCGCTGCCCAGACCATGCTCACCCCGGGGATCTTCAAGGCTTACGAAGACGGCGTCAGCGAGTTTGCCAAGCACGCTCAGGTCGCGGGTACAGGTTTGCCGGCAGCGGGCCCCAACCAGGGCCGAGCCCATCTGTTCGTGACCCAGGCCCGTGACTTCCTCGCCAATCACAACCTGCAGGCCGAGATCTTCGGCGCCGCCTCGTTGATTGTGCAATGCGCCAATGCCGATGAAGTCCGCCAGGTCAGCGAACACCTGGAAGGCCAACTCACCGCCACGCTGCACCTGGATGACGACGATCTGGAAACCGCCCGCGCATTGCTGCCAACCCTGGAGCGCAAGGCCGGCCGCCTGCTCGTCAACGGCTGGCCGACCGGCGTGGAAGTGTGTGATGCGATGGTGCATGGCGGGCCTTTCCCGGCCACCTCGGACTCGCGCACCACCTCGGTGGGCACGGCCGCGATCCTGCGATTCCTGCGGCCGGTATGCTACCAGGACTTCCCGGATGGCTTGCTGCCGACGGCGCTGCAACACGGCAACCCGTTGCTGTTGCGGCGCTTGCTCGACGGTCAGAGAGAAGCCTAGGCCATGTCCGATAACGTCATGCCTGATATCGCCGTAGTGGGCGCCGGAATCATTGGCGTTGCCTGCGCGCTGCAACTGGCCCGCCAGGGGCGGCACGTGGTGATCATTGACCAGCAGGAACCCGGCCATGGCGCCTCGTTCGGCAACGCCGGGCACCTGGCGACCGAGCAGGTGTTCCCTATTGCGGACGCGTCGATCCTGACGCGCTTGCCCGCCATGCTCATGGACCCGATGGGCCCGTTGCGCCTGGACTGGAAATACATGCCGCGCGCGCTGCCATGGTTTACCCGCCTGCTGTTGAACCTGCGCCCGGCGCCATTCCAGCGCACGGTCGCCGGCATTCGCGCCCTTAATGAAAGCAGCCTGGGCGCCTGGCACCGGCTGCTGGGCAGTATTGATCGCACCGAACTGATGCGCGAAGACGGCTCGCTGCTGGTCTTCGAACGCCCCGCGTCGCGACAAGCCATCGACGCCGTGCAAGCCCGCATGCGCCAGCAACAAGTGCCGGTGGATTATTGGCAAGCCCGTGCGGTGCAGAATGTGGCGCCGCAACTCAGCGAAAGCATTCAGGGCGGGTTGTTCTTTCCGCGTACCGGTCATTTTCTCGATCCCTACCGGGTGGTTTGCGAACTGATGGACGCAGCCAAGGCCAGCGGGGTGCAGTTTCTCAGGCGACAAGTCGTAGGCGGCAAGCTGGACGCACACGGCGTCTCGTTGATGACCGACCAAGGCGCAGTGGCGGCGCGCCAGGTATTGATTGCCTGCGGCGCGCATTCGGCCAAATTGACTGCGGCACTCACGGGCCACAAGGTCCCGCTGGACACCGAGCGCGGCTATCACCTGATGCTGCCCCATGAGCATGAGCGACTGCCGTTTGCCGTCACCTCACTGGAGCGCAAGTTCATCATGACGCCCATGACCGACGGGCTGCGATTGGCGGGCACGGTGGAATTCGCGGGCCTTGATCGACCACCGAACATGCAGCGCGCCTGGCAGTTGCACCGGCTGAGTCATGGGTTGTTTCGGCGTAATTTGAGTGCGGAGGACGCAACGCCATGGATGGGGTTTCGCCCTTCCCTGCCGGACTCGCTGCCGATTATCGACAAGGTGTGCGATGGCAAGGTGTTGCTTGCGTTTGGGCATCAGCACCTGGGGCTGACGCAGGCCGCGGTGACAGCCGAATTGATTGGTCAACTGGTGTCGCCCGCGTTTTTCAGTCAGGACTTGCCGGCGCTGGAGCCCTATCGGCTGAGCCGTTTCTGAAAGGAGCGGCACCCGAATTCGGTGCCGCCCGTCTGTTGGCGCTACTTAGCGATAACGTTCCAGCCAGTGAGCGTAAGGCGCGGGCAAGGTCCAGGATGACTTATCGACCCCCAGTTCCTTGGCCGCAAAGTACGCCCAATGTGGATCGGCCAAATGGGCGCGCCCTACCGATACCAAGTCGAGCTGCCCGGCCTGCAACGCACCTTCTGCCAGTTGCGGAGTACCAAAGCCCCAGGCAGAAGTCACCGGCAAACCGGCCTCGCGACGCACACGCTCGGCGATCGGCCCCATAAATGCCGGGCCCCACGGAATGTTGGCATCGGGCGTGGAGAAACCGACGCTGACGCTCAGCAAGTCCAGGCCACCGGCCTTGAAACGACGGGCAAGCTCGATGGACTCCGTCAGGGTCTGCTCGTCACGACCGTCATATTCGATCACGCCAAACCGTGCGGTCAGTGGCAGGTTTTCTGGCCATACCTCGCGCACTGCGGCAAGGGTTTCCAACAGGAAGCGGCTACGGTTATCGAAGCTGCCACCGTAGGCATCGGTGCGTTGGTTGGAATGCTCGGAGAAAAAGCTCTGGCCCAGGTAACCGTGGGCGAAATGCAGTTCGATCCATTCAAAACCGGCGTCACGGGCACGACGAGCAGCATCGACGAAGTCCTGGCGAACCCGCGCGATATCTTCCAGGGTCATCGCGCGTGGGACATTCGGCAGGTGTGCGCCAAAAGGGATGGCCGATGGTGCAATGGTCTGCCAGGACCGGGCATCGGAAGCCGGGATATGGTCATCGCCTTCCCACGGACGATTGGAACTGGCCTTACGACCGGCGTGACCAATCTGGATGCCAGGGACCGAACCTGCGGCCTTGATGGCTTTGACCATGGGCACGAAGGCTTGCGCATGCGCGTCGCTCCAGATCCCCGCGCAGCCAGGTGTGATGCGCCCTTCAGGCGCTACAGCGGTCGCCTCGACCACCAGCAGACCCGCGCCGCCACGGGCCATACTGGCGAGATGCACGTGGTGCCAGTCGTTGACCATGCCGTCGTCAGCCTGGTACTGGCACATCGGCGGGATAGCGATCCGGTTGCGCAACGTCACGTCTTTCAGCTTGTAGGGTTCGAACAATGCAGCCATGAAAAATCTCCTGAAGCGAAGGTGGGATAATTTTCGATTGTTCGATGCTAATCGAACTATGGTGTTAAGCGATAGCCCTGTTATCATTCGCTTCATGCGAGCCTTCAAACACCCCAATGCCGAAGACCTGATTCTCGAACGCGTGCTCTACGCGTTAAGTGACCCTGTTCGACTGGAAATCGTTCGCTGCCTGGCTGGCGTCACCGAGGCCACCTGCGGCGAGCTGGACGGCGGACGGCCGAAATCCAGTGTCTCCCATCACTTCCGGGTGTTAAGGGATGCGGGGCTTGTTCACACCCGCAGTGTTGGCACGACCCATATGAACTCGTTGCGCACTGATGTAATGGACAGCCGGTTTCCAGGGCTGGTCCAGGCGATCCTTTCCCAGCAGTGAGCATGCCCGCTGCGGTGGCGCCTTTTCCTGCGCCGGCCAGCGCTACAGGCGAAATGTCTTGCGACTGTTTTGCACTACCAGCAGCGGCAGCCCGGTGATTATCGTGCATGACTTTACGGTTACGCGACGCCGGGAACCCGCCTTGAACAACACCCGCTCCTTCTCCATGCGCACGATGCTGCGAAGCGCTGCCTTCGCGATCATTACCCTTCTATTTGCCAATACCGCCATCGCCGAATCGGCCATGCCTTTGGGCCAGAAATCGTTCGAGTCGTATCGCCTCGATACCCTGCAGTGGCTGCGGAAGTATCGCGACTTCCAGGGCACCGACAAGGAAGCCGAACTCAACTGGAACGCGCCGCAGGAATGGCGCCCGGCCGGAACACCCAAACGCGGGATCATCCTCGTGCACGGCCTGGGCGACTCTCCGTGGTCGTTTCACGATATCGGCAGCGCACTGGCTGCGCGCGGCTTCCTGGTAAGGACCGTGCTGCTTCCCGGCCACGGCACACAACCGGCCGACATGCTGCAAGTACGCATGGAAGACTGGCGCCGGGTGGTGGACGAACAGGCCGCGATACTTCGCGCAGAAGTGGGCGAGATTTACCTCGGCGGCTTCTCCACCGGTGCCAACCTGGTCCTCGACTACGCCTACAAACACGACGACGTCGCCGGGCTGCTGCTGTTCTCCCCCGCTTTCCAGTCCAGTATGACCTACGACTGGCTGACACCCCTTATCAGTTGGGCCCGCCCGTGGCTGCTGGCGCCAGACGCCAGCCGGCCACAGCAGAGCCTGGTGCGCTACATGACCGTCCCCACCAATGGCTTCGCCCAGTTCTACCGAAGCAGCCGAGTAGCCCGCCAGGACCTCGAGCGTCGTCCCTACGACAAACCGGTGTTCATTGCCGTAGCAGCGCACGACTCAGTGCTCGATACGAACTATGTGCTGGAGACCTTCCAACAGCGCTTCAGTCATCCACACAGCCGCTTGGCCTGGTACGGAACACTGCCGGAGAGCGCCTGGGATACGCAGCGGGTAAAAGCGCGCACCGACTACGTGCCAGAACTGCGGATCAGCCAGTTCTCACACATGGGGTTGTTGTTCTCACCCGACAACCCGCTCTACGGCGAACAGGGCAGCCTGCGGTTTTGCTGGAACGGCCAGACGGAAGACGCCACCCGCGCCTGCGAACAAGGCTCAGAGGTCTGGTATTCGGACTGGGGTTATCGTGAGCCGGGCAAGATGCACGCGCGGTTGACGTTCAATCCGTACTTCAACTGGCAGCTTGGGCTGATTGATGAGGTGCTGGGCAACCTGGCTCTGGCTGGTGACAACGCTGGGCGCTGAAACCCTTTCACATTCCTTTCACAGATAAACATCTATGGTTTCCCTGCTCCTGGTGAAACCCTCAAGCCCGCGCTCCCCATCGCGGGCTTTTCTTTGCCTGTGATATATGGCTTTGTCCGGGTACAAGGCACCGTTCTCGTTACGAACCCTCGCTCGGCCAACGTCCTGAAAAAAAGCGGATATCAATACGAAGGAACGCTGAGGTCGTTCCGTATGGTGCGTGGCAGGCCTGGGACTTTGCAATGTACGCCCTCTTGAATACCGACCGAGCCTGAAAGGGTTGCCTGGCTGTTTGTAGAGACATACCAGAACGTGAAGTCCGGTGGCCGTTTCCCCAAACGATAGTGGTCGGAATATCAGCTTAAGTGAGTGCAGACGCGACCCGGGCGACGAGGTCACGGCTCCGTAAGCACATCAATCAAAGGCCCCGTTGAGGACTTCGTAAATTATGCCGGAAGCGATTGCGACCAGTATGAGATCAGTACCCGCTTGTTGCCATTCGTAGCCGTCGTAATGGGGCAGTCTGCCGAGCAAGCGACCATCCAGCTTCTTGGCAATGCCAGGAGGAAGAGGTTTTCCTCTGGCCAGGTTCTTTTGTATTCCGGGTGGCAGCGAAGGGCCTGGGCGCCAATAGTCACGGTAGCCACCGACCACACCCAGTACGCCGCCCCGGTCAATGCTGGGGCCGCGCGCCCAATCATCTGCGCTGGAACCTTTCCCCTTATTACCCTGGTTGCCATGGCCCTGGCCGCCCTGAGAGTTGCCTTTTCCATTGCCTTGACCCTTCCCATTCCCTGGGTCGGCCAGCGCCGTCACTGAGCCAATGGCCAAAGCAAGGCAGGTAACAGCGGCTACAAACGAGCGAGATTTCAACATGATCGTCTTATCCAAAAGGGAATACCCACTTGAAAGGTAGACGGTATTGCCGATTTTAGTTCCGCATAACTCTGAAGCGGCGGTTTACATGAAGGTGAAAGCCGACCTGAAAAGGTGGGACTTTTGCAAAAGTTTTGCAAATCGCAGGCAACAAAAAAGGGCCCACCTTTCGGTGAGCCCTTCTAGACCGCCCAGCAGAGCGGATTTTGTTTGGTAGGCGCGATTGGACTCGAACCAACGACCCCCACCATGTCAATGTCTGCTTGCGCAAGCTGCAAGCCTTGGTGCTCTTGGATTTCACAGAACGCCCATTCACATCATGAGGCGTCAAAAATGGCCACTTTCCGCTTACTTCCGTCCGGCAACTGGAATGCTCAGGTACGGATTCAAGGTAAATCTCCCCAGTCGAAAACCTTTAGCACCAAGGCCGAAGCAGAGTCATGGGCGAAACATATCGAAGCCGTGACGATGGACCGCAAGCAACACACCATCTATACGCTCGGAATGATTTACTGCGAAACGATGCTCAAGGGTAAAAGCAGCTACGACCACGCACTCAAAATCGTGGAACATCTGGGCAGACACTTCACTCAGCCAATTCACGAAATCACGCCGCAGATGGTTAACGACTTCAAGATTATGCGACTGAGGAAAGTGAAGCCATCTACGTGCAGGACGCAGCTAGCGTTCATGTCCCGCTTCTACAGGTTCGCCAAACGTGGCCTACTGATCGACGTTCGTAACCCTGTAAGCGACATTGCACTTCCCAAACCTGACCGGTCTTCCGACAAGGTGATCCGTGCGAGCGAACTTGAGCGGCTAATGGCGAAGCTATCTCCAACAATGAAGCTCATCGTTGAACTCGCATACGAAACCGCCATGCGGCGATCTGAAATCCTGAAGCTGACGAAAGACTGCCTGCACCTCAAAGAACGCATTGCCGATGTAATCGATGGGAAGAACGGCACTCGTTCAGTCCCCCTCACCCACCGTGCCGTTGAGATACTTGAACTCGCCCAGCTGTGGGCCACTGTGGAACGCCATCCAAATGGCATGATCTTCACTGTCACGCCACACGCCGTATCTCAGGCTGTGCGTCTGGCACGTGTAAAAGCAGGTTTGGGCAGCAGCGTCAGGCTGCACCAACTCAGGCATACGAGAATCACTAACGTCGCGAAGAAGGGGTTCAACAACGCCCAGATCATGATCGTCTCAGGACACAGAGATACTCGATCCGTAGCACGTTACTCCCACCTGAACGTCAGGGATGTGCTGCACCTGATCGACTGATCAAACACACGGGCAGCCATGATGTACCTCGGGATTGGCTGCCTCTAAAACCCCGTAAACCCTCCAAAACCCGGAAAATACGCCACCTACTTACCCAATACTTCAATCACTCATATTAGTTTCATCCCACATTTACTGGGGTGAATGAGCGTCCGAATCAAGCAGAGGCTGGATTCCTCAACAAAAATCAGTTTTAGAAAAATCTCCAGCACAAAAGCTCATTAACTGGCTGGTAAACGCAGCATGCGAGTACGGCACGTTACCGCAACTCGTTGAACAGATCACGCGCGGTCAATGGAACTCGATCTATTTGGCCTGACTCCAGCACCCTTACAATAGAACGACTTTCATCACCCTCAACACGACCATAGAAGAGATAATAACGATCTCGCTCAAAAGTTTTCCAACCTCGACTTTCGAAAATATCCAACTCACAATGGCCGCTTAGTTCATGCTGGGGTGATTGGAAGTTAAAGAAAACTCGATTAAACTTACCTTTTATGATGGAGGAGGGCTGACCGAAAAACAGGAAACTTTTCCCTAAGTACTGTTTTATATTACGCTGAGCCTTCTCGATAGATACTATGAGATCGCGCAACCTGATAGCGTCCTCACCTTCAAACTGGATAGCAATATCAAGGTTTATCTGAGCTAGTCGCACCAACCTACCTACAGTATGAAAGTGCCCCGGGTTGAGCAAATTTCCATCGGCATCAAAAAAATTTTCAAACCCGCGACCATTCACCGATGAACCGCCCCGCACCTCCTTCCTCTTACGCGGGTTTTGGTCCTGATCGTCTTCATCGTCGTCATCCTCCTCATTTTCCGCCAAGGTCTTCCAACCTGCGAATGTGACGAGGTTAATGGCTCGCCTCTCTTTGCCGTTATCTCCATCCCCTCCTCCTGCACTGGCTTTCTTCCTATGAGGGCATTCGACCGTTTCGAATCCGGGCATATGGAAGTAGAATGCAGGGACTCCATCTTTTCGTTTTGGCGTCTTGCGAGGACGTCTACCACACTTGACACCGCATTCAGGGCAGTAGATCAGCCCATGGTGTTCATCATCGAGATAAAACTCCGGAAGAAGCCTAGGAGCATCAACGAGTAATGCTGGTGCCACAGATGCTGGCTGAGGTTCGAGGAGTAGAAAGGCAACATGGGGGATTGAGACCTGTGACATACATTCCTTTGCTTGATCAGGATATTGATAGTCCAAAACTGTGTAAGCTCTGCTGGAATAGTAGCAAGAAGCCATCCATACGCTCTATCCACTCACAAAATAGAGCATGAGTCAACTATCCATTGACAGAAGCCGGTAAAACGTGCATTATGCTCGCCTGTCTCGACGGACAGACCGACACCTAGAATAGCCTCTCACGGACACTGTTTCGGCAGCGTTTTAGAAGAGGCTTTTTTGTGCATACGATTTACCAATTAACCGGCAATACCCGAGGTAACGCCAATGACGTGAACTTAAATAGGAGAAATGATGATGATCGGTTTCGCCCCCAATAAAGTGATCTACACCGCTGTATCCGCTCCAGGCGCGGGTAAGACTCAAGCATTTATTAACCAGATTCCATCCCTGCTTTCAGCGGGACGATCTATCGTTCTTGCACTCCCAACCCTCAACCTCACCGATAGCTTTGTTAGCCGCTTGCCTGCTGACCTTTCTTACCGCGTCATCAATTCCACCACCTGTGATCACGTTGGCTCGGAACTAGAGTCTGCTTTGAAAAAGAAAGAAAGCCATCTGATTATCACGACACATCACAGCATCTTTTCCATACAATCCAATTTGCTTTTTGGCTGGATGCTAGTCATTGATGAACTGCCGACTGTGGTTGATTTTCCAGCCTTTCCTTTCGAACCGTCAGAACTTGATCAGTTGCTGGTGAATGCGATGGAGCACGACGGGCGTCTATACATTCGAGAGGGTTGCTCTGAAGCGGTTGAAACAACACTCGCGACCTTCAAAGCTGTGTCAGCAGGTGCGGAACGCACATCGATGCTGAGTAAGGAAGGGGCTCGCATATACGAATGCCTAAAAGATGGGCATCCGGTCTTTATTGATTCGCCTATTCCTAATGGCAACAGGTATGTTCGAGCAGTTATTGAGTCCAGTTGCTGGGACACCTTAGCAGCGGCAGAAGAGGTGCACGTTCTTGCGGCCAGTGTAGCCGGTAGCCAGTTCGATGATTTTGCTCAGGTACATGGATTCACATACGCACGGTCGGAATTCACGCCAACATTTGATGGCTACACCTCTGCCGTCACGATCTACCCTGTCATGCCCAAGGGACGTAATTACAGTAAATCCGCAGTGACTGAGACTGCTCATAACAGCAGCACTACTGATCACCAGAAGCAGGGGGAAAATCTGGTGATTGACCACATTCTAGAGGTAGTTCTTAAGCAGGCTACTGGAACTCCACTGCTATTCTGCAACGGTTGGGCTAGTTTCAGATGGTTGCCAAGGGGGGCCGTTCACCGTTGCTCAATCGACAGTCGGGGCTTGAACGAGTACCAAAGCGAAACTGATGCCATTCTCTTGTTTGGTGGGAACCCATCGCCATCCGATCAGCTCGCGTTAGAGTTTCTGGCAGCCAAGTATGGTCGCGTATTTCGCCAAGGATTCATCGTCACCAGATTTTTGGAACCCAGCTTACAGGCAGCTACAAGGACAGCACTACGTGACAGAAGCAATACCAAGCCGATACAACTGTTTGTGCAAGATGGACGAGTAGCTGAGTATCTTATCTCCACCTATATGCCGGATGCAGTGATCGATTGGAGTCTATCTGAAATGTGTCCAGTGAGTGAGGACCGTAGAACGACTCTGGACGCACGCAGAGTTGAAGTCTATCAGCTGTTCGCACAAGGAAAGAGGAATGCTGAGATAGTTCGCCTAACCGGTGTGCATCGAAACACCCTACCAAGCTGGAGAGAAGACTGGCGACTTCAGATCGCCTGAGATAGAAGCAATGCACATTGCAATCTTAATAAAAGATCTCAAGATAAAATCTGCACATCAATCCTAAGAAGTCCATTAGGAAAGTTGTGCAGTCTCGACCACACCAACAAAAAACCACCATCACCAGAGAACAATCAGATAAATAATCCCAGCCAATGTAAAAGGGCCTATTTAAATTCAAAACACTTGAGCATATACCTCAAAACATCAGGAGCCACCATTTCGATCGGAGCTCCCATTAAAGTAACATTACTCTGAAACTCGCTTCTTTTCAGATAACCAATCAAACCACGCTGATAAGTATCATAATCAGGATAATTAGGCACCACACAAGATTTACTTTGCTCCCTGACAATCTCTACAGCCCTAATAATTTGTTTGCGACACCCACTTTCTCGAAGATATTGATTTAGGTCATCAACACCATCGACCAGCGTATTTTTTTTAGAGTTCTCATATACCTCTTCGTAGTCTGGATTGTAATTAGCACATGTTCGGTAATATCCCATGGTCGTTTGAGACCAAGCATCCACACAAAAAAAGCACGCAATTAAAAAAAACGGAACATTCGTTGAACGCATCGACCACACCTCTGGATAGTGATTACATTTTATTTTCAGTCGCCACCTAGCAATTCAATGACTCGTAACCTTCATCATTGCTGGTGAATGCAAATTTCTTTGCTCGCACCACACCTCTGATTTGCTCGCGTGTACAGATGGTTAGGATAGCAATGTATCATTTGGTGTGTCATCAGATGGTGTGTTCACGATTGGAGTGCATCCGACCATCATTCAGAGATGCAACCAAATCAGAATCTTAGAAAGGGCTTCGGCCAACGAATCCGAGAGCTACGCACCAGTCAGGGCTTCAGTCAGGAAGCTTTTGCTGATCGGTGTGGCTTCGTTCGAACGTACATGTCACGAATTGAGACGGGGACAGCCAACCCCAGCTTAGATGCAGCCAAGGTGCTTGCTGATGGACTGGGAATGACACTGTCGGAACTGCTGGAGGGGCTTTGACTGGTCTTGCCTTACCGAAGCTGGTCTGTGAAAGACGTTGAGATCGGTATACGTCATTTGGACATCGTGAACTGTGGTTGGTTATGCCGCCTTAGGGCGAAACCCTCGATACACCCAGCCCACCGTCGCACCAATTGCATACAGTCCCAAACAGAGCCCGAACCACACGCCAACAATGACACCTCTGATCTCGAGCTGGTCAGTCCACAGCGAATCAAATTCGGATTTGTGTCGGGTTTCTAAATCGAGAATCCTTACCTCGGTATCCTTTAGGGCAGACCCACCGAAGAAGTCCTGACTGAAAGCATCTGTGTTGAAACGCTTCTCCTTGATCTCTGCCAAGTACTGACGCTCTTCTGTCAGCGGCTTGTCGAATTTCAAAGCAATGCTTTCCTTGCTCGGTACAAGTCGCTCTCCAACCACCATTAGCGAAAGACCGATGATCATAGACACCACCTCCCACAACCGTTGCCATCCATTCATGTTGGTCACTTCCTCATTGTGATTGTTTGCTGTTGTTGGATGGCGGCTAAGGTAGCAGCGGCTGGAAGTCTCCTCCAACATCATAGACCCCATACTGCCTAGCACTGAGCTACGATCTTTGCCACCCCCTCAGGGACAACAGCCATGCAAGACACACAGACACTCATATAGCCACAGCAGATGTCCTCACTCTCCTGCTGCGCAACCAATACGCTTTAGCCGCAGCAATCGAAGAAGTAGCTCTGTGGGCTAAAGCCAGTGGTTCAAGCGAAGCCCACGAGCATGCCATCGCTGCAATGGAGGCACTGGATGCGAACGTATCCGTCATCACAGCTGGAATTCTTAAGCTTCGGCACTAGCTCGCTATCAAAGGAGTAGACCTATCCGATAGTTCGATAGCACCCCACCATCCACTATCAGATATCTATTGCGGATAGCTATGAGATTCTACTATCATTAATCTATACGCATTAACACCAAAGGATAGTCAGCCATGAACGCCCACCTCTACCTCCGAGCATCGACCAAAGACCAAGACGCCAACCGTGCAAAAGTCGCCTTGGAGTTGTTCGCTGTCGAGAAGGGATTGAGCATCGTTGGCGTGTACGCCGAGAACATCAGCGGCACCAAGCTCAACCGTCCTGAGCTGCTCGCCTTGCTCGACACTGCCGAGAGTGGAAGCGTGCTATTGGTTGAGTCCGTAGACCGCCTGAGTCGCCTCTCGCAGGCTGACTGGGAGACTCTCAAGGCCACCATTAAGGCCAAAGGACTTCGTTTGGTAGTGGCTGATCTGCCCACCAGCCACATGCTGGTTGAAGCTAAAGGAATCACCGGGCAAATCATGGATGTGATCAACAACATGCTGATCGATTTGATGGCAACCATGGCACGACTGGATCAGGAGAAGCGTGTGGAACGCATCAAGCAAGGTCTGGAGAACAAGCGTGCTGCGGATCCTGAATGGAAGCCAACAGGCAAAGGTAGAAATACCGCCAAATGGGCGGAGGTACAGTCACTAATGCAGGAACATCCAACCATGTCTGCTGACAAGATCGCTAAGCTGGCTGACTGTGGTGTCGCTACGGTGTACAGAATCAAGCGTGAGTGTTCTTGATACTTCCAACAGCCAGAGCTGTTCTATGGGGCTCTCAGGAGTCCCGAGACTTATTTCTAAACAGCCCAAACGCTCGAATCACGGCTTTATTCTTAGTTAAGCACCTCGAACACAAACTCCAATTCCAAGCTTCAACACGAGATTACTTTCCAGCCTAAAAAATCAAGCTTCATAAACAAGCGCCTGAAAAATTTGGCGGGATTGAGTTTTCACTCAGGATTTAGGGGTGATTTATGATGTAAAGTCGTGCTCCCAGATACCCTAGATTAATGAGATCTACATCAACCTCACCTTTGATAGAATCGAGGTTGTCGGCCTCATCCTTCTGCCAGCTGGCAAACTCGTATATCACGTAAACAGAGTGTTTCTCTAACCTCTCCGTTTCTTTGTTGTTGAAGTATGCTGTCCAATCAGGTCCGTCAAAATAGTTAGGCTGCATGGTTTCTAGGCAGTTTTTTGGGTCAAGTTTTGTCTGAAATCTTGAACGAACTAATCTTACTGACGTGGCATACACCTTTTGCACACTTTCACTTTTGATGTTGTTTGACAGCTCTTGTGCTGTGAGAATAAGCCTCGCTGATTCCAACCATGCAACTCTACACCTAAGAAGTCCTCCACCTCGAGGATCATTGAGCTTAAATAGTGCTTCGTTCAAGCACTCAATGGCTTGTTTCCTATACACCTCATCATCTCTAATCTCTTTCTCCTGCTCGATGCTGGACAGTTGAGCTTTGATTCCCTGAGCTTGCACTTTAATCGTAACAATAACAGCGATAAATCCTAGTGCAGAGATTACAGTAGATAGGACTCCACCGAAGTAGTCCCCGAACACTCCCCAATCACTGGGATCGGTACTGAGGGAGAAGCTTTGAAAGGTTAGAGCCCAAGGCAATAAAACTAGTGCACCACTCAATACCAATATCGAAAAAATCCCCATGATAAATTTTTTTGTCATTCTCTTGATGTCCCCTGCTTGGTTTTCTGCAATCAGATAAGCTATTTTTACTCTTCCCATTCACATGCAGTATACGCTCTGCAAAGTGATTCCTGTAAGGCGGCGGGGAAGGCTTCGTACTGAAAAGGACTGTGCTCCACCGCCATCATGCTCTGATAGAATGGCGCTTTGGCATACAGGGGAGCTATTCAGTGAAAGGAATGTGGAGAAAGGCCGTCGGGGGCGTGCTAGCCACCATCAGTGTAGTAGGAGCGGCACTGATCACCTACTTTGTCGAGAATGGGGCTCTCCCCGCTTGGCTGTCTCACATGCTGGACTGGCTTAAGGATGTTCTGACTCTGACCACTCCTATGGCCATATGGGAGCTGATCTTGCCTGTCTTGGTGATCGTTCTACTCGGTGCGAACTTTGTCCGATCCGAGGGTAGAAAAATTAAGGTGCGAGACGCTAAGATTTCTGAACTACACTCGGAGCTGACTCAGTTGGAAGCTCTTCGTGTGGAACTGGAAAATTCTAATATAGAACTCAGGCGCCAAGCTGAATTCCCAGTTCCGGCTCAGCCGATTTTAAGCTCCGACCAACGCCATATGTTATCGCTGATTGCTGACTTTGAGAATGGCGGTGCGGTTGCTACCCTAAGTAACCTACTGCCTCACTCAAAACTTCAAAAACTGGGCACTATAAGCGCCCTCGATGATTTGATAGAACATCGACTTGTTCAAAAGATAAAAATGTATATTGAATCGAAATATCAGCTAACAGCGGCAGGCCGAAAATTCGTCTTGAATGGTAACCAGTAGCTTTTCCATAGATTCCAGCCCCTGTCGGGTGATGCTGATCAAGAATATCTAGATAATTAAAGTTGAGGTGTCATAGTTGGGGATTTTACCTAGGCGCTGCCCGAACGCCGCAATCACACCAAAAACCACTCAAGGTCATTGCCTCACCGCGGCAAGTTCGGTTAGCTGAGCCGGGATCATGCTCCGCTCCGCCCCACTCAAGACCTACTAATATAAATCATCGAAAGGAACAATAATTGACTACAAACTGGAACCTAAATGAACTGAGGGAACGCGTTATCACAAACCTCCCTAGCAATTCCAAAAAACCAGTCGATCTCATCAACTCCATTGGCCGCTCCTGTGAAATATTCGAATATCACAAATGCCTTGCTCGCGATGCTTTTGAAGCCTTCAGCAAAGAGAACGACCCGAATGGAGTTAAATTTTTTAGCCACGCATTCAACTGTGTCGAAGATGATGACTCTTTCTGGAAAGCACGACTTGTAAGCGAAGCAAATTTGATTGCCTGCGTTGGCATCACTCGAAATTCCTTTGACAGTTTTGGCCAATTACTAAACACCCTAGTACTACCCACCCCCTGCACTGGGAATTTCTATATTTACCAAGTGTCCGAGGCACTACCCCATGGAAGACTACGTAACGAGTTAAAAGTAGCACTCTCTTCCGAATGGTTTAAATACCTAAATGCTTTTATGAATACAGCCAAGCACCGACAACTCATTACTCACACTCCATCCATATCGTTTGTAGATGGTAACCGAGGAGGAAAAGTTGTTGGTTTTGAGTACAAAAACTCCCGTTATCCAGAATACTGGGCTTATGAAGTGCTGGAAGGAACAGTGGCGGTGCAGAACTCACTAGTCAGCTGCGGCCGACTGCTGAACAGCCAGTATCTTGGGGGAGCACGCTTAGCGCCATAGCTTGGAGCGTGGTGAATCAGAGGATGAGATGCCGATGATGGTGCACCAAGGGCTTTGCACATCATTCCTAAGAGATCTATTAGGAACGATGTGCATTCTCAAGACTCTACAAGCAACCCTAAATATTGACACACCTTCAATATCATTTAAGAAAGGTCCATAAATTCGCTTTCTTCTTCATGCCTTGCCACCAAGCCACTCATTCTAATAAAATCCTTTTGCAAGTTCTCGATGGTGGTGACGACATACTGAATCATACCAGCCTCAAATTTTTCACCTCTATCAACCGCAATTTCATAGTACGTTCTTTCTGTACAGGACGGATCATTTCGAAAACCAACCATCCACTCGGGCGTTTCCGGGCTCCAAGTGAACATTTTTGAAAACACTTGTGTATCAATAGAAGCTAAGTGCTTAAAATTATTTGACCTAGTTTTTTCAACTAAATATTTTTCAGCACTCGTAGTGGTCCGAGGCTTCTTAACAACCTTCAATAACTGAAGATATTCTATCGCAATCTCACTCGTAACATTGGGCTGACCATCCAAAATATACAAGACCGTTCGCTCAGCATCAGGAATGTAAAAATACTTCATAGCTCTGTGAGAGTCTATCTGACGTAAAAAATTCAACTCTTCAGGCCATAGCGACCACTTACCATTAAGGACCTGAGCATAAAAACGCTGAGCAACGATGTCGGTGCGAGTTTTAATATATCTCGCCGCGAAAAACTCTTGGACACTTGCATGTACAAATGCCATTTTTTTACCTTCTTCAATCAGAAGACAGGTAATTTTTCTTATATCATCTAAGAACGGTTGAGGCTCTGCGTTAAATCCAACCTCACCAATACTATCAACAGCTATTTGATAAGCCAATTCTTGATTTATCGAAGTTAACTGCTTTTTTCTTGTAGAAAAACAAAATGCCTCGAATATATGCTGAATTTGGCGATCATCAAGCTTAGACTTTCTATGCCTACGCCAGCCCAGCTTAGATGCATCATGACGAATTAATAGAATTTGAAATAACTCATCATAAAACTCTGAAAATCCAAGAGGGATTTTTTGTGCACTACGATAGGAGATCGCCAGAAGAGTAGCCAATAACGGAGTAGTAACTAGCTCTCTAATCTTGGTTGGCGAAGCTTTTATAGCTGCGTGAATTCGTGCAGAAAACTCAGGGTCCTTTGTTATTTTCTTGTAGAAGCCGATTAAATCCTCATGATTCAAGGGTTGAATTTTATATGAATGAAAATTAGTGAGATGCTTACATTCCGAATCCGGCCTCGAAGTCAAAATAATTTTGCAGTCCGGGCACTTATAAGAAAGCTCCTCGATATCCAGCAACAATTTGGCAACGTTTCCCGGTTCAACTTCATCAAAACCATCAAGAAGGATCGATACTTTGCCCTCACTTGAAAATAAAGAAAAAAGCTCATCATCGGGAGCAATCCCCATCACTGCGGCAAACTTATCAATTAAATGCTCCCACAACGTTTTTTTATCAGCATTTCTAAGCTCGATAAATATAGGAATTCTGGTTCCAGATCGAATTTCACTCCCTAAAAGATAACGCAACAGAATAGATTTACCCTGCCCAACGGTACCAAATATTATATTATGATTACTCTTAAATGGTTCGAGATTCTTTAAACGAATAGGTTTTGTAGGCGTCGGTTCGTTTTTAACTATTTGAACCGGATAGAAAAATGATGTCAGACTGAGCGGCCGATCAGTATGCCAAATAGTTTTCACTCTTTGGCTTTCATATAGCCTCTTATGGAGTAGCTTTACCTTTGCAGCAGAGCGAATCACAGCAACTTTTTGCTTTAGTTCTTTATCAACCTTTAAATATAGCTCATCAATCGGTTTACGAAGCAAGGATATCGCTATTGAAAAATCAGGCATTCCATCACCATTTTCACTCAGCGCCCCTCTTGACTCGAGGCCTTAGGGGCTGGACCATTTCACGGGCCACCATTTGGCCTCTATCAACGCTTACAATAACGTCTCCCGCAACACGGGTAAACCAGCCGTGAGCTTATAATCAACAATTCCTTCATGCTTTGAGGTCAATTCAGGAGTGCGACCGAAAATACTCGTCGAAATACCCCAGACTCGGTGCCACAGGTGGCTTTGTAGTGATGCCTAAACAGCGTGTTAGCCGTCAGGCCATTAGTACCATTGAGCTACTGTACTGGCTTGAGCCGTAGCTTTAGCACTACCTAACTCACGATGAAAACTGTTATGCCGGCAGTCATAGTGAAGATAAAAATTCCCATTGAGAACCAATACTCAAGGATGTGAAACATGTCACCCCACCAAGAAGCAGCCTCAGCTATGCCGGCACCACTCCACCTTCTAGTTCACAACTCTGGTAAAGTCACGAGCTTTTACAAGGAGTAGTCCATGAACCGTCGCATTCTTATTGCTATCTTGGGATCAGCCCTGATCCTTATAGCCGTTGTCCTAACCGTGTACTTACTGTCGTTTGGCTTTCACCGTTCCGAGGATCAGGCCGTCTGGGGGGCTTTCGGCGATTACTTTGGGGGCATTCTGAACCCTGTGTTTGCCTTGTTCGCATTCGTTGCGGTTTTATGGTCATTACACTTACAGTCCAAACAACTTGGACAGCTTGCTCTGGATAAGCAAGGAGAAGAAGTTTTACAAGTGGTAAAGGATATAGACGCTAGGCTCACCGAATTGCTGAAAAAAACAACAGGCTCGACTGATTTTTTGCAAATAGTTGCAGAATCCGAGCGCATCTCGATCACTTCTGAGAAATCGGAGCCGTATTCAAGATTCCTTCGACACGCGAAAGAAGCGGGATCAGAAACTGAGGCAACGGTAAGGGATATGTGCATTCAGGTTTCAACGATGCACAATTTTCTACAGCGACACCCCCAGCAGCAGAGCGGAGGGTTCACTCCGGTCATCGAGTATTACGCCATCAAAACATCAAGGTTGATTCCAATGCTCGCAGCAGCAGGAACTCTATCCGAGCCTACTATTACCTTTTTTAAAGTCAGCCGCGCTTCCTAGAAGCAATCAAGTAAATCTGGATACCAAGAGCAACAGTGCCTGATCATCCGACTCGATGCTGAAATAGGAATTGCCCGATCAGGCACGCACGCCCCGCTGATAGTTCTTTCGCTGACGATCACCCTGCCCCACCTCAGACACAGAGAAAAATCAAAGCATAGAACGAACACTTTTGGCGTTCACATTGCCCAGTGTGAACGGAGCCTATATTTTGTGAACGTTCTGCATGAAATCCAAAGCAACAAAAAAGGGCCCACCTTTCGGTGAGCCCTTCTAGACCGCCCAGCAGAGCGGATTTTGTTTGGTAGGCGCGATTGGACTCGAACCAACGACCCCCACCATGTCAAGGTGGTGCTCTAACCAACTGAGCTACGTGCCTGCTGTGAGGCGGCATTCTACGGAATTCCCGAGGGGTGTCAACACCTTTTTTGCAGCTAAGCCTATGAATATGCGAATTTTTTATTTGTGGGCAGCACAGCCGTATTTTTCCGGTGGCTGGCAGCGGATTTTCAACTCAGGTAGGATCGGCGCACTCGTAAAAAATATAAAACAGAGGTTCCAGGATGGCGAACACCCCCTACCCCCAGTCGTATTACGCCGCGTCTGCGAATGCGGTACCTGCTCGCCCGGAGCTGCAAGGTGAAGTCGAAACCGATGTATGTGTGATCGGCGCCGGTTATACCGGGCTTTCCAGCGCGCTGTTCCTGTTGGAGAACGGTTTTCGCGTGACGGTACTGGAAGCCGCCAAGGTGGGTTTTGGCGCGTCGGGCCGTAACGGCGGGCAGATCGTCAACAGCTATAGCCGTGACATTGATGTGATCGAGCGCAGTGTCGGCCCCAAGCAGGCGCAATTGCTGGGCGACATGGCGTTTGAAGGCGGCAGAATCATTCGGGAACGGGTGGCCAAGTATCAGATCCAGTGTGACCTGAAGGACGGCGGAGTGTTCGCCGCGCTGAACGGCAAGCACATGGGCCACCTGGAGTCGCAGAAGCGCCTGTGGGAACGCTACGGCCACACCCAGCTGGAGTTGCTGGACGAGCGGCGCATTCGTGAAGTGGTCGCCTGTGACAACTATGTGGGCGGCCTGCTGGACATGAGCGGCGGGCACATTCACCCGCTGAACCTGGCGCTGGGCGAAGCGGCGGCGGTGGAATCCCTCGGCGGTACGATTTATGAACAGTCGGCGGCGACTCGCATTGAGCGCGGCGCCAATCCGGTGGTGCATACGGCACACGGCAAGGTCAGGGCCAAGTTCATTATTGTCGCGGGCAACGCCTACCTCGGGAACCTGGTGCCGGAGCTGGCAGCCAAGTCCATGCCGTGCGGTACGCAGGTGATTACTACCGCGCCACTGGGCGATGAGCTGGCGAAGACACTGCTGCCGCAGGACTACTGCGTCGAGGACTGCAACTATTTGCTGGATTACTACCGCCTGACCAGCGACAAGCGCCTGATCTTCGGCGGTGGCGTGGTGTATGGCGCGCGTGACCCGGCGAACATCGAAGCGATCATCCGGCCGAAGATGCTCAAGGCGTTTCCGCAGCTCAAGGACGTGAAGATCGATTACGCCTGGACCGGCAATTTCCTGCTGACCCTGTCGCGCCTGCCACAGGTTGGCCGCCTGGGGGATAACATCTATTACTCCCAGGGCTGTAGCGGCCATGGCGTGACGTACACCCACTTGGCGGGCAAGGTCCTGGCGGAAGCCCTGAGAGGCCAGGCAGAGCGTTTTGATGCGTTTGCCGGCCTGCCGCACTACCCGTTCCCGGGTGGGCAACTGTTGCGCACGCCGTTTGCGGCGCTGGGCGCCTGGTACTACGGGCTGCGAGACAAGCTGGGGTTCTGATCCCGGATCACGGGGCTGGCTTGCCGGCCCCTGTCCATCAGGTACCGAGCCAAATCGCAGACACAAAAAACCCCGGTCTTTCGACCAGGGTCTTTGCTATCGATCCAACCAAGCCAGCGGCTTGCTTTGGCGTCTCAGGGCGTTCAGTGGGCCCTGGAACAGATATGGCGCAGCGGACGGGACTCGAACCCGCGACCCCCGGCGTGACAGGCCGGTATTCTAACCGACTGAACTACCGCTGCGTATCGCTCAGACTGCTGAAGTGTCACCTTCAACTGCCTTCAAACATCTGACTGAGCAGCCTTGGCTGTTCAATCTCAAATCTGAAACATCAGACCTGGAAAATATGGCGCAGCGGACGGGACTCGAACCCGCGACCCCCGGCGTGACAGGCCGGTATTCTAACCGACTGAACTACCGCTGCGCGTCGGTGCAACCTTTAACGTTGCGTCTTGCCCGAAGGCAAAACTCTCAAGAAGTGGTGGGTGATGACGGGATCGAACCGCCGACCCTCTGCTTGTAAGGCAGATGCTCTCCCAGCTGAGCTAATCACCCTTTGCTTCGTGAGGCCGCGAAATTTACGCAGGTAGCGGACCTAAGTCAATAGCCCGCTTGAAGTTTTTCTGAAAAAGACAAAATTGCTTCAGGACCGTCACCCGCCCTACTCGCTGTAAATCATCTTCTTGCTCATGCCACCGTCAACGACGAACTCCTGCCCGGTCACGAACCCCGCATTGCGCGACAGCAACCAAGCCACCATCGCCGCCACGTCTTCCACAGTGCCTACCCTGCCCGCCGGGTGCTGGGCGTGATCCGCATCCGTGAGTGGCTCGGCACGCCGTGCAGCCGGGTCACGGGCATCGATCCAGCCCGGGCTCACGGCATTGACCCGCACTTCCGGCCCGAGACTCATGGCCAGCGCGTGGGTCAGGGCCAGCAAACCGCCCTTGCTCGCCGCGTAGGCCTCGGTGTCCGGCTCCGACTGCCGGGCCCGGGTCGAGGCCAGGTTAACGATGGCGCCACCGTGGGCCCGCAGATACGGCGCACAGTGCTTGGCCAGCAACATCGGCCCACTGAGGTTTACCGCCAGCACGCGATTCCAGTAAGCCAGGTCGAGGCTTTCCAGCGTGATATTGCGTGGATCGGCCACTGCCGCATTGCAAACCAATGCGTCCAGACGCCCGAACTGGCCGAGCACCTCGGCCACGCCCTGGGCGACCTGCCGCTCATCGGCCACGTCCATGGTGATAAACCAGGCGTTGTCGCCCAGCACCTTGGACACCTTGGAACCGCGCTCACGGTCGAGGTCCGTGAGCACCACCTGCCAGCCTTCGCTGATCAACCAGGCGGCAATCCCCAGACCGATGCCCCGCGCCGCGCCGGTCACCAGCGCGACCCGTCCGTTACTGGCGGTTGCCGCCTCCATGGACCACTCGATCACAGGGCAGCCAACCCACGGGCCAGATCGGCCTGCAAGTCAGCAACGTCTTCCAGGCCCACCGCAATGCGGATCAGGCTGTCGCGAATACCGGCCGCTTCACGCTCCTGCGGCGCCAGGCGGCCGTGGGAGGTGGTGCTTGGGTGAGTGATGGTGGTCTTGCTGTCACCCAGGTTGGCGGTAATGGAGATCAGGCGGGTTGCATCGATAAAGCGCCAGGCGCCCTCTTTGCCACCCTTGACCTCGAAACTCACCACGGCGCCAAAACCACGCTGCTGACGCTGGGCCAACTCGTGTTGCGGGTGGCTCTTGAGGCCGGCGTAGTGAACCTTTTCGATACCGTCCTGCTGCTCCAGCCACTCGGCCAGCGCCTGGGCATTGGCACAATGGGCCTTCATCCGCAGGCTCAGGGTTTCCAGGCCTTTGAGGAAGATCCAGGCGTTGAACGGGCTCAGGGTCGGGCCAGCGGTGCGCAAGAAGCCCACCACCTCCTTCATCTGCTCGCTGCGCCCGGCAACCACACCGCCCATGCAACGGCCCTGGCCGTCGATGAACTTGGTGGCCGAGTGCACAACGATGTCCGCGCCCAGCTTCAGCGGCTGCTGCAGTGCCGGCGTGCAGAAGCAGTTGTCGACGATCAGCATCGCGCCCTTGGCATGAGCCACTTCGGACAATGCTGCAATGTCCACCAGCTCGGCCAACGGGTTGGACGGCGACTCGACGAACAGCAATTTGGTGTTGGCCTTGATGGCCGTGTCCCAGCCGGACAGGTCTGCCAGCGGCACGTAGTCGACTTCAATGCCAAAACGCTTGAAGTATTTTTCGAACAGGCTGATGGTCGAGCCAAACACGCTGCGCGACACCAGCACATGATCGCCGGCACTGCACAGGCTCATGACCACCGCGAGAATCGCGGCCATGCCCGTGGCAGTGGCGACCGCCTGCTCGGCGCCTTCCAGCGCGGCGATACGCTCTTCGAATGCGCGCACGGTCGGATTGGTGTAGCGCGAATAAACGTTGCCCGGCACTTCACCGGCAAAACGCGCAGCGGCGTCGGCCGCAGTGCGGAACACATAGCTGGAGGTAAAGAACATCGGATCACCGTGCTCACCTTCCGGGGTGCGGTGCTGGCCGGCGCGCACAGCCAGGGTATCGAAAGCTACGCCATCGAGGTCGCTATCCAGGCGACCGGCATCCCATTCCTGACTCATGCTCTACTCCTCAACTCGAATGCTTTATCAAAGATGCAAAACCGGCCCCTAAGGGCCGGTGTCTACTCAGTTGTTGTACAGGTCGATGATCGCGCTGACCGCCTGGGTCTTGATCTTCGAGGAATCGTTACGCGCCTGCTCGATCTTGTTCAGGTAGGCCTCGTCGACATCGCCGGTGACGTACTTGCCGTCGAACACTGCGCAATCGAACTCCTCGATCTTGATCTTGCCACCGCCAACCGCTTCGATCAGGTCCGGCAGGTCCTGGTAGATCAGCCAGTCGGCGCCGATCAAGTCTGCAACGTCCTGGGTCGAACGGTTGTGGGCGATCAGCTCGTGAGCGCTCGGCATGTCGATGCCGTACACGTTCGGGTAACGCACGGCAGGCGCGGCGGAGCAGAAGTAAACGTTCTTCGCCCCGGCTTCGCGGGCCATCTGGATGATCTGCTTGCAAGTGGTGCCACGCACGATGGAGTCATCCACCAGCATTACGTTCTTGCCGCGGAACTCCAGCTCGATCGCATTGAGCTTCTGGCGTACCGACTTCTTGCGCGCCGCCTGGCCCGGCATGATGAAGGTACGGCCGATGTAACGGTTCTTGACGAAGCCTTCGCGGAATTTCACGCCCAGGTGGTTCGCCAGCTCCAGCGCTGCGGTGCGGCTGGTGTCCGGGATCGGGATCACTACGTCAATGTCGTGGTCAGGACGCTCGCGCAGGATCTTGTCGGCCAGCTTCTCGCCCATGCGCAGGCGCGCTTTGTACACCGAAACACCGTCGATGATCGAATCCGGACGCGCCAGGTACACGTGTTCGAAAATGCACGGGGTCAGTTTCGGGTTCAGTGCGCACTGACGGGTGTGCAGCTTGCCGTCTTCAGTGATGTAGACCGCTTCGCCCGGTGCCAAGTCGCGGATCAGGGTAAAGCCCAGCACGTCCAGGGACACGCTTTCGGAGGCGATCATGTACTCGACGCCTTCGTCGGTGTGACGCTGGCCGAACACGATCGGGCGGATGCCGTGAGGGTCGCGGAAACCAACGATACCGTAGCCGGTCACCATTGCGACGACGGCGTAACCACCGACGCAACGGTTGTGCACGTCAGTCACGGCGGCGAACACGTCTTCTTCGGTCGGCTGCAGCTTGCCGCGCTGGGCCAGCTCGTGGGCGAACACGTTCAGCAGTACTTCGGAGTCCGAGTTGGTGTTGACGTGGCGCAGGTCAGATTCGTAAATCTCCTTGGCCAGCTGTTCAACGTTGGTCAGGTTGCCGTTGTGCGCCAGGGTGATGCCATACGGCGAGTTGACGTAAAACGGCTGGGCTTCTGCCGACGTCGAGCTGCCCGCTGTCGGGTAGCGTACGTGGCCAATGCCCATGTGCCCGACCAGGCGCTGCATGTGGCGCTGATGAAACACGTCACGCACCAGACCATTGTCCTTGCGCAGGAATAACCGGCCGTCGTGGCTGGTCACAATACCGGCAGCATCCTGGCCGCGGTGCTGGAGGACGGTTAGCGCGTCATACAGCGCCTGATTCACGTTCGACTTACCGACGATACCGACGATGCCACACATGCGACGCAACCCCTACTTAATGAATCTTGACTGAACACAACTTACTGAGGCGTTTTGGCCGGCAAGAGGTGTTCCTTGAACGGAAGATCAGCGGGTACGCTGATCCCGCTGGCCAGCCACTGACTGCTCCACCCCAAAATGAGGTTTTTGGACCAATCTGCAACCAATAGAAATTTTGGCACGAGTACAGACTCCTGCCACCACGAATCCTGCTGTACCGGCCCCAGGCTCAACAGCCCGACCGCCACAACCACCAGCAAGCCGCCACGTGCGGCGCCGAAGGCCATGCCGAGAAATCGATCGGTCCCGGAGAGGCCGGTGACGCGTATCAATTCGCCGATAAGATAATTGACCATTGCCCCTACCAACAACGTGGCGATGAACATGATGGCGCAGCCCGCGATGACGCGAGCCGAAGGTGTCTCGATATATCCGGCCAGGTAGACCGACAATGAACCGCCGAACATCCAGGCTACAACCCCTGCGATGATCCATGTCAGCAACGACAGAGCTTCTTTAACGAAGCCGCGGCTTAGACTGATCAAAGCGGAGATGGCGACGATTGCAACGATCGCCCAGTCAACCCAGGTAAATGGCACAGTTCAGCCTACAGACGGATAAGGCGGCGCATTTTAGCAGAGCGCCGGGCTATCGGTAAGCTGTGATTGGCAGTGCATTTGAAATCAATGAGTTGCGCCAGATAAATGCAGAAGCCGCCTTGCCGGCGATGGCGGCCTCAAGGACGCCATCGCCGGCAAGCCGGCTCCTACTGTTTTAACCGCGCTCTGGCTGGAAGCGAACCACAAAACCCTTCAGGTTCTGCTGGCGATCCAGCAAGTCCCGCAGGCGATCGGCTTCGGCGCGCTCGATCAACGGCCCGATAAAGACCCGGTTCTTGCCGTCGGCGCTGCGGATATAGGCGTTGTAACCCTGGGTGCGCAGCTTCTTCTGCAACGCATCAGCACTTTCACGGTTAGCCAGGCTGGCCAGTTGGATAGACCAACTGATCGGCAAGCCATTCGGGTCAATACGGCTCTGACCCACGTCCGGCTTGCCCGGTGCCGCCGGCTGCGGCGCCACAGGTTTTGGTGCTGGCGCCGGCGCTGCTGGCTTGGCCACAACCGCCGGAGCAGCAGGCGCAGGCTTGACCACCGGTACGCTCGGCTGAACCGGCATCGACGGCGCCTGCTGTGCGGCGACTTCATCGTCGGTCGGTACCGGCTCTTCTTCCGGCAGCGCTTGCGGCTCGGGAACCACCACCGGCTCAACCTGAACCTGAGGCACCGCCGGCGCCTGGGGCGCAGCCGGGGCTTCGACGGTCACCTGGCGTTGCTCGTCCTGACGGGAAAACAGCATCGGCAGAAAAATCACCGCCAACGCCACCAGAACCAGGGCTCCGACCATTCGCTGCTTGTATGCGCTATCCAGTAATGCCATGTGCAGCTTCCTCCGTGGAGCGCCGGGCCAACCACTCGAGTGCCTCGGCAACACAATAAAATGATCCGAACAACAGAATCTCATCCTCAGGCGTCGCAATCGCGCACTGGGCTTCCAGGGCGGCTGTCACGCTTGCATGGGACGTCACCGACGCACCAAGGTTCTGTAACGCCACCTGCAACTCGACGGCAGGACGACTGCGCGGTGTATCCAGCGGCGCAACCGCCCAGGCTTGAACGTTGCCCAGCAACGGCGCAACCACGCCATCCAGGTCCTTGTCGGACAACAAGCCGAACACCGCCAGTCGGCGACCGGCAGGTGGCGTGCGCGCCAGGCGCTTGGCCAGGTATTCAGCGGCGTGAGGGTTATGCCCCACATCCAGCAGCAGATTCAGGCGCTTGCCCTTCCAGTCGAAGGCTCGTCGATCAAGACGCCCTACCACCCGAGTAGCCTGCAACGTAGCGGCAATCTGCTCGGCATGCCAGGGCAAATCCAGCAACAGGTAGGCTTGCAGCGCGAGCGCGGCGTTTTCCATCGGCAGGTTCAGCAGCGGCAGGTCACGCAATTCAACGGTCTGGCCACGCGCATCAAGCCCGCGCCACTGCCAATGCTGGTCGCCGATCTCGAGATTGAACTCACGCCCACGCAGGAAGAACGGGCAATCCAGCTCACGCACCTTGTCCAGCAAGGTATGCGGCGGGTCGAGGTCGCCGCACAGTGCAGGCTTGCCCTGGCGGAAGATCCCGGCCTTTTCATAGGCCACGGATTCACGGGTGTTACCCAGGTAGTCGGCGTGGTCGACACCAATGCTGGTGATCAGCGCCAGGTCGGCATCCACCACATTGACCGTGTCCAGACGCCCGCCGAGGCCGACTTCCAGCACCACCACATCGAGTTGCGCACGCTCGAACAGCCAGAACGCCGCGAGGGTGCCCATTTCGAAATACGTCAGGGAAATTTCGCCACGCCCGGCATCGAGTGCGGCGAAGGCTTCGCAGAGTTGCTCGTCAGTGGCTTCGACGCCATTGAGTTGCACCCGCTCGTTGTAGCGCAGCAGGTGCGGCGAGTTGTACACGCCGACCTTCAAGCCCTGGGCTTGCAGCAAGGCGGCGACAAAGGCGCAGGTAGAGCCCTTGCCGTTGGTGCCGGTCACCGTGATCACACGCGGTGCCGGCCTGCCCAACCCGAGGCGGGTCGCTACCTGTTGCGAGCGCTCCAGGCCCATGTCGATGGCTGACGGATGCAACTGCTCAAGGTAGGCGAGCCATTCGCCCAGGGTACGTTGGGTCATATGTTTGCAGGCACCGGTGGCACGACAATCGGTTCTACTTTAGGCGCGACGTACACAGGCGTCGGCAGGCCCATCATTTGTGCCAGCAGGTTACCCAGGCGCGGACGCAGCTCGGAACGGGCGATGATCATGTCGATCGCGCCGTGCTCCAGCAGGAACTCACTGCGCTGGAAGCCTTCCGGCAGTTTTTCGCGAACGGTTTGCTCGATAACACGCGGGCCGGCGAAACCGATCAGGGCTTTTGGCTCACCGACGATCACGTCACCCAGCATTGCCAGGCTGGCGGACACGCCGCCGTAGACCGGGTCGGTCAATACGGAGATGAACGGAATGCCTTCTTCACGCAGACGCGCCAGTACCGCAGAGGTCTTGGCCATTTGCATCAGGGAAATCAGTGCTTCCTGCATCCGCGCGCCGCCGGAGGCTGCGAAGCAGATCATCGGGCAACGATTTTCCAGGGCGTAGTTGGCGGCACGTACAAAACGCTCACCGACGATGGCGCCCATGGAGCCGCCCATGAAGGAGAATTCGAAGGCAGAAACCACTACCGGCATGCCCAGCAGCTTGCCGCTGACGGAAATCAGCGCGTCCTTCTCACCGGTCTGCTTCTGGGCAGCGGTCAGGCGGTCCTTGTACTTCTTGCCGTCGCGGAATTTCAGACGGTCGACCGGCTCCAGGTCGGCGCCCAGTTCGGAGCGACCATCGGCATCGAGGAAGATATCAATGCGGGCGCGGGCGCCGATACGCATGTGGTGGTTGCACTTGGGGCAAACGTCCAGGGTCTTTTCCAGCTCCGGGCGGTACAACACCGCGTCGCAGGAAGGGCACTTGTGCCAAAGACCTTCAGGAACCGAGCTTTTCTTCACCTCGGAACGCATGATCGAGGGGATCAGTTTGTCTACTAACCAGTTGCTCATGCTTTCTTTCTCCAGTACCGGTGGCTTGAACACAGCTCCGCGTATGCCCTTGAGCTAAATTCATATGTGGCGATGACACAAGCTGGACGGGGTCAGACGTTCGACCTGCCATTTCCTGCCTGCGCCCTCAGCCTTCCAGACAACCTGCCGTGCAGGGTTGCCACTTCATTTCCGGGCCTCCCACAGGCGGCGCCGGGCTGTTTTACACAGTGGTAGTTATGGACGGCGGCAGACTGCCAGCCGTCACATCGTCCCGCTGCTGTCGCGCACGGCTTGCATGAATGCGCGAATCTTTGCGTGATCCTTGATGCCCTTGCCCTGCTCCACCCCGCCGCTGACGTCCACCGCGTACGGCCGAACCTGCCGGATGGCGCCTGCCACGTTGCCCGGGTTCAGGCCTCCCGCCAGGATGATCGGCTTGCTCAAGCCTTCGGGAATCAACGACCAGTCGAACGCTTCGCCGGTGCCGCCGGGAACGCCTTCGACGTAGGTGTCGAGAAGAACCCCGCGGGCGCCAGTGTAAGCAGCGCACACCGCCGCAATATCGTCGCCGGCCTTGACCCGCAGCGCCTTGATATACGGGCGCTGATAGCTTTCGCACTCGTCAGGGCTTTCATCGCCATGGAACTGCAGCATGTCGAGTTGCACGGCATCGAGGGTTTCATTGAGTTCGCAGCGGCTGGCGTTGACGAACAACCCCACGGTGGTCACGAACGGCGGCAACGCGGCAATGATTGCCCGCGCCTGCAACACATTCACCGCCCGCGGGCTTTTGGCATAAAACACGAAACCGATGGCATCGGCCCCCGCCTCGACCGCCGCCAACGCGTCTTCTATGCGGGTAATCCCGCAAATCTTGCTGCGAACGGCAGACATGTCGATGAAACCTCAGGGCGTGTCCGGGAAAGTCCCGGATGGTAACAAATGCTTTTGAGGGCGTCAGCCGCCAAGTTCGCTGAAACCTGTGAGGAAGTGTGGCCCGATGAACCGCTGCGGCAATTCGAACTCGTCGCGGTACTCCACATCCACCAGGTACAGGCCGAACGGATGCGCCGTGACGCCACCGGTGCGGCGAACACGGCTTTCCAGCACTTCTTTGGCCCACTCCACCGGACGCTCGCCGGTACCGATGGTCATCAGTACCCCGGCGATATTGCGCACCATATGGTGCAGGAAGGCACCGGCGCGGATATCCAGGACGATCATCTTGCCGTGGCGGGTCACCCGCAGGTGATGAACTTCCTTGATCGGCGACTTGGCCTGGCACTGGCCGGCACGAAACGCGCTGAAATCGTGGATGCCCACCAGATGCTGGGCCGCCTCAGCCATACGCTCGGCGTCCAGCGGGCGGTGGTTCCAGGTGATTTCTTCGTTGAGGTGCGCCGGGCGGATCTGATCGTTGTAGATCACATAGCGATAACGCCGGGCGATGGCCTTGAAGCGCGCATGAAAGTGCGCCGGCATCACCTTGGCCCAACTGACACTGACGTCGTGGGGCAAATTGATATTGGCGCCCATGACCCACGCCTTCATCGTGCGCTCGGCCTGGGTATCAAAGTGCACCACTTGCCCGCAAGCGTGTACACCGGCGTCGGTACGCCCGGCACACATCAGCGAGACCGGCGAGTCGGCGACTTTCGACAGAGCCTTCTCCAGGGTTTCCTGCACCGTCGGCACGCCGGAGGCCTGGCGTTGCCAGCCACGATAGCGCGAGCCTTTGTATTCCACGCCCAGGGCGATTCTGAAAAAGCCTGCGGCCGCCATTTCGGCGGCCGCGTTATCTATATTTGCCAAGAACTGAGAGCCTGATGAGTTGCGCAAAGGCGGCCATTATAAGGCCGCGCGCCGGGGACGCCATGAGTTTGGTGCCCGGAAAACAAAACGGCAGCCCGAAGGCTGCCGTGGTGTTCGCCGGATGTATCAAGCCAGCCGGCCGAGCATTTCCTTGGCTTCGCCTTTCTGACCGTCATCGCCTTCATTCAACACTTCGGCCAGGATATCCCGCGCGCCATCGGCATCGCCCATGTCGATGTAGGCCTGGGCCAGGTCAAGCTTGGTCGCCACTTCGTCGGTGCCGGAGAGGAAGTCGAATTCCGGCTCGTCGCCACCCAGCGCCGCGTCTTCGGCGGTAAAGGACGGTTCGATCGGCGGATGTTCCAGGCTTTGCGACAGACGATCCAGCTCGGCGTTGACGTCGTCAAGCTCCGAGGCGAACGCGTCCGGCTTGGCCGCTGCAGGCGCCTCGGGCTCGTCGGCCAGGGACAGGTCGAAGTCTTCCGGCAGGTCGAGGTCGTCCAGGTCGGTCGGCGTCAGGGTCGGCGGCTCTACCGGTGGCAGGTCCTTCATCGGGTCTTCAAGGCCGGAGAGGAAATCGTCGTCGGACTGGGTCGACGATGGCGGATCGAGTTGCAGGTCCAGGTCGAAGTCCGAGAGGTCTTCTTCGCTGGCCTTGGCCTCGGCCTGCTGTTGCAGCACGGACTCAAAGCTCAGGTCGTCCGATTGCGGGTTGACCACGGCCGGCGAAGCGGCTTCCAGGTCGTCCAGGCTCAGGTCGAAATCGGTGTCAAACGCGTCCAGCTCGGGCGCAGGTTCCGGCGCGGGTGCAGGCGGCGCGGGCTCGTCCTTGAGCAGGTCCTTGACGTACTGGGCGTCGAGCGCCGCCGCAGCAACGGCAGCACTGACACCCGCCGCGAGCACAGCCATGGCCGGAAAGCGGCTTTTCAGCTGTTCAACCTGGGCGTGATTGTCGCCGTTGGCGACCAGTTGGCGCTCCTGAGTGACAAACCCGTCTTTGTTGCCCTGCAAACCGTGGACTTCCATCAGTTTGAGACGCAGGTCGCTGCGGGCAGGCTCTTGCTTGATCGCCTCTTCCAGCACTTCAGCGGCCTGGTTCAGGTGACCACGATCGATGTGCGACTGGGCTTGTGCCAGGGCGTCGGCTGGACGCTCGGCAGCAACCGGGGCGACAACCGGCGCAACGACAGGAGCCACCACCGGTGCAACGACTGCCGCTGGAGCTGGCGCCAGCTTGACGTTCGGCGGCGGTACATCAAGGCCTTCGAAACTGTCGGACGGCAAATCATGATCGATGTTCGGTGCGAACTCCGGCTCTTCAGCCAGGGCCCGCGCCATGCGCAGGTGTTTTTCTTCTTCAAGGCGCGCGTTGCGATGACGGGCCCACAGCAGCAGAAGCAACAGCACCAGCAAACCTGCCGCGCCGCCGATCACGCCGAGCACGATCGGGTTGGTCAGCAGGTCGTTGAATTTGCCTTCGGTGGTAGCCGGTGCCGCATCAGCCTTGACCGGCGTCTCGACCGGCGCAGCCACCGGGGTTGCGGCAGCCGCCGGCGCGGCCGGTTGTGCAGCCAGCTCGGCCGGCATTGCAGCCGGAGCAGCAGGCTGCGCCGCAGCGCCACCCGGGGCCTGCAACTTGGCCAGCTGATTGTTCTTGAGCTCGATCAGCCGCTGCAGCTTGTCCAGCTGACTCTGCAGGTCAGCCATGCGGCTTTTCAGTTCTTCATTTTCGCGACGGGTCGAATCCAGGCTTTCCTGGGTCACCGCCAGCTTGTTGTTCAGGGCACGGCTGTCACCTGCGCCGCCTTTTACGCCCTTCTTGGCCGCTTCGGCCGAGACCAGGCTCAAATTGTCCTTGGTATTGGCCTGCGACGGTGCATTACCCGCCTGGGTACGCTTTGTGGCGTCCAGTTGCGCCTTGCCGGCGAGCTGATTGCCACCGCGACGACCTTCGCGCCACGCAGCGTTTTGCGCAGTTACTTCAGCAATCGCCTGGGGCTGCGGCAGGCTGGTGCTCTGGCCCGAATCCGGCAGGCGCAGGACCTGGCCGGTTTTCATCCGGTTGATGTTGCCATCGATAAAGGCGTCAGGGTTCAGCGCCTGAATGGCCAGCATGGTTTGCTGCACCGAGGCGCCATTGCGGTTCTTCGCGGCGATTTCCCACAATGTATCGCGGGAAGTCGTGGTGTGTTCCTTGGCTTTGCTGATTGTCGGCGCGGTGGCCGGCGAGTTCAGGCGTGGCGCGGGCGCCGCTGCGGGCGCACCGGCTACCGGGGTCGACTGGTCGAACTTGGCCGGGTCGAGCAACACGCTGTAGTCGCGCATCAGCCGGCCGTTGGGCCATTGCACTTGCAGCAGGAAACGCACATAGGAATCAGGCAGCGGCTTGCTGGAGGTGACACGCACCACGCTGCGGCCGTTGGGGTTGATCACCGGGGTAAAGGTCAGGTCGTTCAGGAACGCCTGGCGATCGACGCCCGCGTCCACGAAGGCCTGGGACGACGCCAGGCTGGGGGTGATCTCGGAGGCGGTCAGGCCACCGACGTCGAGCAACTCGATTTCCACCGACAGCGGCTGGTTCAGCTTCGACTTGAGGGTCATCTCCCCAAGTTGCAGTGCTTGCGCCATACCGGAGGACAGCGCCGAGGCGGCCGCTATTGCTAACACCAGTTTGCGAACTTGAACCATAGCCTCATCCTTTTTGAACACTCCCCGGCCTGCGAGAAGGTGGGTAACCGCTGCCATTAGGCATGGCGAGCCGATAGGTCACCGACGCGCAATTTTTCCAGCTTGGGGCCAAGCATAGCGCTTGGCTAGAATCAATCTACAAATTGCCGCCAAGTATCTTTTACACAAGGCCTTTTATCAACAACTGCGCCAGCTGTACGGCGTTCAGTGCGGCCCCTTTGCGTACGTTATCTGACGTCAGCCACAAATTTAGTTCCGCCGGGTCATCGACACCGGCGCGCACCCGGCCCACATAGACCACGTCCTGACCGACCGCATCGCCAACAGCAGTAGGGTAATCGCCCTCTTCAACCAACTCGACACCCGTTGCCGAGTCCAGGGCCAGGTTGACGGCAGCGAGGTCCACCGCTGCACCCAATTGCAGGGACACAGTCAGGCTATCGCCAAAAAACACCGGGGCTTGAACGCAAGTGACGGAAATCTTTAGCAAAGGCATTTCCAGCACGGCGCGCAATTCGTGCACCAGGCGCTTTTCCAGCGCGGTGTGGCCTTGGGCGTCAGGCTTGCCGACCTGGGCCAGCAGGTTGAAAGCCATCTGCCGGTCGAAGAACTTCGGCTCCAGCGGACGTACGTTCAACAGTTCGGCGGTCTGGCGGGCGAGTTCACTGACGGCTTCACGGCCCTGGGCGGAAACGGCGAGGTTGGCGGTGACATTGACGCGCTGAATATCCAGCAAGCCACGCAGTGGCGCGAGCACCACGGCCAGCGCGGTGGCGGACGGGCTTGGGCTGCTGACTTGATACGGTTTTTTCAGGCCATCCAGTACCTGAGCATTGGCTTCCGGGACCACGTGCGGCGCCTGATCGGCCGGCAAGGCGCCAGACAAATCGATCAGCGTACAGCCGGCGGCGGTGGCGCGCGGCGAGAAACTCAAGGTGACCGCAGGGCCGGCAGCGAAGAACACCAGCTGGACTTTGCTGAAATCAAATTCGTCGACTTCCCGCACCCGCACGTTTTTGCCGCGAAACGGCACCGAATGCCCGGCCGATTCGCTGCTGGCCAGCAGGTGCAGGTTGCCCACCGGGAAGTCTTGCTCTTCGAGGATTTGCACCAGGGTTTCGCCAACGGTGCCGGTGGCGCCGATCACGGCAATATCAAAGGTCTGGGTCATGGGGGCTGCCTCGGGCATTGCGGGGGGAGCGGCACTTTACCGGGTGGCTGGGGGTGAGGCAATTGAGATGGGCCTTGTGGTGTGGCGGATGGCCCCATCGCGGGCAAGCCCGACTCCCACAGTTGACCGAGTAGTTCAGGCAAACACCGTTCACTGTGGGAGCCGGGCTTGCTCGCGAAGAGGCCCGAAAGCGCAATAAAAAACCCGCGCCTGTCACCAGATCGCGGGTTTCTTATTACAGGCAGCGATTACCGCTCCAGCAGAATCCGCAGCATGCGACGCAACGGCTCAGCCGCGCCCCACAGCAGTTGGTCGCCGACGGTGAACGCGCCCAGGTACTGAGTCCCCATGTTCAGCTTGCGCAGACGGCCAACCGGCACATTCAGGGTACCGGTCACCTTGTTCGGGCTCAGTTCCTGGATGCTGATGTCGCGGTTGTTCGGCACCAGCTTGACCCAAGGGTTGTGCTGGCTGATCAGCCCTTCGATATCGGCGATCGGCACGTCTTTGTTCAGCTTGATGGTCAGCGCCTGGCTGTGGCAGCGCATGGCGCCGATGCGCACGCAGATGCCGTCCACCGGGATCGGGCTCTTGAAGCGACCAAGAATCTTGTTGGTCTCGGCCTGGGCCTTCCACTCTTCACGGCTCTGGCCGTTAGGCAGTTCCTTGTCGATCCAAGGGATCAGGCTACCGGCCAATGGCACACCGAAGTTCTCGGTCGGGTAGGCTTCACTGCGCATGGCTTCAGCCACACGGCGGTCGATGTCGAGGATCGCGCTGGCCGGGTCAGCCAGTTGATCGGCAACAGCGGCGTGGGTCGCGCCCATTTGCTTGATCAGTTCACGCATGTTCTGCGCGCCGGCACCGGAGGCCGCCTGATAGGTCATGGCGCTCATCCACTCCACCAGGCCGGCTTCGAACAAGCCGCCCAGGCCCATCAGCATCAGGCTGACGGTGCAGTTGCCACCGATGTAGTTCTTGGTGCCCGCGTCCAGTTGCTGGTCGATCACCTTGCGGTTCACCGGGTCCAGCACGATCACCGCGTCATCCTGCATGCGCAGGCTGGAAGCGGCGTCGATCCAGTAACCCTGCCAGCCGGCTTCACGCAGCTTAGGGAAGACTTCGCTGGTGTAGTCGCCGCCCTGGCAGGTCAGAATGACGTCGAGGGTCTTCAGTTCTTCAATGTTGTAGGCATCCTTGAGCGGCGCAATATCCTTGCCCACAGACGGCCCTTGACCACCCACATTGGAAGTGGTGAAAAACACCGGCTCAATAAGATCGAAATCCTGCTCTTCCAGCATCCGCTGCATGAGCACGGAACCGACCATACCGCGCCAACCGATCAGACCTACACGTTTCATCGCAACTACACCTTGTTCAAAAGTGGGCCGCCTTGCAGCAACATCTGCAAGCGGGCCCGAGAGATTACAGATTCCGCAGCGCGGCGACTACTGCGTCGCCCATTTCTTGCGTACCGACCTTGGTGCAACCCTGGGACCAGATGTCGCCGGTGCGCAGGCCTTGGTCCAGCACCAGGCTCACGGCCTTCTCGATGGCATCCGCGGCGTCAGTCAGATTGAAGCTGTAACGCAGCATCATCGACACCGACAAAATGGTCGCCAACGGGTTGGCAATGCCCTGCCCGGCGATGTCCGGCGCCGAACCGTGGCACGGCTCGTACATGCCCTTGTTGTTGGCATCCAGGGACGCCGACGGCAGCATGCCGATGGAACCGGTGAGCATCGACGCCTGGTCGGACAGGATGTCGCCGAACAGGTTGTCGGTGACGATCACGTCGAACTGCTTCGGTGCACGCACCAGCTGCATGGCCGCGTTGTCGACGTACATGTGGCTCAGCTCAACGTCCGGGTAGTCCTTGGCGACTTCTTCGACAATTTCACGCCACAGCTGGCTGGACGCCAAGACGTTGGCCTTGTCCACCGAGCAGACCTTCTTGCCACGCACGCGGGCCATGTCGAAACCGACACGGGCGATACGGCGGATTTCACTCTCGCTGTACGGCAGGGTGTCGTAGGCCTGGCGTTCGCCATTCTCCAACTCGCGCACGCCCCGTGGCGAGCCGAAGTAGATACCGCCGGTCAGTTCGCGAACGATCAGGATGTCCAGGCCGGCCACGATTTCCGGCTTCAGGCTGGAAGCATCGGCCAGTTGCGGGTAGAGAATCGCCAGGCGCAGGTTGCCGAACAGACCCAGTTGCGCACGGATTTTCAGCAAGCCGCGCTCAGGGCGGATGTCACGTTCGATCTTGTCCCATTTCGGGCCACCGACGGCGCCCAGCAGCACGGCGTCGGCCGCGCGGGCACGGTCCAGGGTTTCGTCGGCCAGGGGCACGCCGTGCTTGTCGATGGCCGCGCCGCCGATCACGTCGTGGCTCAATTCAAAGCCCAGGCTGTACTTGGTGTTGGCCACTTCCAGGACCTTGACCGCTTCGGCCATGATTTCCGGACCAATGCCGTCGCCAGGGAGAATCAGAATCTGCTTGCTCATGCGTTCCTCATTTCATCAAGCGACCCGCCCGCAGGCAGGTCGGGAAAAATTAATCAGCGTTCGGCCCACACCACCAGCACGTCGGTGCTGAAGGTGCCGTCGGCTTGAATCTCGAAATAATCACGCACTTCCTGGCCCATCGCCTTTTGCAGCGCCAGGATCGCAGCACGCAAGACCTCTGGCGTACGCATGCGCTCAACCCACGAGGTGTATTCCAGGCGCAGGCGCTGGCGGCTGCTGTTGCGCACATGCAAACCGGCTTCGCTGAGCTGGTGCATCCACTCGCCGGCGGAATAATCACGCACGTGGCTGGTGTCGCGCAGCACTTCGACGGTTTGCAGGTAAGTGTCCAACAGCGGGCTGCCCGGTGACAAGACGTCAATAAACGCTGCCACGCCGCCCGGCTTGAGCACCCGGCGCACTTCACGCAGGGCCAGGCCAAGGTCGCTCCAGTGGTGGGCCGAGTAGCGGCTGAACACGAAGTCGAATTCACCGTCAGCGAACGGCAGGCGCTCGGCGGCGCCGTGCACGGTGCGAATGTTGTCCAGCCCCCGGTCCACGGCAGCGGCGGCGACCACGTCGAGCATCTGCTGGGACAGGTCGTAGGCCACCACTTCTTTAACCAGCGGTGCCACGTTGAAGCTCACATGACCGGCGCCGCACCCCAGGTCCAGCAGTCGCGCAGCGCCCTGCCCGGCCAGTTCGGCCTGGAGCAGCGCGAACTCGGTGCCTTGAGCGTGCACGGCGCTGCTCAGGTAGGCCGAGGCCTGTTCGCCGAATTGTTTTTGCACGACTTGGGTGTGGGCGGTGCTGGTCATGGTGATTTTCCTTGGGTTTTGGGGTGTTTGTACGGGCGCTATCGCAGGCAAGCCAGCTCCTACAGTTGATCGAGTTCACGATCAAAAAGTGGGAGCGGGCTTGCCCGCGATGGGCCCGCACGGCCTACCTCAAATCAAGCGTCGCGAAACAACCACGGCTGGCTGGCCCGGTGCTTTGTTTCAAACGCTGCAATCGCATCGCCGTCCTGCAAGGTCAGGCCGATGTCGTCCAGGCCATTGATCAGGCAGTGCTTGCGGAAGGCGTCCACTTCAAAGTGGTACACCTTGCCGTCCGGACGGGTCACGGTCTGTGCCGCCAGGTCGATGGTCAACTGGTAGCCCACATCGGCTTCCACTTGCTGGAATAACTCATCCACTTCGGCATCGCTCAAGATGATCGGCAGCAAGCCGTTCTTGAAGCTGTTGTTGAAGAAGATGTCGGCGTAGCTCGGCGCGATGATGCTGCGAAAGCCATATTCTTCCAGGGCCCACGGCGCGTGCTCACGGCTGGAGCCACAACCGAAGTTTTCCCGGGCCAGCAACACACTGGCGCCCTGGTAACGCTCGGCGTTGAGTACAAAGTCCTTGTTCAACGGGCGCTTGGAGTTGTCCTGGTAGGCGTAGCCCACGTCCAGGTAGCGCCACTCGTCGAACAGGTTCGGGCCAAAACCGGTGCGCTTGATCGACTTCAAGAACTGCTTCGGAATGATCTGGTCGGTGTCCACGTTGGCACGGTCCAACGGCGCGACTAAACCGGTGTGTTGGGTAAAAGCTCTCATCGGGTATTCCTCAGATCAATTCGCGAACGTCGATGAAACGACCGTTGACGGCAGCGGCGGCGGCCATGGCCGGGCTAACGAGGTGGGTACGGCCACCGGCGCCCTGACGCCCTTCGAAGTTACGGTTGGAGGTAGACGCGCAATGTTCGCCCGACTCCAAACGGTCCGGGTTCATCGCCAGGCACATCGAGCAGCCCGGCTCGCGCCATTCAAAACCGGCTTCGAGGAAGATCTTGTCCAGGCCTTCAGCCTCGGCCTGGGCTTTGACCAGACCCGAACCTGGCACCACGATCGCCTGCTTGATGGTCGAAGCAACCTTGCGGCCCTTGGCGATCACCGCCGCAGCGCGCAAGTCTTCGATCCGCGAGTTGGTGCAGGAGCCGATGAATACACGGTCCAACTGAATGTCGGTGATCGCCTGGTTGGCTTTCAGGCCCATGTACTTCAAGGCGCGCTCGATGGAGCCACGTTTGACCAGGTCGGTTTCCTTGGCCGGGTCCGGCACGTGTTGATCAACGGCCAACACCATTTCCGGCGAGGTGCCCCAGCTGACTTGCGGCTTGATCTGGGTCGCGTCGAGTTCAACCACCGTGTCAAATACCGCATCGGCGTCGGAAACCAGGTCTTTCCAGGCTTCAACCGCCGCGTCCCAATCGGCACCGGTGGGTGCGAATGGACGGCCCTTGACGTAGGCAATGGTCTTTTCGTCCGCTGCCACCATGCCCACACGGGCACCGGCTTCGATGGACATGTTGCAGATGGTCATGCGGCCTTCGATGGACAGGTCGCGAATCGCGCTGCCGGCGAATTCGATGGCATGGCCGTTACCGCCGGCGGTGCCGATCTTGCCGATCACGGCGAGCACGATGTCTTTGGCAGTGACGCCGAAAGGCAATTCACCCTCGACCGACACCAGCATGTTCTTCATTTTCTTGGCGACGAGGCACTGGGTGGCGAAGACGTGCTCCACCTCGGACGTACCAATACCGTGAGCCAGGGCACCAAACGCGCCGTGGGTGGAGGTGTGGGAGTCGCCGCAGACCACGGTCATGCCGGGTAACGTGGCGCCCTGCTCCGGGCCGATCACGTGGACGATCCCTTGACGCACGTCATTCATCTTGAATTCGGTGATGCCATATTCGTCGCAGTAATCATCGAGGGTCTGCACCTGGAGGCGCGACACGGTGTCGACGATGGCGTCGATCCCGCCTTTACGCTCAGGCGTGGTCGGCACGTTGTGGTCCGGGGTGGCGATGATGGAGTCGACGCGCCAAGGCTTGCGCCCGGCCAGTCGCAGGCCTTCGAACGCTTGGGGCGAGGTCACTTCATGGATGATGTGACGGTCGATGTAGATCAGCGACGACCCATCATCGCGCCGTTTCACTTCATGGGAATCCCAAAGCTTGTCGTAAAGCGTTTTGCCGGCCATCACTCGGTCCTCATCAGGTGTTTCTATGCCCCGGGCCTTGAACGATTCAATAACCCTTTGGCTTGTGAGGCTGATGGTATGGCGCTACATTAAATAACTCAAATTCATATTTTTTATGCTTTGGATTACCAACTGGAATACGACAATGGACCTGGCCAACCTCAATGCCTTTATCGCCATCGCCGAGACCGGCAGCTTCTCCGGCGCCGGTGAACGCCTGCACCTGACCCAACCGGCCATCAGCAAGCGCATCGCCGGTTTAGAGCAGCAATTAAAGGTGCGACTGTTCGACCGACTGGGGCGCGAAGTCGGCCTCACCGAGGCCGGGCGCGCGTTATTGCCCCGGGCCTATCAGATTCTCAACGTGCTGGACGACACCCGTCGCGCCCTGACCAACCTCACCGGCGAGGTCAGCGGGCGTCTCACTCTGGCCACCAGCCATCACATTGGCCTGCATCGCCTGCCGCCGGTGCTGCGCACGTTTACCCGGGAATACCCGAACGTGGCCCTGGATATTCAGTTTCTCGATTCGGAAGTGGCCTACGAAGAAATCCTCCATGGCCGCGCCGAAGTGGCAGTGATCACCCTGGCCCCGGAGCCGCACACCCTGGTGCGTGCAACGCCAGTGTGGGACGACCCGCTGGACTTCGTGGTGGCCCCGGAACACAGCCTGATCAGCAATGGCAGCGTCAGCCTGGCGGACATCGCCCGGCACCCGGCGGTGTTTCCCGGTGGCAACACCTTTACCCACCATATCGTGCAGCGGTTGTTCGAGGCCCAGGGCCTGACGCCGAACATCGCCATGAGCACCAACTACCTGGAAACCATCAAGATGATGGTCTCCATTGGCCTGGCGTGGAGCGTGTTGCCGCGCACCATGCTCGATGATCAAGTGGCACGCATCGCTTTGCCGGGCATACAGCTCAGTCGCCAGCTAGGCTATATCGTGCACACCGAAAGGACGCTGTCGAACGCTGCGCGGGCTTTCATGAGCCTATTGGATGCACAGGTCGATCTGCCAGGGAATCAGGCTTGAATCGCCGTGGCCCGTAGACCGTGAACCCGCGCCGAACGCCCAATGAGCCAAGGCCCTTTGATAATGCGCAACCCCGTCGATACCGTGCCACCCCTGCCCCGCATCTACGCCCTCGACCCACAGGAGGCGGAGCAAAGCTGGGACAGCGCACCGCAACTGCTGGCTGCGCTCAACGCTGCCCGACTGGGCGCCTGGAGCTGGGACATCGATACCGGCCGGATCAGCTGGTCCCGAGGTACGCAGGCATTGTTTGGCTTCGATCCCCGCCAGCCGCTGCCCAAGGACCTGGAATACCTCGACCTGCTGCCCGCCGAAGACCGGGCCAAAGTGGTGCGGGCGTTTCACGCGGTGCTGGCGGGCGAACCGTTCGCCCAGGCCATGCATCACCGCATCCAATGGCCGGATGGCAGCCTGCACTGGCTGGAAATCAACGGTAGCCTGCAGCCGGAAAAGACCGGTCGCCGCCGAATGATCGGGGTGATCCGCGAGATCACCCAGCAGCGCGAGCGCGAACACGCCCTCAGCCATTCGGAAAAGCGCTTCGCCACGCTGTTTCACTTGTGCCCGCTGATGGTACTGCTGACCCGTCAGGCCGACGGTCTGATCAGCGAAGCCAACCAGTACTTCGAAAGCCTGTTCGGCTGGCCGCTGGCCGATGCCATCGGCCGCAGCACCCTCGACCTGGGCCTCTGGGTGCACCCCGAGCAACGCGCGCTGCTGATCAAGGCCACCCAGCGCAAAGGCACCCCCATCACCATGGAGGTGCAGTTTCGCGCCAGCAACGGGCAAATCCACGACGGCACCCTCAGCGCCCAGAAAGTCGAACTGGACGGCGAGGACTACCTGATCAGCACCTTCCTCGACACCACTGAACGCAAGAATGCCGAGCAAGCCCTCAAGGACAGCCAGGAACGCCTCGACCTGGCCCTGGACTCGGCACAGCTGGGCACCTGGGACTGGCACATTCCCAGCGGCATGCTCTACGGCTCGGCCCGCGCCGCCCAATTACACGGCCTGGAACCCCAACCGTTCCACGAATCCTTCGACGCCTTTTTTGAAGGCATGCCCGATGAAGAGCGCGAGAACATGCGCAACGCCTACCGCACCCTGCGGGAAGGCCCGGCGGGCAACTACCAACTGACCTATCGCGTGCAACTGGAAGATGGCAGCTCCCGCTACCTGGAGAGCCGCGCCCGCCTTTATCGCGATGACCTGGGCGTGCCGCTGCGCATGGCCGGGACCCTGCTGGACATCACCGACCAGGTTGAGCGCGAGCAACGCCTGATCGCCTCGGAAGAAAAATTTGCCAGCCTGTTCCTCGCCAGCCCCGACCCGATTTGCGTCACGCGCCTGGAAACCGGGCAGTTCATCGAGATCAACCCCGCCTTCACCCAAACCTTCGGCTGGACCGCCGCCGAGGTGATCAACAACAACGCCGAACACATCGGCCTGTGGGACGAGTCCAGCCAGCGCCTGCAACGCATCGAGCAGGTGATTCGCGAACAGGCCCTGAGCAACGTGGCAATCATCGTCCATCACAAAAACGGCCAGACGCTGACGTGCGTGATTTCCAGCCGCCTGATCCAGGTCGGCGACCAACCCTGCATTGTCACCACCCTGCGGGACATCACCCAGCAGCAACGCTCGGAAGCGGCGCTCAAGGCCAGCGAAGAGAAATTCGCCAAGGCCTTTCACTCCAGCCCCGACGCCGTGTCGATCACCGAGCGCGATACCGGGCGCTACGTGGAAGTGAATGACGGCTTCTGCCGCCTGACCGGCTACCGCGCCGAAGAGGCGATTGGCCTGACGCTGTACCAGATCGGTATCTGGGCCGATGAAAACCAGCGTGCCGCACTGCTGGCCGAGCTGCAGATCAAGGGCCGCATTCATCACCTGGAAATGCTCTGGCACAACAAGCGTGGCGACGTGCTGGCGGTTGAAGTGTCGGTGGAACCCATCACCCTCAATGAAACCCCGTGCCTGCTGCTGACCGCCCGGGACGTCAGCCTGCTGAAAAACGCCCAGGCGCAGATTCGCCACCTGGCCTATCACGACCCGCTGACCAACCTGCCCAACCGAGCCTTGCTGATGGACCGCCTGAGCCAGCAGATCGCCCTGCTCAAGCGCCACAACCTGCGGGGCGCGCTGCTGTTTCTCGACCTGGACCACTTCAAGCACATCAACGATTCCCTCGGCCACCCGGTGGGCGACACGGTGCTGAAGATCGTCACCGCGCGCCTCGAAGCCAGCGTGCGCATGGAAGACACCGTGGCCCGCCTGGGAGGCGATGAGTTTGTGGTGCTGCTCAGCGGCCTGGAAGGTACGCGCCAGCAAGTCAGCGCTCAGGTCCAGGAGCTGGCCGATACCCTGCGCGAACTGTTATCCGAACCGATGTTTCTCGACGGCCACCGCCTGCAGGTCACCCCGAGCATTGGCGTGGCACTGATTCCCGATCACGGTTCCACGCCGGCGGACTTGCTCAAGCGCGCCGACATCGCCCTGTACCGGGCCAAGGATTCCGGGCGCAACACCACGCAGATGTTCCACAACAGCATGCAGAAAACCGCCAGCGAGCGGCTGCGCATGGAAACCGACCTGCGCCTGGCCTTGTCTCGCGGTGAATTCAGCGTGCACTACCAGCCACAGGTGGATGCCCGGGGCAACCGGATCGTCGGTGCTGAAGCCCTGGTGCGCTGGCAGCACCCGCAACTGGGCGCGCAATCGCCGACGGAATTCATCAAGGTGCTGGAAGACAGCGGGCTGATTCTGGAAGTAGGCACCTGGATCCTCGACGAGGCCTGCGGGACGTTCGCCCGGCTGATCGCCGAGGGCCTGGTGGACCCGTTGAACTTCAGCCTGTGCGTCAACATCAGCCCACGGCAGTTCCGCCAGAACGACTTTGTCGAACGGGTGGAACGCAGCCTGCGTACTCACCAATTGCCCTTTACGCTGCTGAAACTGGAAATCACCGAAGGTATCGTGATCCAGAACCTGGACGACACCATCAGTAAAATGCGCCGCCTGAAGAAACTCGGTGTGAGTTTTGCGATGGATGACTTTGGCACCGGCTATTCATCACTGACGTACCTCAAGCGCCTGCCAGTGGACGCGCTGAAGATCGACCAGTCATTCGTGCGCGATGCGACCCATGACCCCAACGACGCAGAAATCATCCGTGCCATCGTGGCCATGGCTCGCAGCCTGAACCTGGAGGTGATTGCCGAGGGCGTGGAAACTCCTGAGCAACTGGCGTTTCTGCAGGGGTTGGGTTGCCATCTATACCAGGGGTATCTGCACAGTCGGCCAGTGCCGATGGAGGGGTTCAGGCAGCTATTGCTGTAACGCCTACACCAACTTTATTGCGAAACTGCTCCGGTCATTCCAGATCGAGGGCGCCAGCGACTCTTTAGAACCATAAAGGTCTATAGCGCCGTTGACCGCCACGACTGAGTGCCAAAAGTTGGACATTACACCCAATGCCCCATCAGCCAACTCTTGGGCGGTACTGGGTCGCGTAAAGGCATATAGCCCCAGCCGACGGAATCCCTCTTCTGGAGCTTCGCCATTATTGAGAGTCTCCATTGCCACCTCGAAACTTTGCGCTGCACGCCCTTCGTGATTTTCCAATTGCGCCCGCTTGGCACTCACCGCATATAAAAAGTTGGCATCCTTGAGCAGTACCTTGTCAGTGCCATCGAGGTGGGAATGTTGCTCGGCCTTTTTTAACTCTTTGTGGGTAACACGCAACCTGAAACCATCTCGCATGACGACCGCGTAGCCATCCTCTGTTGCGCTGATGTGCTTGTAGATACCGGCGGGGTTTTGCCCCAACTTCATCATCGCCGCTTTCATCGCCGACACGGTCACACAATTACCCTCCATGCCCTGGTAAAACCCACTCCAGATATTCACTGGCTTGACCCCGACCGGCACACTGGAAAGCTGAACAGTGTCTTTGCCTGGATTAACGAGCAGCTCATTCGACAAGGTTTCATCACCGGTAAGCCTGTACCCCATGGCTTTGTCGAGCCCCTCCTGCTTCTGATAGTTGTACTTGACCCCGCCCAGCACCAGGGACGCGCCAAAATTATGCGTCGCCATGACTCCAACGGCCTTATTGCCCTGCAGGAAATCCGAAGAGACATATTGCATAAAACCAATCATGCCCATTCCCTTCAGGAGATTGTGGGGTGTTTCACCCTGCACGGTTTTCTTCAAGGCTGTATTGAACGACGTGCCGGACTGAAGCTGCTTACGCTTCACAAAGGCCGCCAGTATAAAGTTGGCATCTTTTACCGCCCCGGCATCCTTGCCGGTAAACCTTGATGCTTGCGCCGCGAGCTTTAACTCTTCGTGAGTAACCCCAACGTGGAACCCGTCTTTCATCGTGACCTTGTACCCATCCGCGGTGGGTTTTACCTGATCAAATACGTCTAATGGACGTCGCCCGAATTTCAGCATCATCATTTTGATCACAGCCGCATGGCTGCTGACATCAAAAAACTCGCCAAACACACGTTCGGTGGCCGTGAACGCATTAGCTATATCGTCGGGCTTTTCGCCGTTTTTTTTCAAGGACACGCCATAATGCGACTGTTTGTCAGGCTCGGCCGAGACCTTTACGCCCTGGACATATCTGGCGGGTGCCTCTTCGCGACCTGGAGACGCCGGGGATAATAGTTGCTCATCGCCTTGAAACCAGAAAGTACCTGGATGAATACCTGATAACGAAAGAGCCATACAATTACTCCATTAAATCCATCTTGATTAGATAACAATCGAGCCAACCAAAAAGCACAGTTACCCTGCAGGGGAGGTTGACTAGACACTTCACTGCGGGTGTTGCACAAAAAACGAAACCTTACTTAGACGAGTGCTCTGAAGCACATTGACTGGTATCACACCAACGCAATGGCATCGCCGCGTCTTGGCGCGCCACCCTTTTTCCCATACAACTCTTCAATACCGTTGATCACTGCCACGGAGTGCCCGGTGCGGTTGACCATGCCGAGAGTGCCTTTTGCCAGTGTACTGACCGGCACTTTCTTCATATGCGACTTTAAACCTAGCCGCAGGAACCCCTCTCCCGCCCCCCTCTCATCTTCCCCGTCATTGAGGCTGCGAACCGCCGCACTAAAACTTCGCTTCGCAGTGCCGTCATTGTTTTCCATCTGTGCCCGCTTGGCGCTTACCGCAAACAAAAAGTGGGCGTCCTTGAGCATTTGCTTATCGCGGCCGACAAACTTTGCGCCGCGAATGCCCTCGGCCAACTCCTGACGGCTTAACGTGAGAGCAAATCCGTCGCGCATGGTGACCCGGTAACCCTCGGCTATTTTTTTAACCTCTTTATAAATATCCGTCGGGCTCTGGCCAAACTTCGCCATCGCCGCCTTGATAGCCGATACCGTCACACAGTTACCATCAGGCCCCTGGCGGAACCCGCCCCAGATATCATCGGCCTTGGCCCCACCCCGCTTGCTGGAAAGATCCGGAAGATGAGTTGCCTGGGGATCAGGCATTGGCGTGTCCGGTTTCGGCACTACTCGCGGCTGGGGAACGGGCGTTGTGTCACGCGCAACGTTGGCGCCCTTGTCCGACAGCAGGCTTTGTAACTGGGTAAAAAACCGGGTGAACATTTCAAGCACGTTGTTCAGTAGCTGTGAACTCTGCTCCGTATCACGGACACTGCCCTGAGCGTTATTGTCATGGGATAAAGCGTTGCTGGTCGAAAAACCTATCCCCCTCGAAACATTATTCATCGTCACTACCACACCCGACTCACGTTGCAAGTACTCAGACTTTAGAACCACTCCACTGCTAATCGTCATACCAGTCATACACTCGCCTCTATTTACACAGTACTCCCCGGCGTAACCAAGCACAGGGAGCAACCGCTTTCAGTTAGTTATGTGAATCTGTCAGGGGTTTACACCTTCGTCCGGCGACCGGTATCAACCCGCCAACTGTTATCGAACCGGCTCCGGTTACGCCGATTGAAGACCTCGTTCGAACGGTCTTCGGCGGGCCCCGGAGCCGTCAAATCCGTCTCCGGCGAAGGACGCACGTCTGGCGTCACTTCGGGCTGCGGCACTATTGGCGTTTCTGGATCGATTTCGGACTTAACGGGAGGCTGTGGAATGACTGGCGTTTTGTTATCGATGGCGGGTTTTAACGGCGGTTGAGGCACCACCGGGGTGTTGGCGTCAACCGTGGGTGTAACCGGCAGGTGGGGCACTACCACGGTTTTGCCATCGACGTCTTGCGTGACTGTCGTGTGGGGGGCCACTTTCGTCTCAGGGTGAGGGCAGTGGCAGTTAAGCACCTGAACGGTCAGGTTAATATCATTCGTCAGCTTATTCTGCTGCTCTGCATCCGGCCTGACATTTGGCACAGGGGCTGGAACCACTTTCGGTTGAGGGTCGGCCTCTGGCATCACCTTCGGCAGGACTTTGGCGTCCGGTACATCTTTCGGCGCCGGGCCCGGGACTACTTTCGGCTGTGGATTCGACTCTGGCATCACCTTCGGCAGGACACTGGCGTCCGGTACATCTTTCGGCGCCGGGCCCGGGACTACTTTCGGCTGTGGGCTCGCCTCTGGCATCACCTTCGACTGCGGGCCTGTCTCTGGCGACACTTTAGGTAAAGGGGCAGCGTCAAGCTCCCGCTTGGGCTGCCCGCCCTGGGCCGCCAACATGCTTCGTATGGCCTTGAAGGCATAATCAAACATCTCAAACAACTTCTCCAAGGCATCCTTGCTTACCGTAACGTTACTGTCTTTCGGCCCTGAGTCATTATTACGGATCACGGTAGTGGATAAACCATTGAGCGTCTGGTTATCGCGAGACTTATTAACCACCTGCTCTCGATCCAATGGACGATAGTCAGTATTCATGGGCACAGTAGTATTAATCGACAGATTAGACATGGACTCATCCTTATTCGGCGCTCCGCTGAACCGGCGGACGGTGCAGGGAACTAGTGTCTTCAATGGGAAGTAAAAACATGCACGAGTGTTGGCACTCCCTACTTTCGTGGGGCGTGAGGCGGTTGAGTTCCGATAATCGGGCTTCACATAAGGAAACCATAAGGCAAGCAGAGACTTTATCCTATGGACATCCATAGAAAAGTCGTGTCCTGCCTCGCCTTGTACGAAAGTATCTCCGATACATAGAGCAACAGTCAGTGCTGCACGCAACTTAATGAAATCACGGATCCCAAATAAAACGGCGAACGTGTGTTAATTGCCGCGCGCGCAAATACTTCAGCGCGAGCGGCCCAACCTACTACCTGTAAAAATCCGGAATTACTAAAACCCGAAAAACAACATCACTTACATATATAAAGAAACCACATCAAACAAAGAACACTTTCAACACATCGAAAACCATCTATTTACTTCAGGCAATTGATACATACGCAGGTTATTTTAAGCAAAAAAAAAGGGCGCCCGAAGCACCCCTTAAAAAAACGATGAAATTTCTATATATATAAACTTAATCTTGCAACGCCAACGCCTCAGGCTGCCGATCGGGCACCCCCAGCAATCGCCCCACCTGCTCCAGGTCGGTTTCCCGGCGCATCGCCGTAAACAACTCCACCGCCTCGGGGTAGTTGCGGGTCAGCATGGCCAGCCACTGCTTCAAACGACCCGGCGCCTGGCGCTCGGTCAGTTGCTCCACCGATTGCCGCCAGAACTCATGCAGCATTGGCTGCATCTGCGCCCAAGTCATCTCCACCACTTCTTCGCCCGCACGAGCAGCCGCAATCTGCCGGGCCAGGTCAGGGCGAGCCACCAGGCCGCGGCCGAGCATGATGTCTTCGACGCCGCTGATCTCGCGGCAACGTCGCCAGTCTTCAACGCTCCAGATATCGCCGTTGGCGAACACCGGCACCTTGACCACCTCCTGCACACGCGGGATCCACTCCCAGTGCGCCGGCGGCTTATAGCCGTCGGTCTTGGTGCGCGCATGCACCACGATATGCGCCGCACCGCCTTCAGCCAGGGCGGTGGCGCACACAAGGGCACCGTCCGGGCTGTCGAAGCCCAGGCGCATCTTCGCGGTAACGGGAATATGCGCAGGCACGGCGCGCCGTACGTGCTCGACGATCTGGTTGAGCAGCTCCGGCTCCTTGAGCAACACCGCACCGCCACGGGACTTATTGACGGTCTTGGCAGGGCAGCCGAAGTTGAGGTCGACCACCTGGGAGCCCAGCTCGCAGGCCAAGGCGGCGTTTTCGGCGAGGCACACCGGGTCTGAGCCCAGTAACTGCACGCGCAGCGGTACGCCGGCAGCGGTTTTGGCACCGTGCAGCAATTCAGGGGCGAGCTTGTGGAAGTACGCAGGCGTGAGCAGGCGGTCGTTGACCCGGATGAACTCGGTCACGCACCAATCAATACCGCCAACCCGGGTCAGCACGTCCCGCAGGATGTTGTCGACCAACCCCTCCATGGGCGCCAAAGCAATTTGCATGGAAAACACTCAACGAAAAACGTGGCGCAGTTTACGGGTTTCAGGCGCCGGAGGGTAATTCGCCTTGCAGCGCAGGGCCGTAACCCTCAAGAAATTCCGACGGCATGCGCTTGGGCTTGCCGCTGGACAGCTCGATGCAGACAAAGGTGGTTTGCGCTCGCAGCAAGGTGGCACCGTCACGCGGGCGCACCAGCTGGAAGCGTCGGGTCATTTTCAGCCGCTGGTCCCAGTCGACGATCCAGGTGGCCAGCTGCAGCTCGTCGCCTTCGTAGCCCGCCGCGAGGTAATCGATCTCATGGCGCACCACCGCCATGGCGCGGTCCAGCCGGCGATACTCGGTGAGGTCCAACCCCAGGCGCTGGGAGTGGCGCCAGGCGCAGCGTTCCAGCCAGGACACGTACACGGCGTTGTTGGCGTGCCCCAGCCCGTCGATGTCTTCGATACCGACCTGAAGATCGATGATAAACGGCGTTGCCAAATCCCAGCCCATGCGGTGCTCCCGGTCGATTAATGTCGGCGGGGAGCAGTGTAACCCATGGTTCAGGCGGTTTGGCGTTCCGGCACGTGGCCGCCGGCCAGCAGTGCCAGTACGCCTTCGATCACGCGCGGGTCTGCCAGCACCTTCTGGTGGCCGCCCTGCTCCAGGCGCAGCAGGCGGCTGTCGAACCAGGCGTCATGGATCACCTGGCAGGCTTTGACCGAGACGAAGGTGTCGTCTTCGGCGTGCACGATCAGGCCCGGGATATTCATTTGATAGTGAGCGACGTCAAGGTGCTTGAGTGGCATGCCCATCGTCAGTTCGACCTGCTGGATAAACGCCGAACGCGCCCGTGCCGGCAAACCGACCATGCCGGCAAAGCCGCGCAATACGTCGAGAAACCGTGAAGGTGCGGCGATGCTGACCAGCGCCTCGGTGCGCAACCCCAACTGCACCGCCAGCATCGCACTGGCGCCGCCCATGGAGTGACCGACGACAGCGTGCAACGGTGGCAGCTCGGCGGCCGCTTCCAGCATGGCGCGAGCAAACAGCAGCACATGGGCCTCACGCCCCGGCGAACGACCGTGGGCCGGACCGTCCAGGGCAATCACCGAATAACCCGCCTCCACCAATGCAGTGATCAGGCTGGCGAATTGCGTTGGGCGCCCTTCCCAACCGTGCATCAACAACACGGCCGGGCCCTGGCCCCATTTCAGCGCCGACAAGCCGAAACGCAAGGTGATGCGCTCCGATTGCGCCAGCAGCGGCAGCTCCCAGTCACGGGGCGGCAGATCCCGGGGCGTCATGAATGCCCGACGCATCTTGCTCGCGACGGTGTGCGGCGCCAGCCGGCCCAAGGTGCCATTGACGCCACGAATCCAGTTCAACGTGCCCATCGCTCATTCCTCAGGCCAGAAGCCGTTCTTAACGCACTGCGGACTTGGCCGCGCGCAATACACGATCCGACAACTCACCCGGGCCCAGGGCGCGGGCCAGCGACAAGCCGCCGATCATCAGCGCCATGTCGGCCAAGGCCTTGTCGGTGTCTTCGGGGCTGGCGGCCAACTGGGCAGCCATCAATTCGCAATGCTCGTTCAGGGCCTGGCGGAACTCGTCCGGCAAGCGGCTCATCTCGCCCACGGTGGACGGAATCGGGCACGCCTGGGAAGTGGAGTCGCGGTGTTTGCGCGACAGGTAGAACGCTGCCACCAGGGCACGGCGCTCTTCGCCGGTCAGCGTCGAGTCCATGTCTTCAACGGCGGCGCGACGCCGGGCCAGCAATGCAGTGAAGGCCTCCAGCATCAACGCGTCCTTGCTTTCAAAGTGCGCGTAGAAACCACCGACGGTGAGCCCCGCAGCGCCCATCACTTCGCCAACACTCGGCTCGGCCGGGCCACGCTGGATCAAGGCGGCGCCGGCAGCTTGCAGAATACGTTCGCGGGTTTGTGCTTTTTTATCGTTCATCGTTGCCTCCGAATCTCATGCTTCGAATATTATTACCATAATAATATTTCGCAAGCCACCGGCATGACCATTGGTCAGAAGAACAGAGCGGGAAGAGAACGGAGGGATTGGCCAAACGCCAGACAAACAAAAGGGCCATTCAATAATTGAATGACCCTTAAAAATCCCGCAGAGCGGGTAATCGTGGCGTCCCCTAGGGGACTCGAACCCCTGTTACCGCCGTGAAAGGGCGGTGTCCTAGGCCACTAGACGAAGGGGACACAAACCTTCTGTACAACATGATCAGCGCTGAGAACTGATCGACTCAAGGACGGTGTGGCCAGACCTTGAACCTGTAAATTGGTGGAGCTAAACGGGATCGAACCGTTGACCTCTTGCATGCCATGCAAGCGCTCTCCCAGCTGAGCTATAGCCCCTCGTCGGTGAGGACGGGGCGAATCTTAATGGCGTATTCGAAACGTGTCAAATTTATTTTCAACAATTTTCAAAATTTTTTGCCGAGATAACAATCACTTACCGAGCAAACCCCGGAAAACCGGGGTTTGGCCGTTACAACAGCGTGCTTAAGCGATAGCGCCCAGCAGCTTTTCCCATTCCTTGTTTTCTTTCTTCGACACACCACCAAGCAAATCAAGGGCTTGGCGCAGACGGAAACGCGTCAGGTCCGGGCCCAGGATTTCCATCGCGTCGAGTACGGAGACAGAACTGGCATGCCCGGTGATCGCGGCAAACATCAGGGGCATGGCATCGCGCAGTTTCAATTCCAGGGATTCAACCACTGCCTGGATCGTCGCGGTGATTGCATCCTTCTCCCACTGGCGCAGGCTTTCGAGCTTCCACAGGATCAACTGCATCAACTGGCGAACCTGGTCACCCGAGAGCTTCTTCGACTCAAACAGTTTGGGATCCGGGTTCACGCCACCGGCAAAGAAGAAACTCGCCAACGGTGCCACCTGGCTGAACGTCTCTACCCTGCCCTGCACCAGCGGCGCGATCTTCATCATGTACTCGGGGTTCAACGCCCACTGCTGCACACGGCTGGCGAACTCTTCCACCGGCAGGTCACGCAGCCACTGGCCGTTGAGCCACGAGAGTTTCTCGATGTCGAAGATCGGCCCGCCGAGGGACACGCGGGACAAGTCGAAGTTATCGACCATTTCCTGCAGCGAGAACTTCTCGCGCTCGTCCGGCATCGACCAGCCCATGCGGCCCAGGTAGTTGAGCATCGCTTCCGGCATGAAGCCCATGCGCTCGTAGAAGGTCACCGAGGTCGGGTTCTTGCGCTTGGACAGCTTGCTCTTGTCCGGGTTACGCAGCAGCGGCATGTAGCACAGCTGCGGTTGTTCCCAGCCGAAGTACTCGTACAGCAGGATCAGTTTCGGCGCAGACGGCAGCCACTCTTCGCCACGCAGCACGTGGGTGATGCCCATCAGGTGATCGTCGACCACGTTGGCCAGGAAGTACGTCGGCAGGCCGTCGGTCTTCATCAGCACTTGCATGTCCATGCGGTCCCACGGGATCTCGACGTCGCCGCGCAGCATGTCCGGCACCACGCACACGCCTTCGCTCGGCACCTTCATGCGGATAACGTGCGGCTCGCCGGCAGCCAGGCGCCGGGCCACTTCTTCTTTCGACAGCAGCAGTGCGCGGCCGTCATAGCGCGGGGTTTCACCACGGGCCTGTTGCTCGGCGCGCATCTGGTCCAGCTCTTCGGCGGTGCAGAAGCACGGGAAGGCGTGGCCCATGTCGACCAACTGCTGGGTGTACTGCTTGTAGATGTCGCTGCGCTCGCTCTGGCGATACGGGCCGTGGGGGCCGCCGACGTCCGGGCCTTCAGCCCAGGTAATGCCCAACCAGCGCAGGGCATCGAAAATCTGTTGTTCCGACTCACGGGTGGAACGCAGTTGATCGGTGTCTTCGATCCGCAGGATGAATTCACCGCCATGCTGCTTGGCAAAGCAGTAGTTGAACAAGGCGATGTAAGCAGTACCTACGTGGGGATCCCCAGTAGGCGATGGCGCGATGCGCGTGCGGACGGTGGTCATGGCGGGTCTCGAATTGGCGATAAAACTGAAAATGAAACAAGGGGCGAATGGTAACAGCCCCAAGCCCTTGGGCTCCAGCGTGGGGAGGCGAACAAAGGGCATATGAGACAAGCTCCGGTCTCAAGACTCGACATGGCTATTTGCCAGACCGTTCGCTGGCTATATTCCATTACCTTTTGTTACCGACATGATCGCCATGCCTGCCCCGCTCAAACGCCGCCTGTTTATCTTCCTGTTTATCGTGGTCCTGATCGCCGCGGGCTTTTTCGCCCAGTGGTTCTTCAAGGGCCGCTTTTATGAAAGCACCGACAACGCCTATGTCCAGGGCGAAATCACCCGGGTCTCCAGCCAGTTGGGCGCGCGCATCGTCGAGGTCATGGTCGGTGATAACGAACACGTGGAAAAAGGCCAACTGCTGGTCAGACTCGAAGGCGACGACTTCCACCTCGCCGTCGACCGCGCCAACGCCGCCCTGGCCATGCGCGAAGCCGAGCGCGTGCAGGCCCAGAGCAAACTCACCCAGCAAGCCAGCCTGATTGCCGCCGGTGAGGCCAAGGTGTCGTCCAGCCAGGCCACCCTCGGCCGCTCGCAGATCGACCTGAACCGCGCGCAAACCTTGCGCAAGCCCGGCTACGTCTCGGAAGAACGGGTGACCACCCTCGACGCCGACAACCACATCGCCCGTTCCCAGGTGACCATGGCCCAGGCCGACCTGCAGGGCCAGCGCCAGCAGGTCAACGCACTGAACGCCGAGATCAAGCGCCTCGACGCGATGATCGCCAACGCCAGGACCGACCTGGCCCAGGCCGAACTGAACCTGACCCGCAGCGAAATCCACGCCCCCATCAGCGGCCTGATCGGCCAGCGCGCCGCGCGCAATGGCCAATACGTACAGGCCGGCGCCTACCTGCTGTCGATCGTCCCCGACCAGGACATCTGGGTGCAGGCCAACTTCAAGGAAACCCAGATCGGCCACATGCAGCCCGGGCAAACCGCCGAGCTGACGTTTGATGCCTACGGCGACACCCCGATCGAAGGCCGCGTCGCCAACCTGTTCGGGGCCTCCGGCGCGCAATTCAGCCTGCTGCCGCCGGACAATGCCACGGGCAACTTCACCAAGGTCGTACAACGGATTCCGGTCAAACTGACCTTCGCCGCCGACAACCCGCTGCAAGGCAAGATCCGCCCGGGCATGTCGGTGACGGTCAAAGTGAACATCCAAGACCCGCACGATGGCCGGTGATCAACTGCTGCCGCCGGTCGGCGAACCGACCCGGCGCGACTGGATCGCGGTGATGAGCGTGATGCTCGGCGCCTTTATGGCGGTGCTCGACATCCAGATCACCAACTCGTCCCTCAAGGACATCCAGGGCGCGCTGTCGGCCACTCTGGAAGAAGGCTCGTGGATTTCCACCTCCTACCTTGTGGCCGAAATCATCATGATCCCGCTCACCGCCTGGCTGGTGCAGCTGTTGTCGGCACGCCGGCTGGCGGTGTGGGTGTCCGGTGGGTTCCTGATCGCCTCGCTGATGTGCTCCATGGCCTGGAGCCTGGAAAGCATGATCGTGTTCCGCGCCTTGCAGGGCTTTACCGGCGGTGCTCTGATCCCGCTGGCATTCACCCTCACGCTGATCAAGTTGCCCGAACATCACCGCCCCAAAGGCATGGCCATGTTCGCCATGACCGCCACCTTCGCCCCCTCCATCGGGCCGACCATTGGCGGCTGGCTCACCGAAAACTGGGGCTGGGAATACATCTTCTACATCAACATCCCGCCGGGCCTGATCATGATCGCCGGGCTGCTGTACGGCCTGGAAAAAAAGGCGTCCAACTGGGACCTGCTCAAAAGCACCGACTACCTCGGCATCGTCACCATGGCCGTGGGTCTTGGGTGTTTGCAGGTGTTCCTGGAAGAAGGCCATCGCAAAGACTGGCTGGAATCGAGCCTGATCCTCAGCCTGGGCACCGTCGCCCTGCTGAGCCTGATCACTTTTGTGATCGTGCAGATGTCCAAGCCCAACCCGCTGATCAACCTGCGCATCCTCGGCAACCGCAACTTCGGGCTGTCGAGTATTTCGAGCCTGGGGATGGGCGTGGGGTTATACGGCTCGATTTATCTGCTGCCGCTGTACCTGGCACAGATCCAGAACTACAACGCCCTGCAAATCGGCGAAGTGATCATGTGGATGGGGGTTCCGCAGTTGTTCCTGATTCCGCTGGTGCCCAAACTGATGAAATACGTGTCGCCCAAATGGCTGTGCACCCTGGGGTTCGGGCTGTTCGGCCTGGCGAGTTTTTCGTCGGGGGTGCTCAACCCGGACTTTGCCGGCGACCAGTTCAACCGGATCCAGATCATCCGCGCGCTGGGGCAGCCGTTGATCATGGTAACGATTTCGTTGATTGCCACGGCGTACATCCTGCCGAAGGACGCAGGGTCGGCGTCGAGCCTGTTCAATATCCTGCGAAACCTCGGCGGAGCGATCGGGATCGCGCTGCTGGCGACGCTGCTGGATGCGCGTACCAAGACCTACTTTGATTATTTGCGGGAGGCGATTGTGCCGACCAACCCGCAGGTGGCGGAGCGGATGGCGACGTTGACCGAGAAGTTTGGGAGTGAGACGGCGGCGTTGGGCAAGTTGAGTGAGATAGCGCATCAGCAGGCGCAGATCATGGCCTACAACGATGCGTTTCACTTTGTGGGGTTGGCGCTGGGGATCAGCATGGTGGCGATCTTGTTGACCAAGGCGTTGCCGGCGGGGCTCAAGGCTGGGGAATCCCACTGAATAACTGTGTACACCAAACCTGTGGTGAGGGGGCTTGTCCCCCTCACCACAGAAGCGGCATCGCTGTACATCAGACAGCCAACAGACGCTCGCGCAACTTGCCAATCTCATCGCGCATCTGCGCCGCCGCTTCAAACTCCAGGTCCCGCGCCAACTGGTACATCTTCTCTTCCAGCTGGCGAATACGCTTGGTGATCTCGCTCGGCGAACGCAATTCGGCTTCGTACTTGGCGTTCTCCTCGGCCGCCTTGGCCATGCCCTTGCGCTTCTTGCTGCGCGAGCCCGGTACGGTGGCGCCTTCCATGATGTCGGCCACGTCCTTGAACACGCCCTTCGGTGTGATGCCGTTCGCAAGGTTGTAGGCAATCTGCTTGTCGCGACGACGCTCGGTCTCGCCAATCGCGCGCTCCATGGAACCGGTGATCCGGTCCGCATACAGAATCGCCCGGCCATTGAGGTTACGCGCCGCGCGGCCAATGGTCTGGATCAACGAGCGCTCGGAACGCAAGAAGCCCTCCTTGTCCGCATCCAGAATCGCCACCAGGGACACCTCCGGCATATCCAAACCTTCCCGCAGCAGATTGATACCTACCAGCACATCAAAGGTGCCCAGGCGCAGGTCGCGGATGATTTCCACGCGTTCCACGGTGTCGATGTCCGAGTGCAAGTAGCGCACACGCACGCCGTGGTCGGCCAGGTAATCGGTCAAGTCTTCAGACATGCGCTTGGTCAGCGTGGTGACCAGCACCCGCTCTTCCAGGGCCACACGCTTGGTGATTTCCGACAGCAAGTCGTCCACCTGAGTCAGCGCCGGGCGGATTTCGATTTGCGGGTCCACCAGGCCGGTCGGGCGCACCAGTTGTTCAATCACACGCCCGGCATGTTCGGCCTCGTAGTTGCCCGGCGTCGCCGAGACAAAAATCGTCTGCGGGCTGATGCCTTCGAACTCGTCGAAACGCATCGGCCGGTTATCCAGCGCCGACGGCAGGCGGAAGCCGTATTCCACCAGCGTTTCTTTACGCGAACGGTCACCTTTGTACATCGCGCCCACCTGCGGCACGCTGACGTGGGACTCGTCGATCACCAGCAAGGCGTCATCCGGCAGGTAATCAAACAGGGTGGGCGGCGCCTGGCCGGACTCGCGGCCCGAGAGGTAGCGCGAGTAGTTTTCGATGCCGTTGCAGTAGCCCAGCTCGAGGATCATCTCCAGGTCAAAACGGGTGCGCTGCTCCAGGCGCTGGGCTTCCACCAGCTTGTTGTTGGAGCGCAGGTATTCCAGGCGCTCCACCAGTTCGCCCTTGATGCCCTCGATGGCGCCCATCAGGGTTTCACGCGGGGTCACGTAGTGGCTTTTCGGGTAGAAGGTGAAGCGCGGCAGTTTGCGGATCACTTCGCCGGTCAAAGGGTCGAACGCCGACAGGCTCTCGACTTCATCATCGAACAGCTCGATGCGGATCGCTTCCAGGTCGGATTCCGCCGGGTAGATGTCGATCACATCCCCACGCACGCGGAAGCTCGCCCGGGCGAAATCCATGTCGTTGCGGGTGTATTGCAGGCTCGTCAGGCGGCGCAGCAGTTCGCGCTGGTCGAGTTTGTCGCCACGGTCGACGTGCAGCACCATCTTCAAATAGGTTTCCGGGCTGCCCAGGCCGTAGATGCACGACACCGTGGTGACGATGATCGCGTCCTTGCGCTCCAGCAGCGCCTTGGTCGCCGACAGCCGCATCTGCTCGATGTGGTCGTTGATCGAGGCGTCTTTCTCGATAAAGGTGTCGGACGACGGCACGTAGGCTTCCGGCTGGTAGTAGTCGTAGTAGGAAACGAAGTACTCCACCGCGTTGTTCGGGAAGAACGCCTTGAACTCGCCATACAGCTGCGCGGCCAGGGTCTTGTTCGGCGCCAGCACCAGGGTCGGGCGGTTCACCTGGGCGATCACGTTGGCAATGCTGAAGGTCTTGCCGGAGCCGGTCACCCCGAGCAAGGTCTGGTGCGCCAGGCCGGCCTCGATGCCCTCGACCATCAGGCGGATGGCTTCCGGTTGATCGCCGGCGGGCTCGAAGCGGGTGACTAGCTGGAAATCCGACATAACGTACCTCTTGAGTCACCCCGGGGCCGGAAAAAGCAGCGGGGACGAAAAAGACCGCGACCCGCGGCTGTTCGGCGCAGGTTGCAGGAAAAAACCATGATAGCTGTAGAAGTGGAGGCGAATGTGACGGGTTTCAAGGCAATCGTCCTACATGCCTTCGGCCACCAATGTTGCAATAAGACTAACGGTCGGTAAATAAACCGAAAAACTTGGCCGAAAAGCCGTTTCGGCTGTCGCCGTGAGCCCTGATGGCCTCTATACTAGCTCCCCGTTTGTGCACCGCTCTAGTGCATTCGGCTGGAGCGCGACACGTCCCTCCACTCTCTATAGAGCTGCCGCAAAAATGAGCCTGTTCTCCGCTGTCGAAATGGCACCACGCGATCCAATCCTGGGCCTCAACGAAGCATTCAACGCCGATACCCGAACCACCAAGGTCAACCTTGGCGTGGGCGTTTACTGCGACGAGGAGGGGAAGATTCCACTCTTGCGTGCCGTTGCCGAAGCGGAAGCCATTCGAGTGGCGCAACACGCCGCCCGTGGCTACTTGCCGATCGACGGTATCGTCGCCTACGACCAGGCCGTGCAAAAGCTGCTGTTCGGCGCTGAGTCGCCACTGATCAGCTCCGGCCGTGTGATCACCGCCCAGGCAGTCGGCGGCACCGGCGCTCTGAAAATCGGCGCAGACTTCCTCAAGCAACTGCTGCCCAACGCCGTCGTCGCCATCAGCGACCCGAGCTGGGAAAACCACCAGGCGCTGTTTGAAAAAGCCGGCTTCCCGGTACAGACCTATCGCTACTACGACGCCGCCACCCACGACGTCAACCGCGCCGGCCTGCTGGAAGACCTCAACGCCCTGCCGCCGCAGTCCATCGTCGTGCTGCACGCCTGCTGCCACAACCCGACCGGCGTCGACCTGAGCCCGGCCGACTGGCAACAAGTGCTGGACGTGGTCAAGGCGAAAAACCTCGTGCCGTTCCTCGACATGGCCTACCAGGGCTTTGGCGACGGCATCGACGAAGACGCCGCGGCCGTGCGCCTGTTTGCTGAATCGGGCCTGACTTTCTTTGTGTCCAGCTCGTTCTCCAAGTCGTTCTCGCTGTACGGCGAGCGCGTGGGCGCCCTGTCCATCGTCACCGACTCCAAGGAAGAAAGCGCGCGCATCCTGTCCCAGGTCAAGCGTGTGATCCGCACCAACTACTCCAACCCGCCGACCCACGGCGCGGCGATCGTGGCAGCGGTGCTGAACAACCCTGAGCTGCGCGCCCAGTGGGAAGCGGAACTGGCCGAAATGCGCCTGCGCATCCGCGGCATGCGCGAGCAGATGGTGGCTGACCTGGCCAAGGCTGCTCCGGGCCACGACTTCAGCTTCGTCGGTCGCCAGCGCGGGATGTTCTCCTACTCCGGCCTGAGCGTTGAGCAAGTGACCCGCCTGCGCAGCGAGTTTGGTATCTACGCGCTGGACACTGGCCGCATCTGTGTGGCGGCGTTGAACCAGAAGAACATCGATGCCGTGACCAAGGCTATCGTTCAGGTGCTGTAAGCCTGTTGTGATGCACAAAAAGGGGAAGCCGGTGGCTTCCCCTTTTTGTTGCTGATGTTCCGTCCTGAATAAGGTTTACACCTTCTGACCCATTCTCAGGAGGGAGTAATGAATACGGGAGAAAGGCGCAGTCAGCGTGATTACACGCTAACCTTTAAATTGTCGGTCGTCGATCAGGTCGAAAAAGGCGAGTTGAGTTATAAAGAGGCTCAAGAGCGCTATGGCATTCAGGGTAAAACGACTGTACTGAATTGGTTACGCAGGCATGGTCGGCAGGACTGGAGTCAAGGCGCGTCCATTCGCTCCAAGAGACCTCGTTCCATGGATGAGCCCGATAAACCGCTGACACCCGAACAGCGAATCAAAGAGCTTGAAGAAAAGCTTGCCCAAGCCAACCAGAAAGCTCAGTTTTTCGAAGCCGTCGTTGATGTTTTGAAGAACGACTTCGGTGTTTCTGTCGTAAAAAAGCGATCCGGTAAGTCCTCTCCCAGGGGCAGATCCAAGACCTGAGCATTAGTCGGGCTTGCCAGTTCATGGGGATTTCCCGCCAGGCTTATTACAAGCGCAACCGGGCGTGTGATGCCCGGGCCCGTCATGCCCAGGAAGTGATGGGATTCGTGAGGGAAAAGCGACTTCGGCAACCGCGCATTGGCACCCGAAAACTTCACAATCTAATGCGCACTGAGCCAGAAGTGACCGTAAAGGTTGGTCGAGACCGTTTATTCGATATCTTGCGAGATCGGCGCGAACTGGTTCCCCGCAGACGGGCCTATCACAAAACGACAGACAGCCATCATCGCTTTCGCCGTCATCCAAACCTGCTCAAAGATGGGCCGATTCAGGTAGTCGCCAAGGCGCCAGAGCAAGTATGGGTTGCGGACATCACCTACTTACCAACGCAAACGGGTGTGGCTTATCTGAGTTTGATCACCGATGCGTACTCTCGAAAAATCGTGGGGCACCATATCCATGAAAGCTTGCACGCCGAATCGGTGATCCAGGCGTTCAAAAAAGCCCTCAAGCAGCGGACAACGGAACAACGCCTGGTGCATCACTCGGACAGAGGCGTCCAATACTGCTCCGAGCTTTATCAGCGGTTGCATGCCAAGTACGGCATCACCTGCTCAATGACCGATGGCTACGACTGCTACCAAAATGCATTGGCTGAGCGTGTGAATGGGATTTTGAAAAACGAGTTATTGCTGCATCGCCCCAAAGATTTTGCAGAGGCCATCCGGATGGTAGACGAGTCGGTGCTGATCTATAACAACGAGCGGCCTCATCTGTCGCTGAAATACAAAACGCCCGATGCGGTGCATCGGGCGTTTTGAGGCTAAAACAGGTGTAAACCTATTTCAGGACTAGACATGAAACACTCTTTTGTGAACACCGAACCTGTGGTGAGGGGGCTTGTCCCCCGTTGGGCTGCGCAGCGGCCCTAAAACCTGCCACCGTGAACTTTCTGAATGAATGCGGTGCCTGAATCAGGGCCGCTTCGCGCCCCAACGGGGGACAAGCCCCCTCACCACAGGATGGGTGGCTGCCTTGAGAAGTGCGTGGTGAGCCTTAAAAATTCGCTGCTTTCAGTCCGCTACCCCTAGACTGACAGCAAGACTGTCCCTTCCCCATGAGTACCCTATGAGAAACGACGACCTGGACCTGCGTGCCGACCGCGACGAACTGGACCACTTCACCCCGCGCCCAACCCCCGTCAAGCGCCAGAAAAGCCTGGTGCTGCAAGTCGCCCTCGGCGTGTTCCTCGGTGGCCTGGCGCTGTGGCTGGTGCAACTGGGCGCCGGCGCCCTGATGGCCAAACTGGCCATGGGCACCCTGCAATTTGGCGGCTGATCAAGACCCAATGTGGGAGCCGTCGAGCTTTAGCGAGGCCGCGATAGCGGTGGGTCAGGCACCCTTAATGTCGACCGTACCGACGCCATCGCAGCCTCGCTGAAGCTCGACAGCTCCCACAGGGGATCTACTCCCGCCTTCAGTCCGCTCTCTTGTGGCCGGTGCAACTCGGTGCAAGCAGACACCCTGCAATTTGGCGGCCGACAAAGATCAAATGTGGGAGCCGTCGAGCTTTAGCGAGGCCGCGATGGCGGTGGGTCAGGCACCCTCAATACAGAAAACCTGTTAAGCCTTCAGTCCACGCTCTTCCAGCAACCGCACAAAACTGTTCAAACTCTGCGACACCGTGCCCCGGCGCCAGATCAGCCAGGTATTCAAGATCCGAAACGTATCGGTCAGCGGCCACACGCTCACCGTCGTAAATCCCGGCATGCTTTCCAGCATGCTGCGCGGCATCAGCGCCAGCCCCGCACCGGCGCTCACGCACGCCAGCATCCCGTGATAAGACTCCATCTCGAAGATCTTCCCCGGCACCGCGCCATCCTGTGAAAACCAGCGCTCGAAGTGGTGCCGGTACGAACAGTTCGAGCGAAACGTGTAGATGCTCTCCCCGCTCACGTCCTGCCCCCGGGTGATCGGTGCATGGTGCAGCGGTGCAATCACCACCATCTCTTCCTCAAACACCGCCACGCCTTCGAGCGTCGCGTGCAGCACCGGCCCGTCGACAAACGCCGCCGCCAGCCGCCCCGACAACACGCCCTCGATCATCGTCCCGGACGGCCCGGTGGTCAGGTCCAGCTCGACCTTGGCGTGTTTCTGGTTATACGCCGCCAGCAACGCCGGGATGCGCACCGCCGCCGTACTCTCCAGCGAGCCCAGGGCAAACGCGCCCTGGGGCTCCTCTCCCGCCACCGTCGCCCGAGCCTCCTGCACCAGGTCGAGAATGCGCCGGGCATAGCCAAGAAAATTCCACCCGGCCGGGGACAACCGCAGCCGGCTTTTCTCGCGAATAAACAAATCCACGCCCAGGTCCTGCTCCAACTGCTTGATCCGCGTGGTCAGGTTCGACGGCACCCGATGGATCAACTGCGCGGCGGCGCTGATGCTGCCTTGCTCGGCAACGGCTTTGAAAATTTCCAGCTGGACCAGATCCAAGTCATTCTCCAAACGTGAATGTATTGCTTAATATTATTCAGTTTCCGAAAAAGATACAGCCCCGTACGCTGGCCTCCATTCCATTCACTGCGCAGGACGGTGCCATGAGCCAGATTTCTTCCCAGACCCACGCCTTGTCGATCAACCCCGCCAACGGTGAAACGGTCGCCAGCTACCCGTATGAAACCGAGGCGCAGCTGGATGCCGCCCTCACCCGCTCCATCAATGCCTTCCGCAACGGCCGCAATACGCCTGTCGCCCAGCGCGCCGAACTGCTGCTGGCCCTGGCCAGTACCCTGCGTGACCAGGCCGAAGAAATGGCCCGGATGATCACCCTGGAAATGGGCAAACCCATTGCCCAGGCCCGTGGCGAAATCGAAAAATGTGCGCAACTGGCCGAGTGGTACGCCGCCCACGGCCCGGCCATGCTCGCCCCGGAAGCCACCCTGGTGGACAACGGCACCGCCCAGATCGAATACCGCCCTCTGGGCCCGATCCTCGCCGTGATGCCGTGGAACTTCCCGGTGTGGCAAGTGCTGCGCGGCGCCGTGCCGACCATGCTCAGCGGTAACACCTACGTGCTCAAACATGCGCCTAACGTGATGGGCAGCGCGTACCTGATGAAACAAGCCTTCCAGCGCGCCGGCTTCGCCGATGGCCTGTTCGAAGTGATCAACGTCACCCCGGACGGCGTGTCCAAAGCCATCGCCGACCCGCGCATCGCCGCCGTCACCCTCACCGGCAGCGTGCGTGCCGGCATGGCCATCGGCTCCCAGGCCGGTGCCGCGCTGAAGAAATGTGTACTGGAACTGGGCGGCTCCGACCCGTTCATCGTGCTCAACGACGCCAACCTCGACGAAGCCGTGCAAGCCGCCCTGATCGGTCGCTTCCAGAACTCCGGCCAGGTGTGCGCCGCCGCCAAGCGCCTGATCATCGAAGAAGGCGTGGTGGAAGCCTTCACCGCCAAATTCCTCGAAGCCAGCCGCAACCTGATGATGGGCGACCCGACCGCCACCGACACCTACATCGGCCCGATGGCACGCTTCGACCTGCGGGACGAACTCGACGGCCAGGTCCAGGCCACCCTGGCTGAAGGCGCCACCTTGCTGCTGGGCGGCCATAAAGTCGAAGGCGCAGGCAACTTCTACGCACCCACCGTGCTGGCCAACGTCACCGACCAGATGACCTCGTTCAAACAGGAACTGTTCGGGCCGGTCGCCTCCATCATCACCGCCCGGGATGCAGAGCACGCCGTGGCCCTGGCCAACGACAGTGAATTCGGCCTCACCGCCAGCGTGTTCACCACCGATCCGGAAAAGGCGCGCAGTATTGCCAACCAACTGGAAACCGGCGGGATCTTTATCAACGCCTACAGCGTGTCCGATCCTCGGGTCTCGTTTGGTGGCGTGAAAAAGAGCGGCTTCGGGCGGGAGTTGTCGCACTTCGGCGTGCGGGAATTCTGCAACGCGCAGACCGTGTGGCTGAACCGCAAGTAATCCAGGACCTGTTCTATCCACCCACAGGAAGAGAACCCGGGTAGCATTCGCTACCCGGGTCTTGCGACGAGATTCAATCGCAGGGCGCCACCACGTTCATTCCAAACCAGGGACGGCAGGTAACATGGCTGAAGCGTTTCAACGGTTGGCAGACAGCATCGGCATCGAACTCCCCGAGCGCTTGTTGGCGCTTTTGAACGCGGCCGAATTGAACCCTCGTCTCCTGGGCTACTTTGTTGATTTCTTCTGGATAGATGCCGAGCAGGCCCAGCGGGAGATTGATGAGTGGCTCAACCCGATTGAGCAATCAGGTCGCACATTCCTGCCGTTTGCCACCAGCGGAGGCGGCGAGCATTACTGCTGGGTTCGACTTGAGAATGGCTGTTCGGGAGTGGCGCAGATTCTCCATTACGGGCAAACCACCTCACTCGCGCATGCGGACATTTCCTCATTCCTGACCAGTGAATACGTGTGCGTCGCCACCGACCTTTCATGGCTCGCGCCTCAAGCGGATGCCGGTGCCACACTGGCAAGTGAAGTCGAATTGATCCGCGCGGCACTGTCACCCAAGGACTACGCGTTTCTTCAGGAGCTGTTTGCCAGCCCGCGCGCCTCCCGAAGTTACAGACCGGGCCCGAGAAGCACGCAGAAGATGGTTGACTCATTCATTTCCCAGGACGAAGCACAACGGATACTCGACACCCTGCGCAACCCGGTCCACAGCGAATTCGAAGTACTCCGTGACTGGATGCGCTAGCGGCCAGATTGGTTAAGCACCGTCACATACGCACTGAACATATCCGCCATCGCGTCCGCGTAGGCGATGATTTGCACCTCGGTGCGCGGGCTTCCCGAGAACTCCTTTGCCACCGAACTGAAGGTGGTAGCGATCAAATCGCACGCCAGTAGGCGAGTGGCGTCCGGCACCTGCGGCAGCAATTCAAACATGAACGCCTGGAAGATGTTTTGTCCCTCCGCCCGAACCTCATGGGCCTCCGGCGCGTCACGGTAAAGCGGTGCCGCATCGCTCAGGGCGACCCGCATCTGCGCCTCATCACATTCCGAACGAATAAACGCATGCACCAGGGTGCGCAGCCGCTCAAGAGGCGGTTGACTCACGTCCTCCAGGATCCGGCTGAGCATTTGCGAGGTTTGCTGCCACTCATCCGTCTGCAACCGGAACAGGATGGCCGCCTTGTTGGGGAAATACTGGTACACCGAGCCCACACTGACGCCGGCCTTTTCCGCGACCCGTGCCGTGGTGAAACGGCTGGCGCCTTCCTTGGCCAAAACCTGAATAGCCGCTTCCAGAATGGCCGACACCAACTCGGTGGATCGCGCCTGTTTGGGCTCTTTGCGTGAGGAAATCTGCGAGGTCTGGCGGTCGGTCATGGCGCGTTCCTGCGGCTGGGCGAATGCGAATAGCGAATGTGACGAATTGTTCGCATACTTTAAATGCGACGAATCATTCGCATACTAGCCCGGCGCCTCCCGGCGCTCAACCTGCAACAGGACATCCCCATGAATACCCTTACCTCAGCCCCGATGGCGGCCCTGATTGAACGACTGTACACACAGGCCGATGCCGTCTCGAGCCCTGCTTTCACCACCATGCCCCACGAAGAACGCAACCGCCTGATGCACAGCAAGACTGAATACCTCGAATTCTACGGCCAGCTGAAAGACCTGTGGCTGCCGGTCTCCCGCGACACCGGCACCCTGCTTTACATGCTGGCACGCAGCGCAAAAGCCCGAGCCATCATCGAGTTCGGCACCTCGTTCGGCCTGTCCACCCTGCACCTGGCAGCCGCCCTGCGGGACAACGGCGGCGGCACGCTGATCACCAGCGAGTTCGAACCGTCGAAGATCGTCCTGGCGCGGGAGCACCTGGTGCAAGGCGGCGTGAGCGACCTGGTGGATATTCGCGAAGGTGATGCCCTGGTCACACTCGCGAGCGGCCTGCCTGAAAGCGTCGACCTGCTGCTGCTCGACGGCGCCAAGGCGCTGTATGGCGATGTACTCAGCCTGGTGGAAAGCCGCCTCAAGCCCGGCGCGTTGATCGTCGCCGACAACACCAACTACTGCCCCGACTACCTGGCCCGCGTGCGCTCCCCGGCACACGGCTACCTGTCGGTGCCGATCGGCGACGACGTCGAGCTTTCCGTACGTCTGGGCTAATGCCCCTCATCGGAGGATTCGAGGCACCCGTGCAAGAGTGCGAGGTTTATACTCGGCCCCCTCGCACTTAACTCACAGCCTTCGAAACGAGATACCCGATGAGCCTTTCTCTCTCTGCAACCCCTGCGCGCAAACCGGTCGCGCCACTGCTGGCGTTTGCCATCCTGGTGCTGGGCGCCGCCTTCCTGCAAAACAGCGTGGGCGCGCGCCAAGTGCTGTTGCTGGTGGTCGGCGCCGCGCTGGGCCTGACGCTGTACCACGCTGCGTTCGGCTTTACCTCGGCCTGGCGGGTGTTCATCACCGACCGGCGTGGCGCGGGTTTGCGTGCGCAGATGGTGATGCTGGCGATTGCCGTGGTGCTGTTCTTCCCCGCGCTGGGAGCCGGCACGTTGTTCGGCCAACCGGTGGTCGGGCTGGTGGCGCCGGCCGGGGTGTCGGTGGTGTTCGGGGCATTCATCTTCGGCATCGGCATGCAACTGGGCGGCGGCTGTGCGTCCGGCACCCTGTTCACCGTGGGCGGCGGTAATGCGCGCATGCTGGTGACCCTGTTGTTCTTTATCTGCGGTTCGTTGATCGCCACCCACCACGTCGACTGGTGGTTCTCGTTGCCATCGTTCCCGGCCGTTTCCATCGTCAAAAGCTTCGGCGTCGTGCCGGCCTTGCTGCTGAGCCTGGCGGTGTTCGGGATCATCGCGGCCGTCACCGTGCGCCTGGAAAAAGGCCGTCACGGGCAACTCGAAACCGGCGTCACCAGCGAACACCAGGGCCTGCGCCGTTTCCTGCGCGGGCCATGGCCCTTGGTGTGGGGCGCGATTGGTCTGGCCCTGCTCAACTACGCCACCCTGGCACTGGCCGGGCGGCCGTGGGGCATCACCTCGGCGTTCGCCCTGTGGGGCGCCAAGGTCGCCAGCGGATTGGGCGTGGACGTCGCCAGCTGGGTGTTCTGGCAAATGCCGGGCAATGCCAAAGCCCTGGCGGCGCCGGTGTGGGAAGACGTCACCAGCGTGATGGACATCGGCATCATCCTCGGTGCGCTGTTGGCCGCGGGCCTGGCCGGGCGTTTCGCTCCCAGCCTGAAGATTCCGGCACGCTCGCTGTTCGCGGCGGTGATCGGTGGCCTGCTGCTGGGTTACGGCTCGCGCCTGGCCTATGGCTGCAACATCGGTGCGTACTTCAGCGGTATCGCGTCGGGCAGCCTGCACGGCTGGGTGTGGTTGGTGGCGGCGTTTGTCGGCAACAGCGTGGGCGTGCGGTTGCGGCCGTTCTTCTTTGCGGGTGAACGGCCGCAAGTGGCGTTGAGCGGGTGCTAAGGCACGACTAGCAGGATCACGACGACATGACCAACCCGTCCTCCAACGCCGACTTCATGCGCCTCGCCCTCGCCCAGGGCCGCTTGGCGCTGCCCAAGTGCCTGCCAAACCCGCCAGTGGGTTGCGTGTTGGTGAGGGATAACGCGGTGATCAGCCAAGGCCATACACAGCCGCCGGGGCTGCATCACGCGGAGGCAATGGCGCTGGGCAACGTGTCCGGTGATTGCTCCGGGGTCACTGCATTTGTGACGCTGGAGCCCTGCTCCTTTCACGGCCGCACGCCGTCCTGTGCGCTGGCCTTGATCAAAAGCGGCGTCGAGAAAGTGTTTGTTGCGATGCTGGATCCCGACCCGCGAAACTCGGGAGCAGGCGTAAAAATGCTGCAGGATGCGGGGATTACCGTGGAGGTCGGTTTGCTGGCAGAGGACGCGGCCAAAGACCTGGCCGAGTTTCTGGTGCGCAAGTAGGAGCCGGCTTGCCGGCGATGGTCGTCAACGATGACGCTGGTACGCTGGATGAACGCAGCGCTCTCGGATTTTTCGCCGGCAAGCCGGCTCCTACAGGGGAAGGCCCGCCCTCGCGAAAAGCCTTGGAGAGCCCCAACACCTGCCGCGAGACTTTCCTCTCAACATCATCGGCTTTTTGAAATCACTCCACTCATGTACTCGTTCAAATCACGAAAGTCCTGAACCTTCCAGGTGAACGGCGACAGCTTCACACCGTTCTCGCGCAACGTTCTGGGAATCAGGTCGCCATTTGGACGAAGAATGATGGATGACACGATAACGCCCGGATAATCATTCAGGCGTTTCTTGAACGCGGGCGTTGTCAGGTCAGGCGTAGGCGGGTTGCTTTTATTGGCCAAGGGGCCTGAGCCCTTGATATCGGCCCCATGACACAGGCCACATCGCTGCACGTAGATGTTTTTTCCATTCACACTGTCCGCAAAGGACAGTGATGTTTGAACGAGCGCTAACACCCCCAACGAAGCGATGAATACTATTTTTGCTTTCACTGTTCCCTGTGACCTTGATATATAAACCGGATGATTTTCCTTCGGGCCGCACTTGCTTGCAAGGATCGCCCAGAGAAACCAATGAACACTCAGCATGGAGCGAGTCGATTGAAAGCCGTTAGATGCCTGGCCCTGTTAGCACTGCCACTGTTTTCCGGGTGCTCTACCCTGGACAGCCTCAAGTCGTTTACCACTGCGTATAAAGAACCGCAAAACCCGACCACCAGCCGACTGAGAGTGATCACTGACCAAGTGGTGCGGTTAATACCAGATACCCGTTGCGTCAACTGGGATTTGCCGGGTGCCGGCATGGTCAACGCCAGGAGCGCGGCCCCGTTGAACGATAAAACCTTCAACGACAAGCGCCTGGAAATCCCGGGGGCCGAGGCTGGGAAAAACAGCGCCGAAGTGTATGTCCAACCCGACAGGCCGCTGACGGTGGTCTACACAGGTTCCGCCCGCCGGTATGAATGCTTCTACAGCGTTGACTTTGTGCCTGAAGCCGGTGCGGACTATGAGGCAACCTCAGCGCTCTGCACGATCGCCATTCATAAGATCGTCAAGAATGCGGCCACAGGGGAAGTCAGTCGCGAGCCGGTTAAAAACGACCAGGCAAAGGTGTGCCCCTCGGTGTCCCCCATCTAATCTGCGACCCGAGCCGTTATCCACTCGCGGCTGTAAGCAAGCACGCGGCTGGACATCGCCGTCGGGAAATGAATAAACCCGTGGGCAGACGCCGGTAAAAGGAACACCTCGGACTCTGCCCAGCGATTACCCATCTGCAGCGTATCGTCGAGCAACGGGTCCAGCTCCCCCACAAACATCAGCGCCGGCGGCAGCCCGGCAAGGTCGCCATACAACGGTGACAACGGCGGCTGCCGACGCTGCTCATCGCTCAGGCCCGGCGTCAGCAGGCGAAGCGCCTCAACCATGCCCGGGCCATCCAGCAACAACGTGTCCGGCCCCGCCGCGCGCACGCTGGGGGTGCCGGTCAAATCGTAGACGCCGTAATACAGCACCGCCCCGCTCACCCGCGCCAGCAACGCTGGCCATTGCTTCAGCGCCAGCAACGTCGCCGCCGCCAGATGCCCACCGGCAGATTCACCAACGACGATCACCGGCAGGCCGGCAAACTCCTCGCAGTCCCCGAGCAACCAGCGCGCCGCCGCCAGGCAATCTTCCATCAGCCCTTCAACCGGCGTATTGACGGCGAGCCGATAATCCACCGACACCACCGCCACGTCGCACGCCTTCACCATCGCCACGTTCAGGTCATCATCCATCTGCGCATTGCCGATTACCCAGCCGCCGCCGTGGATATCCAGCACCACGCCCTTGGCTTTTCCATTCGGCCGAATAATGCGCACCGGCACTGAAGCATCGCCCACACCGACCACACGTGTTTGCGCCTGAAGCCCATGCTTGAGCAATTTATTCGCACCGCCCATTTGGCTGGCCCGCAACAGCGCCTGGATCACCCGGGGCGTGACGCGATTACGGATGCGAAAGCGCGGCAACCAGGCGAGCTTTTTGTTGAAGCGCTGCATTTGCGCCACTTCACCCTCGCCCGCCGGCCATCGCTTGTGGTTCGCCAATTCGAAATTCCTCTTCAGCGATTATTGCGCAAGATGGAAAAATTCAACGCAGCCGCAACGCTGAGCCACACGAGGTAAGGGAACAAAATCAGCCCGGTGATCAGGTCCAGCCGCACGGTCAGCAGCACCATGGCGGCGACCACCAGCCACAGCAGCGCGAGAATCACCATCCCCGCGAGAATGCGGTGGGTGCCGAAGAACACGGGCGTCCACAGCGTATTGAGCGCAATTTGCGCAGCCCATAGCGCCAGCACGATTTCGCTGCCGGGGATCAGCGTCAGGCGGTAGCCGGCCCAGGCCAGCAGCAGGTAGATGATCGACCAGGCGACCGGGAACAGCCAGTTGGGTGGGGTGAAGCCGGGTTTGACGAGAGTGGCGTACCACTCGCCCGGTTTGAAGATAATGCCGGTGCTCGCGGCGGCGGCGCAGGCCAGAAGAAAAATGCACAACGTCAGCATAATTGGTCCTTAGCTGGGAGCAGCTACCTGGAGATGAAAGCCATGACGGCGGTTTCAGGGTTGGACGCTCCGCGAAGCAAAAAGTGTATTTTTCTTTGCTCCGCACGCCGGCACACATGCGCTAGCTGAACGCGATATAGACGGGCTGTTGCTCCACCGCCGCCTGCTCACACGCACGGACCAGATCCCGCACGCAGTAAAGTCGCCAGCCCTGCCCCGCGCCCCACTTGGCAGCCACGTCATCAAGGGATGCCGCCTCATCCCGCGCGGCCCGCTCCCAATCATCGTGGCCGATCTCCGCGATCAAGCGTGTTTGGTAGTCCTGCAAAAAGGGAAGCAAGCCTTGGGCATGATCAACCTCCAGTAGCACAACGTCTGCCGTATCGAGTTGCTGCCTGGCCGCCTCGACCCAGTCCCGCGCCTGCAACGGAAGCGCGTCCAACACCGCCTCAAAGGCCGACCCGGACTTGTCGCTGCCCTGAAACGAACCGCACCCGATATCGCCACCTGCCATGTCGTTCTCCTTGAGAGTGATTCATGTGCGCCGGGTTACTGACGATTACTTTTCCGGGCAGGGATTAAACACTTCCGTCGCCGCCACCGCAGACACATACGGAATTTTCGTACCCGGGACCATCCCGACGGAGTAGGCGTTTTTGCCGGTTTCGCGCACATAGGTCTTATCCGTGGTCAGATCGCCCGGCTGGTTTTCACCCAGCAGGTAATCCAGAAACTGGATCTTCACCGGCGTGTTGAACTGCCCTTCGGCCGTCAGCGGAATGATCTGAGCAGCGCCCGCCCGAGTGAAGGCGAAAAACGCCGCGGCGGCTTCACGACTGCGGAAGGTTTTGACGCACAGCACATCGCGGGTACGCAGCGTGATAAAGCGCTTATAGCTGCCGCCGGAATAGGTACTCAGAATCAAGCCATCGTCCACCAGAACGCCCAGGCCCTGAGTGGCACGGCACTGGCCATCGCCACCATTCTCCGAGCCGTAGGGCAGGTAGCACCAGTTGGTCCGGCTCAAGGCCCGCACCGAGCCGGGGGCAATCTGCAGGTCGCGCTCGATTTGCTGGCGGGCTTCGGGGGTTTGATACGGAATGCTGCAGCCACTGAGGATCAGGGCCAGTAACACGAACAACAGGCGATAAGAGCGCATAGGTTTTCCATAATGGGCACGGCAGGTCGTTGCGCGGGTTGCCAGGGGGTCATTCCTTTGAAAGCTGCGCAGGTTCTGTCACATTCTACGACAAGTGCCTGAGGGCGTACCGGCTGGTGGTTCCGTTTGCGGGGTAAGGGAGACTGTGCGTTGACCGCAGCACCTTGCTCCATTGCCTACGCTTGCGTCAGAATCCGCCGGCTTGTGCACCTGGGTGGTCATCTCTAAGGTTGCTCGGTCGCTGAAAACTCAGTGATCGGGTTTAGTAGCCCTTAGTTGAATTGCGCTTAGTGCATGAGCTTCATCAATCAGACGTTCCTGTCTGTGCTTGATGGTGGCTGTGCGTAGGGCGCCTTCGGGCGCGCCGGCTTTGCGTAATTCCCCGGTCTACTAACCTGCGTGCAGCTGCCACCCTTTTCGTTTAGTAGCGAAAGGGGGTCAGCCCCAAGTCAGGAATTGCGTGTATGTTCAAAGTAACCCCGAACCCTCCGAAAGCCCCGGATTTAAAGCTCTACCAAGCGGCCGAACGCGCCCTTGATCACTATCTGAATCCCGCCAACGAAAGCGCCCCGGACACAAACGCCCTCTTCAGCGTCAGCTCCGACGCCAGCAACGAAACCCTGATCGCCAACAGCTACGAAACCGTCTCCTCCGTCAGCGCCCTGCTGCTCGACCTGTCCGACCAACTGACCGGCAAAGACCGCGACGTGGCATTGGCCATACACCAACTGAGCGAATTGAGCGTATTGCTGATCGGCAAACTGATGGACCGCGAAACACCTCGGGCGTAAAGCCCAACGCGGTCCTGCGGGACTAGCCCTTCAACTCACCCAACCGATTACTCGCCGCGTCGTCGTATGCCACATACAGCGACTCGGCGAGAGGTGCACGGTGCATTCAGCCATTGCTGAACCCCGCCTGGTTCGTTGTAATGAGCCGAGTCGAAACCCAAAAGGTGATTCATGGAAGCTGATCCGCTGTGCCTGGTATTTGTACCCGCCCTCGTAGCCGTTCTCACCGCCGCTGAAGGCAGAAAGGGCTCACCTCTTACTGAGGCTGAGGTCTGTGATATTCGAGACCGGGCGGTTTGTATCACCCTTCCCTTCAGCGTTGCGCTTGATATGGAAAGGCAGCGCGGCTATCCCGATCTGATTGCGGAGAATTGCTGGAGTGAATGGCAAAACCACAAAGGTCGTTGATCTATAAAGACCGCGACGTGGAATAGGCCATTCACCCGCTGAGCGAGTCGAGCGTATTGCTGATCGGCAGACTGATGGACCGCGAAACACCTCGGGCATAGAGCCCAACGCGGTCCTGCGGGATTAGCCCTTCAACTCACCCAACCGATTACTCGCCGCGTCGTCGTATGCCACATACAGCGACTCGGCGATTTGGCTTTTGATGGCTTTGGCGCTTTCCAGGCCCAATACAAAACCTTCAGCCTTGCCGCCTGCGCGGTTCAGGTCTTCTTTGGTGTCAGCACCAGTGATGGCGTCGAGGAGTTTGATGGCCTGAGGGCCTACGCCTTTTGGGAGGCTGATTTGGTCGATGCTCATTGGGATGCCTCGGATGGGGTGGTGCGGGGTGAAGAGGTCATGGGCGATACCTTGAGATTGAGGTCGGTAGCGCGTGGAACCACTGCCGGGGGGACATGGTAGACCGGTATGGGAATTAAAGGGCTGGTTTCGGCCATAGGCGGACATTCTTAGATATCTGCATATGGCAAAACGGCGTCATCACGCTCCGACTCAGAACAAAATGCAAATCCTAGTTTAACTACGATGGCCAAAAGCATCAGTACTTACCAGTGATTCAGGATGTGGGTAGGAGGGAGGCAAGCCCGGACCGTTAACCGTTTGTCCAGCAGCAATCTGCGTGGCGACTGCGTGATTAAGGTTGAGCAATCCTTCAAGCAAATCTTGCTTGGCAGAAAAGCCGTAAGCCTTCAGCACCGCGGTATCAAGGATCGCATGAGCGTCTTTGAGGGGGTTCTTACCGGGTACATCAATGGTGCGATAGAGGGCACGAAGACCTCCATCGAGATGTTCCAAGGCTTGATCGCGCACCTGACGCAAATGACGTCCTGCATTCACCACCGCGTCGATCTCGGCAACGCTTACATCTTGCGGCCAAGGAAAGGTATCAAACACTGATTCCGAGGTGTAGCGCGGGTCCGACTTCATATTAGAGCATTTGGCATGAAACCATTTGTAATGTGCAGCCGATTGTAGGATGCCGAAGCTGTAGTCATCAGCGAGGGCAAATACTTGAAGCGCGTCACCGGGACGTATGGTCGCATCAATGAATGTGAAGATTGGACGCTTCGTGACCCGGGAGCAGGTGAGGTAGCGCGGGACTTCTTTGATGGCATCAATCAAATCCTCACGTCGACGCCAATGTTTCCACCAGTAGTTAATAGATGTTGCTCGCTCAGAAGCCTCTGATTTTGCCAACATATCTGGAAGTACGTTTGTTTCCAAATGGGCAAAAACCTTCTTGAAACGCTTGGCTTGGAGAACGTCCATATCGCCAAGGTCGATAATATTGCGGGCGAGCTGGCGACCACTAAGCAGATCATCACCAACCAGATATGGGTGAATGATGACTTGCTCGTTTTCAGGCATCGCGGATTTAGCGAAGTTGTCCAGTAGAAAACCAGAATGACCAGGGGTAATACCTTGGCAAGTAACGACCTGGCTGTTGCAGGATAGTTTTTCTGCAGCCCCCACATCTACCTTATCCGACAACGACGCGTTGATATGCGTCACTATGCGCATATCCAGTTCGTAATCCTTGCTTGCATGTCCGCTACCACGAGCCTTGCGAGCTTTGGGTGCCTGTTCAATCTTGTACCACAACCTCCGGCCTTTCGGCAGCAATGCAGCATCCTGAGATTTAATCCAGTTAGCGATAGAAACGTGTACGTTGGCTTCTCCGGACCAGGGTTGGTTATCAATGGCCTCGATCACAGTACCGCTTGCACAAATGAAGTCTAAACCACCGATGCGACTAGCATTATTGCGGATATTCTGCGTACCAACCAAACCTGCACGCCCAGACGGCCAGTCGTTCATGGTGCTTTCAGCTAGGTGCAGTTCTGCACGGCGGAACCAGTAAACGCAGAAATCTGCCATGCCCGGTACTTCTGGGTAGGCGTTACGCAAACGCTTGACATAGTCTGCACCATGTTTGGGTTTGAGTAGTTTAGCGCCTAGAAATGGAGGGTTACCTATGATCACGTCGACTTCTGGCCAAGGGGTACGAGCTCCGTCATCGAGTATCAAGGCATCACCGATACTGAAGTTGGCGTCGAGATTATCCAGCGGAAGTGCTTGCTCCTGAACATGTAGTTCCTCGATAGCCAACTTGTGCGCCAGCATCATCGTTACCTTGGCTAATTCAACCGCGAATGGATTGATGTCCATGCCGAAAAAGTTACGTGTGGAGACAAAGCCCATCGGCCTCTGGGATGCGTCAATGCTCTTGTACTCACCCATGCGCTCGTAAATGACAGCTTCCAGGCGTTTGATCTCACGGTAGGCGATATAAAGGAAATTACCTGAGCCGCAAGCCGGGTCCAGCACCCTGAAGCTCTCGATACGCATCAGGAGGTGCTCCAGCTCCGTTAGCGTTTTCGCGTTGTCGATGCGCTGCCGCCAAGGCTCGACAATCGTCGGTCCAACCACCTTCATGATGTCCACAGGGCTTGTGTAGTGGGCACCGTAGGCACGGCGCTCGTCGGAGTCCATGCTGTGCTCAAAGATGGCGCCGAATATCTCCGGTCGCACCTGCGACCAGTCGAACTTTGCTGCTTCCTTGAGCATCACAATTTCGTCCGCGCTGAGTTCGATGCGAGCAGGATTGGCAAATAGGCCGCCGTTGAAATAGGGAACACCCTTGAAGCGGCCTCCGGGTGTTCTGCCGGGGGTGTTCATCTCCACGAATAGCTGTCCGATCAGGTCATAGGCAAGCGCCGGATTTGTGCAGTCATCTAGTAGTCGGGTTAAAAAATATTTCTCAAGTAGGCCAATATCTTCTGCGAACAGCGACATTAGGATTTGAAGCGTGAAACGCTGAGCAAGATCACGATCAACATTTCGCTTGATCAAAGAGCGAAAAAGCAGCACTAACTGATCGGCGGCTTTACGTGTGACGCTTTCTTGGTGGTTACCGAAGACAGGCTCTGTGGGAGCAGCGAATAGAAACGCCAGCGGCCCAAATCGCTCTGGCAACTCACTGAGACGGACCTTGTCGACCGGGCTGTCCATCTGGCTATTGAAATCGAAGATCCAGAACTCATCGAAGTTACACAGTACGACATAATTCGGGCGGTTGGGAACCAAGCGGGTCCAGTATGTGAAAGCCTGAGAGTAATGCTTGGAGAGGTCCTCACCGCGCTTTTTCATCTCCACTAACACCACTGGTTTCCAGACCAAATCCGCAAAGCTGGTGCCCTTGTCCGCCTTCTTAACGCGCATTTCGCAGACGGCGCCTGCTTCCTTAAAGCCTGCATGACCGAAGGCTCGAAAAAGTTGATCCAAGAAAATTTGGGCCTCACCTTTCTCATCGCCGATAATGTGATCCGAGCACCATTGAACAAATTGCTGAAGGGGAGCTTTACAGATAGCGGTCATGTCGGATGTGCGTCCTGCAATGGTTAGGAGTTGTGTAGCACGTAAAATTTCGCTGGCTACTGTACTACGCTACGTAAAAATTTATGTTCAAATCGCCATCATTATGGGTACCTCAGGCCGTTTGCCATTCGCGAGCGGCGGCTCCTGGCCCAGAGTGTGTAAAAACGCCTTCGCGAACCCTTGCTATGATTTCTGAGGATTTCATCGCAGGGATCGCCCATGAAGCGCTTTATCCAAGGTAAACATCGAGGCCAAGGCACCTTACTTCTCGAGGGCCTCGACGACTACGTCAGCGTTATCAACCCGGTGCGCGTAGTCCACGTCTTTGTCAATGACACTCGACCTGGTCTCCTTGGGTTTTGACGGTGCTATCCCAGCCGACACAGGCCGGCCTGCTTATCACCCGGCGATCCTGCTGAAGAGCTACATTTACGGCTATCTCAACCGCATCCAGTCGAGCCGACGCCTGGAACGAGAAGTCCAACGCAACGTCGAGCTGATGTGGCTGACCGGGCGGTTGATACCCGACTTCAAGACCATCGCTAACCTCCGAAAAGACAACAGCAAGGCCATCCGGGGCGTCTGTCGCCAGTTCCGCAGCATTTACCGTGCGATCGCTCAGCCAACGAAGGTCGATGATCCAACGATGAGGTCAAAGCGTTTTTACACACTCTGGGCCGAAAGCTGCCGCTCACGAACGACTACTTTCGGCCAAAAAATAAATTTCTCTCCATTGTTCTCTCTTTGATTGTTATAGGCAGCTAGCTATATTGATAGCAAATTGATACTCCTCAGGCTTTCAAGGACGACCCATGCGCATCCAGCACGTAGAGATATCTAACTTTCGAAAACTGCTTTCTGTCCGAATTGACTTCGCTAATGAGACCACTCTGCTTGTAGGTGCAAACAACAGCGGCAAATCCTCCGCTATGCTGGCACTCCGGAGATTTTTGGTTTCGAAGGCTTCTGCTTTTCGGCTCCAGGATCTGACTCTTTGTCATCTCGCCAAGCTGGACGAGATTGGGAAGGACTGGGAGAACCCACCAGCAAACTATGAAATTCCTACAGCCAAGGACTGGGCCGACTGGCTCCCTAGTCTGGATATCTGGGTGTCGGCAGATCAAGGAGAGTTCCACTTCATCCGCGATCTTATACCCAGCTTTGAGTGGCGCGGGGGGCTTGTGGGAATGCGTTTCCTGCTTGAACCAGATGATATGAATACGTTGTACACGGACTACCGCAAGGAGCGCGCGAGGGTTGCAGAGCTTGAGGATGCTCTAGGGAAGGAAGACCCGCCTGGTAGCCCGCTGACACTATGGCCGCAGAGCCTTCATGATTACTTGAACCGTCGTCTGGGAGATAAATTCAAGATTCGTTGGTACCGCCTAGATCCACAACAACTTAAGAAGCCTGACAAGTCGACTCGAATGGCGCAAATGCAGCAATTGGGCCCTACTGCCCTGCCCTTGGAAAGCAATCCTCTCAGTGGATTAATTCGAGTACATGAAATCAATGCACAGCGGGGATTCGGCGACCATTCGGACGACAATCAAGGCGATAGCACTAGACCCAGCGGCGCTCGAAAACTCTCGGAACAACTCAGATCTTATTACTCCCGACACCTTGATCCAGGTGACAGCCCAGATATTTCAGATCTCGAAGCGTTGCGGGCGATAGAAGCAGCCCAGTCGGCATTCGATACGAAGCTAGGTAGCAGCTTCGAACCTGCTATTAGAGAGGTCGAGGGATTGGGCTACCCCGGCCGCAATGACCCACGCATCAAAGTCGCAAGTCGCCTGGCAACAACTGACGGCATGAATCATGAAGCGGCCGTCCTTTTTGAGTTGGATTCAATCCAGGGCGCTCCAGGAGCCCCTCTTCTTCACTTACCAGAGACCGCTAACGGGTTGGGATATCAAAACCTGATATCTATGATTTTCCGGCTGATGGGCTTCAGGGACGAGTGGCTGAGAAAAACCAGGGCCGCCAGCACTGAAGTAATAGACCGCGTCGAGCCCATCCACCTCGTGCTCATTGAAGAGCCTGAAGCCCACCTTCATGTTCAAGTGCAACAAGTGTTCGTGCGCCACGCCTACCAAGTTCTATGCCGAGACGCTTTGCTTGAACGCTACCCAAATCTGAAGACTCAGCTTTTGGTGAGCACGCACTCCAGCCATGTAACACATGAAGTGGAGTACCAGAACCTTAGGTATTTCAGGCGACTCCCAGCTGGGATGTATGGCATCGGTGTACCGGTGTCGACGGTCTCTAATCTCTCTAACGTGTTCGGCGAGGGAACAAAGACGAAGGAGTTCGTAACCAGGTATTTGCGGGCACAGCACGCGGACATATTCTTCGCCGACGCCGTCATCTTGGTAGAGGGTTCAGCAGAGCGAATGATGCTGCCGCATTTTTTGCGAAATAAGTTTCCATTCCTTGACCGCTGCTACATCACAACTCTCGATATCGGTGGTAGTCACGCACACCGACTAAGGCCTTTAATTGACGCCCTTGGCATCCTCACCCTGGTTATTACAGACCTCGATGCAGGGCTTAATAAAGCTGCAAAACCGGTGCAAAGAAACGCAGATCAGATTACGAACAATCCGACGTTGCGGAGCTGGATGAAACTGATGCATCTGGGCAGCACAGTGGATGAGCTGCTTGAGCTGCCAGCGAACCAAAAAGAGCACCAAATCGACGACCTGTACTCGGTACGCATCGCCTATCAAACTCCTATTTCCACCCACCTGCCCGCTACTGGTAAAGCAATACAAGCTCTTCCAAATACCTTTGAAGACAGCTTCGTGCTTAGCAACGCTGGTCACTTTGCGGAAAAGACAAACAGTACTGGTCTGATGAAGGCTTTCGTAAAAGTTTTGAATGAAGCGCAAACATCGGAAGCCGTCGGAGAAGGATTTTTCAACGAATTACGCGAAGGAAAGAAAGCAGAGTTTGTGTTGCTCGTTTTGGGCGACAAAAACTTTCCCAGCCTCGAAATCCCTGAATACATCTGTGAAGGCCTCAACTGGCTTGAGTCCAAATTGCGAAGCAAGCAAAAAGAGCTGCTGGTAATTCCACCCGAGGGCGTGGAGGTGACGCCATGAGCGAGGCACCTATCGCAGATGCCGACACCATTATGCAGGCTTGCCTGAATCTGGCAGACCCGAAGAGTTTTTTTCTTTACGCAGGTGCTGGCTCAGGAAAAACCCACTCACTCGTCGAAGCTATCCGCGAACTCAAAAGTCGCGAGCGAGAACGCCTGACATTCGAGGGCAGGCGCATTGCGGTGATCACCTATACAAACGCAGCCTGCGATGAGATTCTTCGGAGGCTAGAGTATGATCCACTCGTGGAAGTCTCGACCATTCACGCGTTCGCCTGGCGCCTAATCCAAGGATTCGACAACGAGATCAGAGAGTGGCTAAGAATCAAACTTGCCCAGGACATTGAAAAGATCGAGGGCGAGCTAGCACGCTCGAGAGGCGACAATAAAACATCTCGGGCAAACAGACGGAAGCTACAAAGCAAAATACGCAGGCTTGAGACTCTCGACGAGATTACGAAGTTCATCTACAGCCCCGCTGGCGACAACAGAGAGCGGCAAGCACTTAATCACGATGAGGTCATCAAGTTAACTGCAGCATTCGTTCCTGAACGCCCTTTGCTGGATGTTCTAGTAGACCGCTACCCAGTTGTATTGATCGACGAAAGTCAGGACACCCACGCTCCAGTAATGGAGGCTTTTCTGAAAGTCCAGCAATTGGCGCAGACACGCTTCTGCTTAGGGCTACTGGGCGACACCATGCAACAGATTTACGGCCATGGAGTAACGCGCCTTGATAAAGCGATACCGGGTGACTGGCTGAAACCTGAAAAGGTCGTTAATCGCCGCTGCCCTCGTAGGGTGGTAGACCTTATCAACGTGATTCGAAGCACTGCCGACACTCATCAGCAGACCCCAAAACCTGATGCCATTGAAGGCGTAGTGCGCATGTACTGCATTAGTCAAAGCCAAGAACAGGCATCGAATCTTGAGGAAGGAATCGCTCATTCGATGGCTGCAATCACCGACGACGGAGAATGGGCTACCGGCCCTGAAGGCCGAAAGACCTTGATCCTCGAACATAAGATGGCTGGACGGCGAATGGGGTTCGAGAAGCTGTTCACGCCCCTACACGCGGTTGAGCACCTTCAAACAGGCTTGCTGGATGGAACCCTGCCCGCACTTCGCGTTTTCAGCGAAGGCGTTCTTCCCATTCTTACCGCAAAGGACGATCACTTCCTTCTGCTTGAAGCAGTACGCTCTCGCTCTCCTTTGCTCAGTAAGGACGCTATGCAATCAACAGGGGATCAATCGGCCCACATGCAGCGTGTAGAGGAAGCGACGCACGCCCTGCTCTCTCTTTTCGAAAGAAACGATCCAACACTGAGCGAGGTCGCAACGCTTCTGTTGCAAACCCAACTACTTGATGTCCCTGAAAATCTGGTTGGGGCAATGGTGTTGGGAGCTCCTGGTGAGGCTCCAGATCCTGAAGATACGAACGCGATGACCAACTACGCCTACCAGCTATTCCTTGAGCGTCCATTTTCGGAGCTGGCAGCCTTTGCGAGTTATGCGGATGGCCTTTCACCCTATGGTACACATCAAGGGGTAAAGGGGCTGGAGTTTCCACGAGTCATGGTCGTCATCAACGATGAAGAGGCAGGCGGTTTCTTATTCAGCTACGACAAATTGCTGGGTGTAAAAGAACCAACAAAGACAGACCGAGACAACGAGCGTGACGGCAAGGACAACGCACTAGCACGTACTCGTAGGCTGCTTTACGTGACATGTAGTCGGGCTGAAAAGAGCCTGGCGATTGTCGTATATACACCCCAGCCGACGCTAGCTAAGCGAAACGTTGTTGCTGCTGGCTGGCTTCATGAGAGCGAGGTCGAAATCCTGTGAGGCCTTCCTCCTAGGATTGAGTCGCCCTAGTTGCGTAGACGCTTCCGGGCGTCATAGTGAGGCTATATGAGCGAGCTCCCTTTTTTGAGCAGGGCTTCCGCCAGCGGCTGCTTTTGGCCGATTTCTGCCTGTCACGACTGACCGAAGTCGACCGATTCTGTTGAAAAATTAGGTCTCCTGTCGATCTGTAGCGCGCGACGAGCTAAAGCAGGTTGGCTAGAAAGCGCCCCCTTGAGAGCCTAAGAAACCAGTATCATCCGATATGTGATATCGAGAGCAGAACTATGACAGAGAAAGAGGCATGTGCGATTTTGCAAGCACAAGGTTGGGCCTGTGAAAAGGATGAGGTAAGTGACCGCTTTTGCATCAAGTGTTTGGGCGAGATCCAAGTCCAGATCATTCCGACTATAGGGAAGCGCTCGAATCATTTTAGAGTTTCGTTCATGCCCTCCATCTCCTCGACAGCGTTTTCGGATGCTGTCGCGTTCATCTTTGGGGAGGAAAAATATTTTTCACCTGTCATCGTAAGCGACGAAACGCCCCAGAAGTTAGAGACCATTGGCGCTGACGATGTAGTCGAGCTATCTGACAGGGCGTTATCTTGGGCTCAGAATCAAGATATAGATGCGGGCCTGGCGCTCTACAGGTCTTTAACTACAGACGCCAAAGGAGCAATGCCACTCAGGCATCTAGCTGCACTAGCAATTGCGAAAGATGTCGATCAGTTAGAGGATTACAAAAAAAGCTTTGAAAAGGGCGAAAGGCTGGGGTTCGTCCCATACATCACCGTTGAGATGATTGAGCGCTCGCTGCTGATTGCGCAGGGAAATGCTCCCAAGGTTAACTGATTCCCTGAGTAGCTCCATCGACTGATCTGCGGCAAAATCACTCCATCGGCCAGCGGGAGAGTCCGCAGCATGATGGGACAGTTATCGAGTGGGCAGGATCGGCTGTTTTACTCGTTCAACCTTGAAGACCACATCCCAAAAAATCATCTTCTGCGCAGCATTGATCGGTGCCTCGATCTGAGCGACCTGCGCCACTACCTCGCCGATTCCTATAGCCCAATTGGGCGTCCTTCGATTGATCCTGAGTTGATGATCCGCATGCTAGTCGTGGGCTATTGCTATGGCATTCGCTCCGAACGGCGCTTGTGTGAAGAGGCTCATTTGAACTTGGCGTATCGCTGGTTCTGCCGGTTGAGCCTTGAGGATGAAGTACCTAATCACTCCACGTTTTCCAAGAATCGACACGGCCGTTTCCGGGACAGCGATCTGTTTTGCTGTTTTTTTAATGAAGTGCTAAATCGCTGCATGGACGCGGGTCTGGTCAAGGGCGAAGGCTTTGCCGTGGACGCCAGCATCATCAAGGCGGACGCGAGTCGGCAACATGGAGCGCCTAGCGATGAAGAGATCAACTGGCGCGACCCGTCTCTGAGCACTCGCGCTGTCCGTGAATACCTCGAAGCACTCGATGAGGAGGCGCTCGCTGAAGCTCTTCCCAAGCGCTTATCGCTGACTGATCCTTTAGCCCGTTGGACGGCCGCCCCGGGTGGCCCAGCGTTTTTCGCCTATTCCACGAACTACCTGATTGATGTCGAGCATGGCGTGATCATGGATGTAGAACCGACACCGGCTCATCGAACGGCTGAGGTCGAGATTACCAAAACCATGATTGATCGAGTCGAAGAGTTGTTCGACATCAAACCGGATCGCTTAATCGGTGACACCGCATACGGCACAGCACCGATGTTGGCCTGGATGGTGGAAGAGAAAGATATCGAACCGCATGTGCCGGTGTGGGGCAAAATCGAGCGCAAGAACGACAGTTTTTCGAGCACCGACTTCCACTGGAATGACGAGACTGAGGAGTACTCCTGCCCGGCCGGCAACCCATTGCGCAGCGAATAGCGAGCCTTCAAAAATGAGCGCTCACACGTCACCAAAGCCAACACCATCATCTTCCGATCCAGACAGACCGACTGCGCGACGTGTCCGATGAAAACCAAGTTCTGCCCGAACACTGCGTTTCGTAAGATCGCCCGCAGCGTCCATGAAGCTACTCGGGATACGGCCCGGCGCATTGCAGCAACCCCGGCGTCTCAGCGCTCTCGCCACGAACGTAAAAAGGTCGAAATGTTGTTTGCCCACCTCAAACGCATCCTGAAATTGGATCGCTTGCGACTACGTGGCATGAGTGGCGCGACGGATGAATTCACGCTGGCCGCTGCGGTGCAGAACCTACGACGGCTGGCCAAATTTTCATCTCAAGGGCCACCAGTCACGGGATAGGTGCGCCTGCACCAAGCAAAAAACCTCAAATTAACCCAATAACAGAGCAGCAACGGTCAACGAAGGGCCGAAAAACCACTCAATGTGGTGAGTAGGCTATCCAGTGGCAGTCGTGCCTAAGTTTAGGCGATCTGAAAATCCGAATTTTTCAACAGAATCGGCCGATTGCTGCCCTTCGTAACTGGCTGCTTCTGGCGGCAACTGCCGTTGACGAATGACTGTTCTTGAGCCGGAAACGCCTGTCTTAATTTTTGCGCTTGCTTTTGAACAACTATTACCCAGTGCGATAGTGAGCACTCCTCCGAGGCGAACAGCACGCAAAATAGTGCGGTATCCCAAACGAGTCGACAGGCTTCGGCAATGTTAGCTACCGGGCAATATACAATTACCAAACGAGGCGTTATCTGGCAGCGTACCATCGTCAGCAGAAAACTCCGCTTCGCCGTTCCTCAGCGCATCGTAAGTGGTCCGAATCAGGTTATCTGCGCGATTTAGGTCGTCTTCTTCGGCAGAGAATTTTTCTTTTAGCTCCTCAAAGCTGTTGGATGTTCGAAGCGCTCCAATCAACGCCAAATGGCTATCAAGCAGACGCTCGTACCTTTCATGCATTTTGAGTAGGTCCTCAGCCAGGATTACTGGCAGCCCCCCCATGCTCGCCGACTTCAGTTTTTCTCGATAAGCTTCATCTCTTACCAAGCGGCGCTCAGCAGCTTCCACAGCACCTCCGTTGTACAGAGTGTCCACTCTCGTCCGAGGGCCACCCTTCTCCTGACGATGTTTAATCATCTCCCTGAAAGCCTGAATCTCTCCAGAGTTGTTTTCCTGATAGTTTCGTAGCGCGGCAATTGCCCATGCAGGGCAGGTTCGGCTGCTTTTGTGCCCTGGAGCCATTTGCCAAGCTTGGAGGGTCCGTACCGATACCTTACGACCCGGAGTTTCGTTGAGCACGACGACGGCTTTAGCGTAGTCATTTAGGAAAAGCTGTTGGATCAGTCCTTGCAACTCCCATCTATTTTTCTCTTGCTCATACAGTTTACGAAGAGCATCCAGTTCAGTTGCATCGACCTCAGCACCGGCTTCAGAGGGGGAGAATGGAGGCTGATTGGTGGAGCCCGTCACGTCAACGCTGTAGGTCACGCCGGACGGGAGGTGTTTCGCGACACGATTTGGATAGAAATACTGCCAAGCCATAACAATGCTCCTTTTTTGTGCGCACCTTGTGCGCACAACTATATCCTGACGCTTATCTCAATCACAAGCGCTCCTCGAATATAAAGGGAGGTACGTTTTTTCGACTGAATAAACGGATCGATATTGCCTCTTTTACCCATGACTCTTGGGGCGTGTACGCCGGACTAGTCATACGATCACCCCTCTAATGACGACCAGTTCAGAGCTTTCCAAACCAAATTCTCTCGACTAATGAAAGCAGCATCAACCACCATAAATCGCAATCTTTAAGCAGCTGAACGCAAACCACACCTTGCCCATCTGTACCAAACACGCTACAAACCTCACCACCAAGTTGTACGATAACCTAAAAATAATCCCCATCCCCGAAGATGGCGCCAACTCCCCGAGCCCCCACCATGACTCCCCCTGCCCCCACCCAATTCCCCCGCCACATCGCCGTGCTGATCCTTCTCTGCATGGGCTGCGCCTTCGCCGGCAACCACATCGCCGCCCGCGTAGCCTTCGACGATGGCGCCGGCGTCCTGCTGGCCATCCTGATGCGCTCCGGCGGCACGCTGTTAGTGCTGGCGATTCTGGTCCTATGGCAACGCCAAAGCCTGCGCCTCCCCCCAGGCGCCTGGCGCTGGCAAGTGCTGCTGGGCCTGCTCATCGCCACCCAAAGCCTCTGCCTCTACTCCGCCGTCGCCCGTGTGCCGGTAGCGCTGGCCTTGCTGGTCGCCAACGTGTTCCCCATCTTGCTGGCCCTGCTCACCTGGGCACTCGGCGGCCCGCGCCCCACCGCGCGCACGGCCTTGTTGATGGGCTTGATTCTGGTGGGCCTGGTGTTTGTGCTGGACGTACCCGGCCGCCTCTCCGCCAACACCATCCTCGGCCCGGAATGGCTGCTCGGCGTCTCTCTGGCCTTTTGCGCGGCGTTTGTGTTCGCCTGTGCGCTGTGGATCACCGACCACAAGCTGTCCCAGGTGCGCGGTTCGGTGCGCAGCCTGCTGACGATTTTCATTGTGTTCAGCAGCGTCAACCTCGCGGGTTTGAGCGGTGCGCTTGTGGATGGCCTGAACCTGCCGGCCACCGGTACCGGTTGGCTGGCGTTGGCCACGTTGGTGGTGCTGTATGGCACGGGGTTTATCGTGCTGTTCATTTCGGTGCCGCGCCTGGATATGCCGCGTAATGCGCCGGTGATGAACATTGAGCCGCTGGCGACGTTGTTGATGGGCTGGATCGTGCTCGATCAGATGCTCAGCGCCGGGCAGGTGGTGGGCGGGGTGATTGTGGTGACGGGGATCGTGTTGCTGACGTATCGCAAGTCGCCCCAGCCGGCCGTCAAGGCTCAGGTGGCGTAGGTCCGGAGGCGTAACGGATAGGGGGACGGATCTATTTTCAAAGAGGTCCGTCCCCTTTTGACTGCAATGTAATGTGTGTTGTGGGCTTCAAAACCACGAACAAACCGCTCGCGCCCCCGTACTGGATCAAATCGCCCGACGGATCCCTCAGGGTCTGACCCTGTTTTTCCTCAAATTATTTCACCTGCCGGGCAAAGTGTGTTGCTCGCCGTAAGGTGCTGACGGACATAATAATTGTCGAACTCAGTGCTTTCGACGAACTGGAAGCCGTGGCGGATGTAAAACCGATTCGAGGCGCTTTCTTTGAGGGCTCCCACTTTAATAGGGAGTGCGGCTGCATCTGCGGCTTTGAAAATCTGAGTGAGCACAGCAGAGCCGATCCCCGAACCTTGCGCGCACGGCCTTACGTAGAAGTGGTCGAGCACGAGTTCAGTGGGGTGGTGCTTGACCACTACAAAGCCAACCCTCTCTCCAGATACCTCAATGTAATGGGTATTGTGGGCCTCAAAACCGCTAACAAACCGCTCGCGCGCCCTTACTGGATCAAATCGCCCGACGCGCTCCAGACTTTCGCGCCTGGCGTCGATTCGGATGGCGACAAGGTCGTCCAGGTCGCTTTGTTGAGCGCGGACTAACGTCACTGCAGCGTGTTGATTAGGTTTGATAGGCATATGTTGTGTTGCGCTCTACGTAGCCACCTGGGAGGGCGAGTATAGAAAGAGCGGATCAGATCACGCGCCACAATTTTCTATCGTGGTCTGACCCCATTTTTTCATTGTTTACAATGTTGAATCGCCGGTGCCAGATTCAGCTGACTGCAAATGTACAGTCTCAGAGATGTGGCCCCACCAGTTGAGGAGGGCCCCGCGAACAAAGTAATGAAATGTGTGGAGTGAAATAGGGGCGTCTTCGGGAACCCAACTACCATTCATCGTATGGACGGCTAAGGAAGTAATAGCCCGCTCAGCTGGAGCAATGTCTCCATGCTGATCTGGCTCTCTACACATCGGCGGTGGAAAAGGAACTCCGGCGTGCAGGGCTTTCGATCTAAGTGCATAGACCTTATTGAGAATTTTTTTCAAAGATGCCCATCTCCAATCAATCCGGCGCCAATCAGCATTGGGCCGTACAGGTGGCTCCGCAGGCATAAACTCTTCGCAGAACAGGAGAAATTTCTTTGTCGACCCGAATAAATCCTTGAGGTCTATTGCAGCTTTTTCTAGTAAGTCCTCGCCGCCCGAATCTAGCAGTAGTTGAGCTAATCCAGCCTTCAGCTCCCTAAGGTTTTCGATAGGCGACCCGCTGCTAGCAAACCGCGCATTCGCGGCAATTTCTATCGCTGAGACAAACAACAACCAAGCTAAATGAGGCTCCGCTTCCGCGATCCAAAGCGCGTCTTGGTAAGCTCTCGCCGCTCTAACCAATTCAACATAAAGCTCAGGCTTTATATTTGGTACCGTGGATAGAAGAGGCTGAACCTCATTAAGATTAACGCTTGTAGGCATTGGTATTTTTGGACGTCCAAGACTTACAGAGAGGGACGGCAACGGGCGCCATCGCGACGCTTGAAAGCGCCCATAAGGGTCACTCCCATCAAAATATCTATTTGCATCGCCGGCTTTCAGTCGAATCCCCAACGCAAGTGAAGTCAAAGCTGCTATTTCTTCCGCCAGGCTACCCCCGTGATAGCGTGCGATATCAGTCTTGAGCTCGCCGTCTACACGAAAGGAATAATTGAAATCCTCAAAAATAAAAGATCGCAATATGATAACGATCTCGGCAGTATTCCTCGAGTGCATAGGCAAAGCGTTAAGAAGCGTGTATGGACCCAAGCCTTCGCTGATCTCACCTGTGATGTCCACGTCAGAATAGAAAGGATATTCCGAGCCGCCATAGCAGACACGGTTCTCTGAGACTCCTTCGGCAAACTTCAACCAATTGGATTGTGATGGAAGCTCCCTAGGGGCCCCTATTGGGATGATGGTTTCTATATGATCTCTCCTCGGCCGTTTTCTCGACATACTACGCTTACATCTGCTGCCCCTAGGTCAGCCCTAGGCTTAGTACCAAAGATTAGTTTTTCTAGGAGCATTGTGCCCGACCTTACCTCCGACAAACGTATCCGATAGCCCCACTATTTGAGTGTTGCGGTTACCAGTGCCGCTCTAATGACATAAGACTAACGTAGGGAAGCGTTGATTGCAGGCGTTCGCTAAAACGCGAGCTGGTTTGGCGCTAAATGCATCTAAGTCCTTTTGGCTGGGACCACATGATCCGGGGGGTGACCACTTGGGGTCGAAAGCAGCCATCAGTGAAAGATAGCTACCCGCCAAATCCGCTATCCCATTGGCCTCGGAAAAAACCCACTTCTATGAGGTCACCAACGTAAACCACCGACCGCTCCCCCGCCCCTATCGCAATCCTGTCGAATACTTGCCTAATCCTCCGACCTTTCACCCCCTCGCATAGCGCCCCCCGGACCTACGGTCTAGAGTCAATCCAGTATCCCTCTACACTACTCAAGCTACGTGCGTTCGAACCAAACGGGCCATCGATGCCCAGCGGCGGAGCCCAGCCTCGCCGCCTGAAAAATACTAAAAAAATGCAACACCAACCGATGATCAGCGGGTGAGCCATGGAATTACGAATTAACCAGCAGACCCACCAAGTCGACGCAGAACCCGACACGCCTCTGCTCTGGGTCATCCGCGACAACCTGGGCATGACCGGCACCAAATACGGCTGCGGCCTGGCGCAGTGCGGTGCGTGCTCCGTGCTGGTGGACGGCAATGTGGTGCGTTCCTGCGTCACGCCGGTCTCCGGGGTGGTTGGTCGGGAGATCACGACCATCGAAGCCATCGAGTCGGATGCTGTGGGCAAGCGGGTCGTTGCCACATGGGTCGAGTATCAGGTCGCTCAGTGCGGTTACTGCCAGTCCGGCCAGGTGATGGCGGCTACGGCGCTGCTCAAGCACACGCCCAAGCCGAGCGATGCGCAGATTGAGGCCGCGATGGTCAATCTCTGCCGCTGTGGCACCTATAACGCGATTCATGCGGCGGTGCATGACCTTGCGAAGGGAGAGGCCTGATGAACGTTCGCATTGATCCCGCTGCCCTGCCCTTGGTCGCAGCGTTGACTGATCCGGTGAACCTGTCGCGCCGGCGTTTCCTGGCCAGTACGGCCGTGGGTGCGTTGGTGATTGGTTTTGGTCTGCCGCTGGGTTCTGGCCGGGTGCAGGCGGCCACTGCGGCCGCCGCCGGTGAGCGCGGTACGCAGGTGCCGGCGTTCCTGGAGATTCGCCCGGACAACACGATTCGTTTGCTCAGCCCGTTTATCGAAGGCGGCCAGGGCACGTTCACGGCGATGGCGCAGATTGTCGGCGAGGAGTTGGACGCCGACCCGGCCACGTTCCTGGTGGAGTGTGCCCCGCCCGGCGAGGCCTTTGTGGTGATGGAAAATGGCATGCGTATCACCGGCGGCAGTATGTCGGTGCGCATGAGTTACCCGACAATGCGCCGGCTGGGGGCGTTGGCCCGGGCGATGTTGCTGGAGGCCGGGGCGCAGGCGTTGAAGGTGCCGGTGGGCGAGTTGTCGACCGAGCCGGGCAAGGTGGTGCACGCGGCCTCCGGGCGGTCCCTCACGTATGGCGAGTTGGCCGGGCGGGCGATGGACCTGCCAGTGCCGGACGTGGCCAGTGTGAAGCTGCGCGACCCGAGCCAGTTCCGCTGGATCGGCAAGCCGGTGAAGCGTCTGGACGCGTATGACAAGTCCACCGGCAAGGCGCTGTACAGCATTGATATGAAGGTGGACGGCATGCTCCACGCGGCGGTGCAGCATGCGCCCCGCTTGGGCATGACGGTGGGCAGCCTGCGCAATGAAGACCAGGTCAAGGCCATGCCGGGGGTGCATTCGGTGCATCGCCTGCCGGGTGCGGTGGCGGTGGTGGCTGAGCGCTGGTGGCATGCCAAGCGTGCGGTGGAGTCGATTCAGGTCGACTGGCTGGAGCCTGCGGCCGACTCGAAAGTGCGCGGGATGCCGAAGGACTTTTCAAGCGACGAGCATTTCAAGCGCCTCGCTGCAGAAACCGGCCCGGCCCGGGATGATGAAAACGAGGGTGATGTGGCCGGCACGCTGGCCAATGCCAAGACCAAGGTCGAGGCCACGTACCACAACCAGTATCTGCACCATGCCCAGCTTGAGCCGCCTTCGGCGCTGGCGAGTTTCAATGCTGACGGTTCGCTGGAGATCTGGCTGCCGAATCAGGCGCAGGATATGTTCCTGGCCGATATCGCCAAGCGCACTGGCCTGGCGCCGGAGCGGATTACCCTGCATTCGCCGTTGTTGGGCGGGTTTTTCGGGCGGCATTTCCTGTATGACTCGGCCAGCCCTTACCCGCAGGCCATTGAGTTGGCCAAGGCGGTCGGGCGTCCGGTGAAGATGATCTGGAGCCGTGAAGAAGAATTCCTGCGGGACGTGCTGCGCCCGGTGGCGGCGGTGAATTTCCGTGGGGCGCTGGACGGTGACGGCTGGCCGGTGGCGATTGAGGCGGTGAGTGCCACCGAGGGGCCGACCGAGGCCCTGGCCGGTAAACAGGGCGAGAAGCTCGACCCGACGGCGCTGGAGGGTTTGTCCGGGAAGTCGTATGCGATTCCCAACAAGCGCATCGCGCAAATTTATGTGAAGGGCCCGGTGATGCTGGGCTACTGGCGGTCGGTGGGTAACTCGCTGAACGACTTTTTCTACGAGTCGTTTCTGGATGAGCTGGCGGACAAGGGCGGCAAAGACCCGTTCGAGTTGCGCCTGCATCTGCTGCGGGATAACCAGCGGCTGACCACGCTGCTGAAGGCGGTGGGCGAGTTGTCGGGTGGCTGGAAACGCGGCCCGTTTGTTGCCGAAGACGGCAGCAAGCGTGCGCGGGGGGTGGCGATGGCCTCGCCGTTCGGCACGCAGACGGCGGTGATTGCCGAGGTGTCGATCGAGAACGGGCAGGTGAAGGTGCATGACATCTGGCAGGCGATCGACCCGGGCAGCATCGTCAACCCGGCGATTGTCGAGGCGCAGGTGAATGGGGCTGTGTCGTTGGGCTTGTCCCAGGTGCTGTTGGAAGAGGCGGTGTATGTGGACGGCTTGCCTCGGGCGCGTAACTACGATTTGTACCCGGTGCTGCCGCCGTCGCGGATGGCGCGGGTGCACGTGCGCGTGATCGAGAGCGGGGAAAAAATGGGCGGCATTGGCGAACCGCCGTTGCCGGCCGTGGCACCCGCCGTGGCCAACGCCGTTGCGGCGTTGACGGGGCAGCGCGTGCGCAGCATGCCGTTAAGCCGCCACTCCTTTACCTGACCGGGGCCTGAGCACTTATGAACAACCGCCGATTCGCAAGAACCGTTGGCTGGCTGGCGCTGCCGTGCCTGGTCGCGGCAGGCCTGCTGGCCTGGTATGTCACCCGAGAGCCTGCTTCATCGCTGTCCGCCGGGCCCGTCGCCACGGAGCCGGCGCTGGTCGCCCGAGGCGAGTACGTCGCCCGGGTCAGCGACTGTGTGGCCTGCCATAGCGTGCCCAACGGCGCGCCCTTTGCCGGAGGCCTGGAGATGGCCACGCCGCTGGGGGCGATCCATGCCACCAACGTTACGCCAGACCCGGAAACCGGTATCGGCCGCTACAGCCTCGCGGACTTCGACCGCGCGGTGCGCCACGGTGTAGCGCCGGGTGGGCGCCGGCTGTACCCGGCGATGCCGTATCCGTCCTATGCCAAGCTCAGCGACGATGATGTGAAGGCGCTGTACGCGTTCTTCATGAAGGGCGTGGCACCGGTACGGCAGGCCAATGAGCCGAGTTCGATCCCGTGGCCGCTGAATATGCGTTGGCCCATCGCGCTATGGAATGGCGTGTTTACCGACAGCCAGCCGTACGTCGCCAAGGCTGGCAAGGACGAGCTGTGGAACCGTGGCGCCTACATCGTGCAGGGCCCGGGGCATTGCGGCAGTTGCCACACGCCGCGGGGCCTGGCCTTTAACGAGAAGGCGCTGGATGAAAGTGGCAAGCCGTTCCTGGCCGGTGCCTTGCTGGATGGTTGGTACGCACCAAGCCTGCGGGACGATCACAACACCGGCCTGGGGCGCTGGAGCGAGCCGGAAGTGGTGCAGTTCCTGAAGACCGGTCGCAATAAACATGCGGTGGTTTATGGCTCGATGACCGAGGCGTTCAACAACTCCACGCAGTTCATGAGCGACGATGACCTGGCGGCGATTGCGCGCTATCTCAGGTCGTTGCCGGGGGACGAGCAGCGTGATGGGGCGGCCTGGCAGTATCAGGCGGTGTCGGCTGCGGCACGCCTGGATGTGCCGGGCGCCCATACCTACGTGACCCGCTGCGCCTCGTGCCACGGGTTGGAAGGCAAAGGGCAACCGGACTGGATGCCGCCGCTGGCGGGTGCCACCTCGGCGCTGGCCAAGGAGAATGCTTCGGCGATCAACATTACCCTCAACGGCTCACAGCGCGTGGTGGCGGCCAATGTGGCGGATGCTTATCGCATGCCGGCGTTCCGGGAGCAGTTGTCGGACCAGGAGATTGCCGAAGTGCTGACGTTTGTGCGCGGCACCTGGGGCAATCAGGGCGGAGCGGTGGATGCGAAGGCGGTGGGCAAGTTGCGTGAGCACACGGGCCCGGCGAGCAGCAGCCCGATCATTCTGCAGATGCGTTGAGGGGTATGGTGCCCCCCCTGTGGTGAGCGGGCTGTGGTGAGCGGGCTGTGGTGAGCGGGGCTGTGGTGAGCGGGGCTGTGGTGAGCGGGCTTGCCCCGCGCTGGGCTGCGAAGCGGCCCTAAAACCAGCCACCGCATGGTGCCTGACACTCTGTGGTGGCCTTATTGGGGCCGCTTCGCAGCCCAGCGCGGGGCAAGCCCGCTCACCACAGGCCTGCTCACCACAAGCCCGCTCACTACAGTCCGCTCACCACAAAGGGATTCTGTGCCAGCTGCAAGCGTTGTGTAGATACCTGTGTTCATCAGGTACGCCCGCCCCCACAGTTTTAACCGCGTTTCGGCAGCTTCCAGTTCGGCCGAATAAAGTGGCAGGTGTAGCCGTTGGGAATCCGCTCCAGGTAATCCTGATGCTCCGGCTCCGCCTCCCAGAACGGCCCCGCCGGTTCGATCTCGGTCACCACCCGGCCCGGCCACAGCTTTGACGCATCCACATCCGCCGCGGTGTCTTGCGCCACGTCGCGCTGCTGTTCGCTCAGGTAATAAATCGCCGACCGGTAGCTCGGCCCCAGGTCGTTGCCCTGGCGGTTGGGCGTGCTCGGGTCGTGAATCTGGAAAAAGAACTCAAGAATCTGCCGGTAGGTGATCACCGCCGGGTCGAAGACGATCTCGATGGCTTCGGCGTGGTTGCCGTGGTTGCGGTAGGTGGCATTCGGCACGTCGCCGCCGGTGTAGCCGACGCGCGTTTGCAGCACGCCGGGGTAGCGTCGCAACAGGTCTTGCATGCCCCAGAAGCAGCCGCCGGCGAGGATGGCGGTTTCGGTGTGGTTGGTCATGGTGTTCTTCCCCTGGATGGATACAGCCCTAGTTATGGGGCCGGGTTGAGTAATACCAAGGCTGAACCGCGGGTTACCCGCGCCGCCCGTCGACAGTCCCCGCGCCTTAACTGGCCCAATTCCTGCGTACTCCACACCCGCCAAGTCGCTACTGACTACGCGGACGACTCTTTTGAGCCCCGCCACCCACCCCCTGCCCCCGATAATCAATCATCCCCCTACCACCGCCGAGGCCTTCCCCCATGACGAGCCCCTCCACCGAACAGGTCAGCCCCCAAACCCTGCGACGCGTGATCATCGCCGCCGGCATCGGTAACTTCGTCGAGTGGTTCGACTTCGCTGTCTATGGCTTCCTCGCGACCACCATTGCCCAACAGTTCTTCCCCAGCGGCGACGCCAGCGCGGCGTTGCTCAAGACCTTCGCGGTATTCGCGGTGGCCTTTGCCTTCCGGCCTCTGGGCGGGATTTTCTTCGGCATGCTCGGCGACCGGATCGGGCGCAAACGCACGCTGGCCATGACGATCTTGCTGATGGCCGGCGCCACCACGCTGATCGGCCTGCTGCCCACCTACGCCGCCATCGGCGTGGCGGCGCCGATTCTGTTGTCGCTGATCCGCTGCGCCCAGGGCTTCTCCGCCGGCGGTGAATACGCGGGCGCCTGTGCGTATCTGATGGAGCACGCGCCGAGTGACAAACGCGCCTGGTATGGCAGCTTTGTGCCGGTGTCGACCTTCTCTGCCTTCGCCGCAGCAGCCGTGGTGGCTTATGCGCTGGAAGCGTCGTTGTCGGCCGAGGCGATGGGCAGTTGGGGCTGGCGCTTGCCGTTCCTGATCGCCGCACCGCTGGGCCTGGTGGGGCTTTACCTGCGCTGGAAGCTGGATGAGACGCCGGCCTTCCAGGCGGTGAAGCAGGAACACGCGGTCGCCCACTCCCCGCTCAAGGAAACCCTGCGCAACCATGGTGCGGCGATCTGCTGCCTGGGCGCTTTTGTATCGCTCACGGCGCTGTCGTTTTATATGTTCACCACCTACTTCGCGACGTACCTGCAAGTGGCGGGCGGACTGAGCCGGGCGATGGCGTTGCTGGTGTCGCTGATTGCGCTGATTTTCGCAGCGGCGATTTGCCCGCTGGCGGGGTGGTATTCGGACCGGGTGGGCCGTCGGGTCACGGTGATGACGGCGTGTGTGTTGTTGATCGTGGTGGTCTATCCGTCGTTCCTGATGGCCAGCTCCGGCTCGTTCGCCGCGTCTGTGGTCGGGGTGATGTTGCTGGCAGTGGGCGCGGTGCTGTGTGGGGTGGTCACGGCGGCGTTGCTGTCGGAGACCTTTCCGACCCGCACGCGGTACACGGCTTCGGCGATTACTTACAACATGGCTTACACGATCTTCGGCGGTACGGCGCCGCTGATGGCGACGTGGCTGATCAGCACCACGGGCAGCAATCTGTCACCGGCGTTTTACCTGATTACGGTGGCGTTGCTGGCATTGGCGGGCGGGTTGGCGTTGCCGGAGACGTCGCGGATTTCGCTGCATGAGGTGGGCACCGAGGAAAAAGGCGCGGCGGCAGTCTTGTCGCGTTAAGTGAACACAATACCCAAGACAACAAACATCCCCTGTGGGAGCTGTCGAGCTTTAGCGAGGCTGCGATAGCGGTGGCTCAGGCAACAGCAATGTGGGCAGTGCCGACGCCATCGCAGCCTCGCTAAAGCTCGACAGCTCCCACACTGGAATATCCTGGTTTATTGGATCTCCACTCCCTGAGTAAACAGTGCGAACGAACGCGGGTATGATCCAGGCTGACCCGGCCCGACTGGACCCACCCTCATGCCCGCCTCCCAAACCCGCCCCACCCCCGCGCCACTGCTCAAGCCCGGCGAAACCGTGGTGTTGTTCGACGGCGTGTGCAAGCTGTGCAACGGCTGGGCAAGGTTCCTGATTCGCCATGACCGCGACCACCACGTGCGGTTGGCGGCGGTGCAATCGCCCGAAGGTCAGGCGCTATTGGCCTGGGCCGGGCTGCCGCTGGATCAGTTCGACACCCTCTTGGTGATCCGCGACCGACACTATTGGGAGCGTTCGGAGGCGGTGTTCGAAATCATTGCGCAACTGCCTGCGCGCTGGCGCCCCTTGCTGGTGCTGCGGGCCATCCCGCGCTTCGTTCGGGATTGGGCTTACGATCGCATCGCGCGCAATCGCTATCGGCTGTTCGGAAAGTACGATACCTGCCTGTTGCCGGACCCGGATCATGAACGGCGGTTTTTGAATGACCCGACAGCTGACCGCAGTAATTAATCGCCTTCCCAACAGAGCCTGTGTGACCTGCTCAATGTAATCAAATACCTCAGACTGAACCGAGTATTGATACTGCTTACGGCAATTCTTCGAGACTGTGCCGTTATTGGTCAGACACATCATCACAAGGTTGACCAAGTCACTACCACGTACGTCATAGGCTTCATTGACGGTGCGCACGACGCGGTCATAATTCTCAAGGAAGATCGTCACCTCGCGCTTCATTGCAACAGAGACCGGCAGTAACAGGCCGTTCTCCAGCGCGCCGGCGCGGCACAAGGTTGGGTGGATCAGAAAACGGGAAAGGCGCCCGTTACCGATGCTTGAGGGCCAACAGCAGATCAACAAGGAGCGTCAAATAATGGAGCTATACACCGAACGGCTTTACATGCGGCAACTGGAAGCCGGCGACTGGGACCTTTTCCTCGCGTTGCACACCGACCCGTCAGTGATCCAGTACGTGTGCGACGCCCCCTGCGAAACCGAAACCCGAGAGAAATTTGAATCCCGGTTGCCGCAATGGCTGCCAGGCGCCAGCCATTGGTTGTGCCTCGTCGTCTTCGACCGGCACAGCGGTTGTGCCGTAGGGGTCACGGGATTAAAGCTGGCAACCGATGAAGAGGCGACGGCAGAAGTCGGTTACCTGTTTCTCGCCGGGCATCAAGGAAAGGGCTATGGTTTTGAATCCCTGCAACAGTTGGTGAACTATGCCCGCGAAACGCTTGGGCTGAACACGCTCACGGCCGTCGTGACCGAGGGAAATGCTGCCTCTTGCCGCCTTCTTGAGAAGTGCGGCTTCCTGTTTGAGCAACGTCATTGCGACGCTTATCACATCAATGGGCAGTTACTTGATGACCTCCTCTACCGGCATCGGATAAGCGAGTCTCTGGATAACGGTCAATAGAAGCCCCTACGTAGATCTCAAGTACCGATAAAGCGTCTGGCGACTGATCTCAAAATCGCGCGCCAATTTGGATCTGCTTTCTCCAGCGCAGGCGCGGTCAATCAAACTGACAACCTGAGTGTCAGACAGTTTTTTCTTGCGACCACCGTAGGACCCGCGATTCCTGGCGGTAGCAATTCCAGCGGCCTGTTTTTCCCTCGCCGCAGTGCGCTCGAACTGCGCGACCAGTTCCATGACCGCAATGATGGGCTCCACCACTTCAAGGCAGTCATGCCGGAAAATCAGGTTTTCGTTGGAAAACTCCAGCGTTACCTGCTTTTCAATCAGCCGGCGAATGATGCTGCACAGCTGCTCGGTACTGGAGGTGAGCGAGGCCATGCTGTCCACGACGACAGTGTCCCCGGGCTGCAGGTAGCGAATCAGCCGCTCAAGGCCTGCGCGATTCGCGGCATTGTCTGCACGCTCATCGCAAAACATTGCGTCAAATACATCAGGGCTTGTTATTTCCTCTACCGCGCCCTCAGGTTCTTGTAAGGAAAGCCGGAAATATTTGATGCGATGCAATCTCATGGTGCCTCCTTGGCAATACTTGTACAAAGTCGTTTTGTACTTGTACAAACTGTAACTAAACCATTAATTCCTTACACCTGTAACACTGAACCCACCCAAAATACACAGTTGCAAAGACTTGAACTTACCTTATCATTTTAAAACCTGCAATATTCCTAACAAGTGCAAGAAAAACAGTCGATTTCACTTTTACCGAATGACCCGCGTGAATTCACGCAGTGAATTCGTATGCCCGCTGTTTTATAGCCCGAAGCAAGCAGAGGATGAATTGATGAACGTCATGGAAAACGCGATAGACATTGATCGCCTGACTACCGATCAGGAAAAGATTGATCATGTAACCCGCAGCATTACCGAGCATGGAAATTATCTGCGCAAACGTTATCCGATCCTGCAACACCAGAATGCTCTGGGGGCGAGTGTCATGGTGTTTTCCCTGGTCGGGATGGTCGTGACGGGAGGGCTCTACATTAAGGGTTTCATCCCCGCCTGGACGTGTATCCTGATCAATGCGCTGCTCACGTCGTTCATTCATGAGATCGAACATGACTTGATTCATCGGCTTTATTTCCGAAAGCAGCCGCTGGCGCATAATGCCATGATGTTTTTCTGCTGGCTGGCCCGGCCGGGAATGCCGAGTCCCTGGTTAAGACGCAATCTGCACTTTCATCATCATAAGGAATCCGGAACGGATACGGATGTCGAGGCGTGGATCACAACCAGTGGCAGCCCTTGGGGAATACTCCGCTTATTGAAACTGATCGACGGTTTTGTATTTGGTTTTCTAAACGCGGTTTTTGCGCCGGGATGGCGGCAAAAGGTCAGATTGTTAGGCAAGATTATCCGACTCAATACACCTTTCGGGCTTTTGTACTGGGGGTGTTGGTATGTGTTCCTCGGCTACCACCTGTATGTGTGGGCGGGGTCATTCATGGGTCAGGACATTCAGAGTTCGGCTGCGACGCTGGAGTTCATGAGTGTCATCAATAGCGTGGTAGTTATCCTGATCGCGCCCAATATGATCCGGCAGTTCTGCCTGTTTTTTATAAGTTCAAACATGCACTATTACGGTGATGTTGCCCCGCGTAATGCGCTACAACAAACACAGGTAATGAACCCTTGGTGGTTGTGGCCGTTCCAGATGTTCTGTTTCAACTTCGGCAGCACTCACAGCATTCATCATTTCGTGGTGAGAGACCCGTTCTATCTTCGTCAGATGACGGCACCTTATGCGCATAAAGTCATGGCGCAGGCCGGTGTCAGGTTCAATGACTTCGGCACCTATAAACGTGCGAACCGTTTTTCCCTGGGGCACTCTCAAACTCGGTCGCGGGGGTGAACTCATGAACGTGCAAGGGATGTGTGCGACGCCGTTCGACGCCGTCAGGCAGGCTTTCGAGGAGATGTTTGATGATCCGCAGGAGCGTGGGGCCGGGCTTTGTGTGCAGGTAGACGGCGAGAGGGTTGTCGACCTGTGGGCCGGCATGGCAGATCAGGCAGGCACGAAGCCTTGGGCACGCGATACGCTGGCCAATACCTTCTGCGTTATAAAACCCTATGTTGCAGTGGCCGTTCTGATGCTGGTTGAGGCGGGCAAGCTGGAGCTGGATGCGCCAGTGGCCCGCTACTGGCCGGAGTTCGCCCAGCACGGGAAAGCCAAGGTCACTTTGCGCCAGGTGATGAACCACACCGCAGGCCTGCCGGCGCTGCGGGCACCCGACCATAACGCCATGATGTATGACTGGGAGCATATGGTGCGGGTGTTGGCGGCCGAGCCGCTTTGGTGGGAACCGGGAACAGACCTGGGGTACGGCACCACCACGTTTGGCTGGATTCTCGGTGAGTTGATTCGTCGGGTGGACGGACGAGATCCCTGTGTGTTTATCCACGAGGAAATTCTGGAGCCCCATGACCTGGACGTTCACCTTGGCGTGGACGAAAAACACTTTCATCGCATTGCCCGTTTCGACAGTGCCACGGGGCGAGTCGGTGATCCTTACTCGCAAGCGTTGCGCACCGTGCTGAAAAACCAGCCATCACACATCGCGACATTGGCCTTCACCAACCCCGGGATGGTGCCCAGGCGAACCAGTGACCCGCGCTGGTGGGCCTATCGGCAACCGGGTGTGTGCGGGCATGGCACGGCTCACGGCCTGGCCGGTTTCTACAGTGCGTTACTGGCGGGACACTATATCGGTCGCGAGCTGCTCAGTGAGTTCACGCGAGAGCACAGCCATGGCATGGATCGGGTATGGATGCGCCCCATGCGTTATGGCTTGGGCTGCATGCTGGAGCAGCAACGCGACCCGATGGCTTCCCACGCAATGGGCCCGAACACCTTTGGGCATATCGGGCTTGGCGGTCCGATAAGCTTCGCCGATCCCGAAAAGCGCGTGAGCTTTGGTTTTGTTACCACGACCTCGGGCAGCCATACGATGATTGATCCCCGCGCTGGCCGCCTATCGTCCCTGGTCTATGGGGCGCTTTGAATTCACGCTCAGGGCGACTGTTTTCCTCCGGGTTCCAAAAAGGGCCTGAAGCAGCGCGGTATTTTTTCAAACTACCGCGCCCCTTCCGCCTGTATTTCAGCGCAGGTTCAAGAGTTCTCTTCGAACGATTTCGGCGCCTGCGCTTAACGCATTGAGCTTGCCTCTTGCGACACCACGAGACAAAGGAGCCATGCCACAGTTGGTGCAAGGATAGAGCTTGTCGGCGTCCACAAACTGAAGGGCTTTGCGTAGCGTGTTGGCGACTTCTTCCGGGGTTTCAATGGTATCGGATGCCACATCAATGGCCCCCACCATGACTTTTTTACCCCGGATGAGCTCAATGAGGTCCATTGGAACATGGGAGTTGTGGCATTCCAGCGAAATGATATCGATGCTGGATTTCTGCAGCTTAGGAAACGCCTCTTCATATTGACGCCACTCCGAGCCCAGCGTCTTCTTCCAGTCCGTGTTGGCCTTGATGCCATAGCCATAACAAATATGCACGGCCGTTTCGCATTTAAGGCCTTCAATGGCCCTCTCCAGGGTGGCAACGCCCCACTCATTCACTTCATCAAAGAAAACGTTAAAGGCGGGCTCATCAAACTGAATAATATCAACGCCGGCAGCCTCCAGCTCCCGGGCTTCTTCATTGAGAATTTTGGCGAATTCCCAGGCCAGTTTTTCGCGACTCTTATAATGGTTGTCATACAGCGTATCGATCATGGTCATAGGGCCAGGCAGCGCCCATTTAATGGGTTGATCGGTTTGCTGACGGAGAAACCTGGCATCTTCAACAAACACCGGCTTTTGCCGAGTAACCGCACCCACCACCGTCGGCACGCTCGCGTCGTAGCGATCACGAATTCTTACGGTCTCACGCTTCTCGAAATCAACGCCGCTGAGGTGCTCAATAAACGTAGTCACAAAGTGTTGGCGGGTTTGTTCACCATCACTGACGATATCAATGCCGGCGTGCTGTTGTTCTTGCAGCGCCAAACGCAGGGCATCTTGCTTGCCCTCGACTAATTCCTCGCCTTGCAACTTCCAAGGCGACCACAGTGTCTCGGGCTGTGCAAGCCAGGAGGGTTTTGGCATGCTGCCGGCCGTTGAAGTGGGCAATAGCTTTTTCATAATGGATGACCTTATATTGTTAATAATTTAAAAGGCGCAGTTGGCGGACCACTGTTCAAGCGTGGCCCGGTAGGGTTTGATGAAGTTTTCCTCAACAAATTTCCCCTGCTCAATCGCCAGCCGGCTACGTTCCTCTCGATCATAAACAATGAGCGTTAATGAATAATCCTGGTGCTTCAAACTCGGCTGATAGGACTTTCCTGCGGCGGAATTCGCGTTATAAATCTCGGGCCGGTAAATCTTCTGGAAAGTGTCCATCGTGCTGATGGTGCTGATAAGCTCAAGAGTGGTGTAATCACTGAACAAGTCACCGGAAAAATAAAAAGCCAAGGGCGCAACACTGTTTGAAGGCATGAAATAGCGGACCTTCAGCCCCATTTTCTTGAAGTACTCATCCGTCAACGAGTATTCATCCTGCTCGTACTCAATACCCAACACCGGGTGCTGGTTTTCAGTCCGGTGATAAGTCTTGGTATTGGAAACGCTCAGGCAGATAACCGGCGACTTTTTAAAGTTATCCCTGTAAGCACTTGAGTTCACGAAGCACTTGAACAGCTTGCCATGCAAGTCTCCAAAATCATCTGGCGTACTGAACGTTGGCTGATCCTTGTTATGCCCCAACAACACCACGCTGAAATCATAGTCCCTCACGTAGGAGGAGAAGTTATTCCCTACAATGCCTTCAAATCGCTGATTGGTTTTTCGATCAACGATATTCGTTTTCAATATTTCAATCAACGGAATGGCATGACTGCCGCCTTCAGCGTCAATGTCCATTTCAACAGAGATGATTTCAAGTTCGACGGTATAACGATCCCCCTTGGGATTATCCCAGTGGGCCAACGCATTGAAACGGTTGTCGATCATTCTCAACGTGTTGCGCAAGTTCTCCTGACGGTTCTTCCCTCTCGCCAGATTAGCAAAGTTGGTGGTGATGCGCGTATTTTCCGAGGGATGATAATTCTCGTCAAAACAAATGCTCTTGATCGTAAATACAAACTCTTTATTCATTATAATCTGACACCCTGTTTTCCGGGGCAAACCTGAAGTTATCTAGCACTTTTCTGGCTTGCACCCGGCAGTCTTCATATTATCTATAATTAAGAGGTATTTTAGGCTGAGCCATTGACTGAGTGATAATGAATTGATTTCACCAACTCTTTAGCCCTCTTCATGATGGAATAGTGCTGTCACCGACTGTGTGCATAACCGCTGCGCGGCCGCTGAAGTAAAGAGCACGTAGTGCGCCAGTTACAACGGTAGCGCCCGGTCTTGAATGACCCGCTTCATCACCAGGGTGGAGGTCAACCGTTGCACATTGGGCAGTGTGGAAAGTCTCTCGTCGTAAAGTCTTTGGAAGGCGGGCAAGTCCTGGGCAATCACGTGCAGCAGGTAGTCCGGCTCCCCGAACAGCCTCTGGGCATCGACCACCTGCGGGATATCCATGAGTGCCGTCTCGAACGCCTCGACTGCTTGCCGGTTGCCGTCTCGGAGCGTGGCAAACACCATGGCGGAAAAGTTCAGGCCCAACGCAACGGGATCAAGCTGCGCCCGATAGCCGAGCAACACACCAGACTCTTCCAGTGCCCGCACCCGCCGATGGCAAGGAGAGAGACTCAACCCTACGCGCTCGGCCAATTCCGTGACGGAAAGTCGCCCATCCCGTTGCAGTTCAGCAAGAATCTTCCGGTCTATTTTGTCCAATCAGAGTTTTCTCCTCTTACAAGACACAATAACAGCATGATTTGAGAGCTAATTCTAACCATATTTCACTAATCTTCCTCCCGTCATTAACCACCGTGCCCCACATTAAAAAACCCGAGGGACGGCTTTTGAAAGGACAGGCAGGATGATGAATAAAGCGGTGAGTCACGAATGGGCGCGGGGGACGGCATGAGTTTCAGTACCTTTGCAGCCTTCTGGGCGATGTCGATTCTGTTCGTCATTACGCCCGGTGCGGATTGGGCCTATGCGATTTCTGCGGGGCTGAAACATCGAGTCGTCGTACCCGCCGTGGCGGGCCTGCTGTCCGGTCATTTGATCGCCACGCTGGTGGTTGCCGCAGGTGTTGGCACGCTGGTCGCCAGCCACCCGGTGGCCCTGTCAGTGCTGACGGTGGCCGGTGCGGGTTACTTGTTTTGGTTGGGCCTCAATATGCTCCTTCGCCCCGCCGCGCCCCGGGCGGATGACGTTCAAGCGTCCGGCTCATGGACGCGCTGGATGCTCAAGGGGCTTTGCATCAGTGGCCTGAACCCGAAAGTCTTCCTGCTGTTCCTGGCGCTCCTGCCTCAATTTGCCGATGCCACGGCGCCCTGGCCCGTGCCGATGCAGATGATCGTGCTGGGGCTCGTACACACCCTCAGTTGTGGCGTTGTTTATCTGTTGGTTGGGTTTGGCTCACACGTCGTACTGCGCACACGCCCCGCCGCAGCGCACTGGGTCAGCCGGTTCTCCGGGACAGCCATGCTCCTTATCGCAGTGACGTTGCTTACCAAACAAGTGCTGAACTAACTTTCCATCAGCGAGACAGACACCATGAACAACCAACCTTCGCCGTACGGCAGCGCACCGCTCGCCCGACAGACCCGAGTCCGGATTCCCCATCTGAAACAGATGAAGAGAGAGGGCCAGAAATGGGCGATGCTCACTGCGTATGACATGTACAGCGCCATTATTTTTGAAGAGGCCGGAATACCGGTGCTGCTGGTGGGTGACTCCGCCTCCAACAATGTGTACGGCAACGAATCCACGTTGGCCGTCACCGTTGACGAACTTATCCCTCTGGTTCGCGCGGTCAGCCGTTCGACCCGGCAGGCACTGGTCATTGCCGATCTGCCCTTCGGCTCTTACCAGGCGTCGGCGGAGCAGTGTTTTCATACGGCTGCTCGTTTCATGAAAGAGGCCGGTGCACACGCGGTGAAACTGGAAGGCGGGACCGAGGTGCTGCCTCAGGTCGAGATGCTCACCCGTTCAGGCATACCTGTCATGGCGCACATCGGTTTTACGCCACAGCAGGAGCATCAACTGGGCGGCTATCGTGTGCAGGGTCGTGACGAAGATGCACAGCGCCTGATAGACGTTGCCAAGGCCTTTGAAGCCGCCGGTGCATTCGCCATTTTGATTGAGATGGTGCCCGGTGATGTGGGTCGAGCGATCACCGAGGCGGTTTCGATTCCAACCGTCGGGATTGGCGCTGGCAACCAGTGCGATGCACAAGTGCTGGTCTGGCAGGACATGGCCGGACTCCGCACTGATCGACTGCCGCGGTTCGTCAAGCAATACGCTGACCTGCGTTCGGTACTGCACAATGCGGCAAAGGACTTTGCACTCGAGGTGAGTACAGGAGCGTTTCCAGGCCCCGAGCATACGTTTTAGCTTCCCGCCCTCACCTTTCAAGGAGCCTGTATGACAAGCCCAAGAGAACGTGCCGCCGAAGGTCTGCAGGTTGGAGACCAGTTCACGGTCATGCGTTGTTTTTCAGAAGATGACATTCGTCAGTTTGCGCAGATTTCCCGCGACTACAACCCGGTGCATTGCGACACCCCGTACGCTGCGTTGCGCGGGTTCAAGAGGCCCATAGCCCATGGCCTGCTGACAGCCAGTCTCGTCACCGAAGTGGGTGGGCAAATGGGTTGGCTGGCGACAGGCATGAGTTTCGAGTTCAAGCGCCCCGTGTACGCGGGCGACCTGATCACCTGCCACTGGCTCATCGCAGGCATCGATGAGCAAGGGCATGCAAAGGCCGAAGTGCGGATAGTCAACGCAGAAGGCATCACGGTACTGGAGGCGACAACGACGGGTGTGCTGCCCAGTGCTGAACAACGTGAACGCCTTGGTCAGATGCTTGCTGAAGGAGACCCCACCAATGGTGCTGCCCGCCCCGAGGGTTGATTGATGGAAAGGGGCGAACGGATCGGTCTACCTCGACCCTGTCCATACGCCCCTTTCCCCCAGGTATTTTTTCAAAGATGAAACGCTGCTCCCGCCTCTGCGCCTTGCCCAGGCGCATCAACCTTCACCTTCAACGCAATCAACAGCGCCGCCAGCAGCATCAACACCCCCGCCGCAACAAACACCCCGTCAATCCCACTGAAGCTGAACATCGCGCCGCCCGCCGCCGCCCCGGCGGCAATCGCCGACTGCACCGAGGCCACCACCATGCCGCCGGCGCTTTCGGCCTGATCGGGCACCGCCCGCGCCACCCAGTTCGACCAGGCCACCGGTACACCGCCAAACGCCAGGCCCCAGAGCATCAACAACCCCACCTGGCCCGTCACGGTCGCCGGCAACAGTGCCAGGGCGAGTGCCGCCACGCCGACCAGCGCCGGCATCAGCACCAGCGTGCCGCGGGGCAGACGCACCAGTAGCCATCCGGCCAGCAGCGTGCCGGCAAAGTTCGCCACACCGAAGCCCAGCAACATCAGCGCCAGCTCTTCGGCGTCGACACCGGTGGTGCTTTCCAGGAAGGGCCGGATATAGGTGAACAACGCGAAGTGCCCGGTGTGCACCAACACGCACCCCAGCATGCCCACGGCGATGCCCGGGCGCAGCAGTACGTCGAGCACTGTCCTCAAGCGTGCGGTCCTGCGGGGTGCAAGGGACGGCAATGTGAACAGCTGGAAAACCAGGGTCACGCCCCCCACGGCAGCAGCGGCCAGGAACGCGCTGCGCCATCCATAAAGACCGCCCAAAAAGCTGCCCAGCGGTACGGCCACGACCGTGCCCACCGCGATACCGCTGAAGATGATCGACAACGCACGCGGTAGCAGCGCCGCCGGGACCAGCCGCATCGCCACCGCCGCCGCCATGCTCCAGAAGCCACCGAGTGCGACGCCCAACAACACCCGCATCAGCAGCAGCACCGTCAGGCTCGACGAGACCGCCACCAGCAGGTTGGAACAGATCATCAGCGCGCTGAAGGCCAGCAGCACCACACGCCGATCGACGCCGCGGGTCAGGCCCGGCACCAGCAACCCGGCGAACAACGCCACCACCGCCGTGACCGTCACCGCCTGCCCGGCCAACGCTTCCGAGACGCCGAGTTCGGCCGCCATCGGCGTCAGCAAACTGGCCGGCAGGTACTCCGCCGTGAGCAATCCGAACACGCCCATCGCCAACGAAAAAACCGCCATCCAGGCGGGTGCCGCAGGGGCGGCCTCCACACCGGATACTGCCTCACACACACTATTGCTCATCACCAGACATCCTCTAAAAGTTATCGCGACCGGAAGTCTAGGTACGAAGAGCAGGATGATCTATGATGCAAAATCTTGAATCTTTTACCGAAACCCCGGAAATGATGCCTCCAGAACCGTTCGACGTGTCCTCTGACCTCATCAACGAGCTGCTGCGCGGCATGCGCCTGCGGGGTGTCGAGTACCGGCGTATCCAGGCCGGGCCGGCGTTTGGCCTGGGTTTCCCGGCCAAACCCGGGCACGCCTACTTCCACCTTATCGCCGCCGGCTGCGTCACCCTGCGTACCGAGGACGGCACCCCGTACGAGCTGACACCAGGCACTGCGGTGTTCATCTCCCACGGGGGCGCCCACCAGTTGCTGTCCAGCCCGGAGGTGCCGGTGCAAGCCATCGACAGCTTCGACGCAGCGTCCCTCGGTGATGCGGTGTGTGCGGTGGATGCCCGGCTCGATGGGGGCGAGGATCAAAGCACCCTGCTCTTCAGCGGCTGCATGGAGTTTGAGCTGGGGAGTTTGCAGGGCCTTGGCCGCCTGATGCCGGACCTCATGCTGATCGACGCCAAGGGCCAGCGTTATCCGGGGCTGATGCCGATCCTGGCGGCCATGGAGCGCGAAGTCAGCAGCGCCCGCATCGGCTTCGCCGGCATCCTTGCGCGCCTGGCAGACGTGGTGGCGGCCATGGTGGTTCGAGGCTGGGTTGAATGCGCGTGCGGGAATGCGTCCGGGCTGGTGGCCGCGTTACGCGACCCGCGCCTGGCCAAGGCCCTGTTGGCGTTGCATCAACAGCCGGGGCGCGATTGGACGGTGGAGGAACTGGCGGCGCAATGTCACACCTCCCGCTCGGTGTTCGCCCAGCACTTTCAAAGCACCCTCGGCCTGCCACCGCTGCGCTACGCCACCGAACTTCGAATGCGCCTGGCCAGCCAGTGGCTGACGCTGGAGCGGTTGCCAATCGAAACCGTGGCGCAGCGCCTCGGCTATAACTCCCAAGCGGCGTTCAGCCGGGCGTTCAAGCGCGTCACCGGGCAGCCGCCGGGAGCCAGCCGGCGGGTCTTGAGCCGCTAGGAAAAGTGCGTGACCAACATCTCTCGAACCGCGCTGACCAGCGGCGCTTCACCAGGGCGCGGCGGTAACAGACTGAACTCGACATCGGGCAGCGCCGGAAGCGTTTGAATCGACCGGCAGGCTTCGGCCCCGGCAGGCACGGCCGAGCTGTTCAGGCACGCCACCCCCAGCCCCGCCAGCAGCGCCGATTGCAAGCCGCCGACACCCGACGCTGAATGCGCAATCACATACGGCACGCCACGCGCCTCCAGCAGGTCGATGGTGAACCGCTGCAAACTGCAATCCTGAGGAAGCACCACCAACGGTAGCGGCGCCAAGTGCTCGTGCTGGGCCTCGAACCCACTGAGTGCCACCCACCGCAGGGCCTCCCGTCGCACCGGAATGCCTTCGGGAAGGCTGCGCCCGTCGAGGATCCGCATCGACAGGCCAATATCAAATTCGCCGCTGTTGGCGCCCTTTTCGATTTGCAGGCTTTTGCGCACCGAGACATGCAAACGAAGCTGCGGATAGCGGGTGCGCAACCCCTTCAGCATGCCGGCGATGGCGCTCGGCAAAAAATAGTCGGTGATGGCCAGGCGCAGTTCCCCGCTCAAGGTCACCCCGCGCATGTCCTCAAGCACACAATCACTCTGTGCGAGCAACCCACGCGCATGTGCCAGCAACCGCTCGCCGGCAGGTGTCGGGCTCACGCCTTTTTTGCCGCGCTCCAGCAGCATCACACCGGTAAAGGTTTCCAGCTTTCGAAGCTGCTCACTGAGGGCCGACTGTGAACGATTCAGCCTGGGCGCGGCCGCCGAAAGACTGCCGGACTCCAGGATGGTAACGAAGGAGCGCAGTTGCTCAAGGTCAAAGGGGCGCATATCTATCCTGCGTTTTTTCCGATAGATACCATTATATCTTCCCGTTTTTCAGATCAGCATAATTTTCTTACGCTGGCACCTCACCCTACCCTTACGAGGAATTCCCCATGCCAGGCATCACCCTGAAAATCTCCGGAGAACGCAATCCCGAGCTGGTTCGCCAACTCGTCCCGCAGCTCACTGCGCTGACCTGTGAAGTGCTGGAGAAGCGTCCGGAGCAGACCTTGCTGATTCTCGATTTTGTGCCCCATGAACAGTGGTTCATTCATGACCGTTCGCTGGTCGAACATGGGCGCAACGCCTTCCGCCTGGAAGTGACCGTCACCGACGAGACCAACACCAAAGCGCAAAAAGCGCGCTTCCATCGCGAGGCCTACACACTGCTGGCCGAATTGATCGGCAACCTGCACCCGCACTCCAATGTGCACATCATCGACTGCCGGGCCAGTGCCTATGGGTATGCAGGGGTGACTCAGGAGTACCGGTATCAACATGCTTAAGCGCCCTTAGCGCAACCGCCCGCCGGCGACGGACAGCCCCGCGCCGGCGTGGTGTCAGCGATCTTGAGTCGCCTGCCGCATCAAGTCTGTGAACAGTTGCAGAACCCGCTCATCCTCCACGCCCAATAAGCGGTCACCCACATAACACTCGGTCTTGCACCACCCCGGCACCTCGGTGGGTTCCAGGTGGGTGAACAGCCAATAGCCGTGCTCTCGGGCAATCTCATCGCGAGCGTTGAGCAGTGCCGCCCGGTCTGCGTCGAAATACACGTGGAGCATGTTCACCTGCGGCGTACGCGGCAGAAGACGAATACCGGGAATTGCCTGCAGGCAGCTCGCCAGCCTCAGGGTTCGCTGATAGCAGGCCTCGAGCATCCCCAGGCGGTGATCGAAGCGCATGGCCGCCGAGACCACCATGGGGCTCTGCTTGATCAAGGTGCCCCCCAGCCGTTGGCGCCACAGGCGTGCCTGTTGGATAAAGTCGGTATCGCCAACCAGCAGCGAGCCGGCGATTCCGCCGAGGCCTTTGTAGGCCGAGACGTAGACGGAGGAGAAACCCTCGGCAATTTCCGCGTAGGAGCGCTGGTAGTAGGCCCGGGTTTCCCACAGGCGGGCACCGTCCATGTGCAGCGGCGTACCCGAGGCGGCAGCGGTGGCTTTCAAGGCTTCCAACTCATCCCATTCAGGCAGCTGCCCACCGATCTCGCGGGCGGGCAACTCCACCACCAGGCAGCTCAGTGGCTCGGCAATCGCTGCCAGGTCGTCGGCCAGGATCGGTCGCAAGCGGTGCCCCACCATCACCCCGTGCAAGTGCAGCAAGGCCTGGAATGCCTGCTCTTCGTGGAGCTGCAAATGAGAGGACGCATGGATCCCGAAGCGCGGCAGCCTGCCTCGCTCACTCCAGATGTTGACTGCAATCAATTGCGCCATCACCCCACTCGGCATGAACACCGCAGCAGGCTTGCCCAGCAGTTCGGCCACCTTGGCCTCAAAGCTTTCAATCAACGCACCGCCCCCATAATGATCATGGGACACGTTGTTGGCCTGGGCCCAGTCCGCCATTTCCTGGAACCACTGGGCCGGCGTGGGCTCGGCAAACCCGCTGATCTCGACAGTGCAGGCCGCCTTGAGTTGGCGGCGTTCTTCTTCAGTGTTTGGTATCACGGTAGAGCGCCTGTGCAGGAGAAAGTAGGGGCAGGAATGTCCGGCCCCGTGAACGTATCAGTCCTTGACGAGCCTGGCCATGCGCAGTCTTAACAGATCATGCCCACTCACCACCACAATTCCCACCAGCACCAACACCGAGCCCACAATGAACGATGACTGCAAAGTCTCGTCGAGCAACCACACACCGAACACCACGCCAAACAAAGGCGTCATGAACGACAGCACACCCAACCGCGACCCCAGGTAACGGCCCAGCATCCAGAACCACACCAGCAGGCTCAGGAACGAGAACACCACGGTCTGGAACGCCAGGCTGGCCAACGTAATGGCCGAGAAATGCACCCGGGTTTGCCCGGTGGCCCACGCCAATGCAGCCAGGATTACAAACGCCCCGGCCAGTTGATAAAACAACGTCAGTGGCGCCGGGGCTTCGGCCAGTCGCGAGCAGCGAATGGTGACCGTGGTGGCGCCCCACGCCGCCGCGCCCAGCAAGCCCAGCGCATCGCCCAGGCGTTGATCGGCCATCGAGGCATGGCTTTCACCCGGGGCGAAAAACGCGACGATCACGCCCACAAACGCCAGCAATATGCCGCCCCACTGCACCGCCGTCAGCCGCTCACTGGGGAACCGAACGTGCAACCCGATGGCCGCAAAGATCGGCGCCGTGTACAGGAAAATCACCATGTGCGCGGCGGACGTATAACGCAGCCCCTCGCCGACGGCCACGTATTCCAGGGCAAACAGCGCTCCCACCAACAGCCCGCCGCGCCAGGTGTCGAGGTTCAAGGTCATCTTGTTCCGGCGCAGGATCAGGATCAGGCCCACCAGCGCCGCGGCAATGCCGGAGCGCAGGGCGATCTGGAAGATCGGCGCAATATCCGGCGCGGCGACCTTGATCGCCACCTGCTGAAGGCCCCAGATGGCGCACATCACCGTCATGGTGACCGCAGCGGGCCCATCAATCGGCTGACGCTTCTCCACGACACTCTCCCACTCACGTTTGTATGGGCGGAGTCTGCGATCTGCGGAACGGCTGGATATAGCGCCAAAACGACAAGCGATAGCGCACAATAGCCATTCGACTGGCCGCAGCGGTGTGATCCTGATGAACAAGCCATTTGCCCACCGGGTCGTTGCGCCGTTCACCGATGAACTGCCGGCGCCCCTGTACTTTCGTGCCGCGCAGATGCAGGCCTTGACGACCTACCCGTGGCACCGCCATCCCTGGGGCGAGTTTGTGTATTCGTTCAGTGGTGTGATGGAGATCAAGCTCGCCGACGAGCACTTCATCGTGCCGCCGCTGTTTGGCCTATGGCTGCCGCCCGAGGCCGAGCACCTGGCGCTCAATCGCCAGGAGGCTTATCACTCTTCGCTGTATATCGCGCAGCCGTTGTGTGAACACTTGCCGGACACCGCGTGTGCCTTGACGATCACCCCGCTGATCCGCGCCTTGCTCGACGACCTGCGGGCCTCACCGCCCGCGCCGGTGCAAACCGAGGAAGACAGCCGCCTGCTCTACGTGCTGCCGGACAAGCTGAAGCAAACCTCCCGCGTCGGCTCCTACTTGCCCGGCTCCAATGACCCGGTGCTGTCGCCCATCCTTGAAGCTCTGGAACAGAACCCGGCAGACGCCCGCTCCCTGGCCGACTGGGCGCGCCTGGTCAACGCCACCGAGCGCACGCTGCTGCGGCGCTGCCAGCGTGACCTGGGGATGTCGCTGAACCACTGGAAACAACGGCTCAAGGTGATGCACTCGCTGAGCCTGTTGCGAAGTGGCGTTACCGTCGAGACCCTCGCACTTGACCTGGGCTACAGCAGTTCCTCGGCCTTTATCAGCATGTTCCGCAAGCTCACGGGCGAGACACCCGATGAGTACCGCAAGGCAAAATTAGGGTCAGTCAAGGACGGTTGATACAGGGTTTTCTGACAAAAATTTCATACAGCTAAACTGTACAGTTTTTCTGCACGCATGCTAGTGTCCGGGCATGAACAGATCCTCCAACACCCCAGAAACCCAATCCGCCGCCCTGGCCGCCGAACTGCGCATCTCCCTGGGCAAGCTGATCCGCCGGCTGCGGGAACAAACCCATCCGAATGATTTCACCTCCGCCCAAAAGTCGGTGCTGCTGCGCCTGGACCGTGACGGGCCCAGCACCGTCTCGGCCCTGGCCCGGGCCGAGAGCGTGCGCCCGCAGTCCATGCGCATCACCGTGGCCGGGCTTGAAACGATGAAAGCCGTCACGGGCAAACCCGACCCCAGCGATGGGCGCCAAACCCTGATCGAGCTGACACCCGGCTTTCGCAAACACCTGATCGCCAGCCGGGCCGCCAAGGACGATTGGCTGTTGCGGGCGCTGCAGGAGCAACTGTCTGCCGACGAACAAGCCGAACTCGCGGCGGCCGTAAAGCTGCTGGAGCGCCTCGCCGATTTTTGAGCCACCCCTTCCCGTTTGAGGACATTCCATGGCCGTCACCTCGCTGGATCCCAACACCGCGCTGATCATCGTGGACTTGCAAAAAGGCATCGCCGAATACCCGTTCATCCACCCCATCGGCGGTGTGGTCGAACGCTCCCGTGCACTGCTCGATGCCTTCCGTGAACGTGGCTTGCCGGTGGTGCTGGTCAACGTCACAGGCTTTGCACCCGGGCGCACCGAGCGGCCACGGCGCAGCGATGTATTTCCACCGGGATGGGCCGACCTGCTGCCTGAACTCGGTCAGCAACCCGGCGACCTTGTGGTGACCAAACGCACCTGGGGCGCCTTCGCCAGCACCGATCTTGAGGCGCGGTTGAAGGCGCTCGGCGTGACCCAAGTGGTGATCACCGGGGTGGCCACCGGCACCGGCGTCGAGTCCACCGCCCGCCAGGCCTATGAAGCGGGTTTCAACGTAACCCTGGCCATCGACGCCATGACCGATGCGAACGCCGAAGCCCACCACTACAGCCTGAACCAGATCTTTCCGAAGCTGGGCGAAACCGGTACGGCGCAACACATCATCGGCTTGCTTGAAACAAGGGGTGCGTGACGATGCAGTGGCATGAACTGGTGTCTTACTTCTTCGGCGGTGTGTTGCTCGCCAACGCGGTGCCGCATTGCGTCAGTGGCTTGATGGGCCAGTCATTCCAGACGCCATTTGCCAAGCCGCGCGGCCAAGGGCGGTCTTCCTCGACGCTGAATGTGCTCTGGGGGTTTCTCAACCTGGTGATCGGCTATGTGCTGGTCTGCCGGGTCGGCGATTTCGCGCTCGACAACACGGCGGATGTGCTCGCCCTCGGGCTCGGGGCCTTGGTGCTGAGTGTGTTCCTGGCGCAGCATTTCGGGCGCTTCAACGGTGGTAATCCCTCAAGGCCGGTGTGAGTTCGATGGGCATTTTCCGCTCGCTGCGCAGCGTCAATTACCGTATCTGGGCCGCCGGTGCCCTGGTGTCGAATATCGGCACCTGGATGCAACGCACGGCCCAGGACTGGCTGGTGCTGACCCAGCTCACGCCGCATAACGCCTCGGCCGTCGGCATCGTCATGGCGTTGCAGTTCGGGCCGCAATTGCTGTTGCTGCCCTGGACCGGCTTCGCCGCCGACCACTACGACAAGCGCAAGCTGCTGATCGTCACCCAGGGCGTGATGGGCGTGCTGGCGCTGATGCTGGGGGTGTTTACCCTGACCGGTATCGTGCAGCTGTGGCACGTGTATGCGTTCGCGTTTTTGTCGGGTTGCGCCTCGGCGTTCGACGCCCCCGTGCGGCAGATTTTCGTGGCAGACCTGGTGGGCGAAGCGGACCTGTCCAACGCCATCGCGCTCAATTCCACCTCGTTCAACATGGCCCGCATGATTGGCCCGGCCGTGGCCGGGGTGACCATCGCGTCGGTGGGCACCGGCTGGGCGTTCCTGCTCAATGGCGCGAGCTTTTTCGCGGTGCTGGCCTCGCTGTTTCTGCTGCGGGTTTCCGGCCTGCACACCCGCCTGCGGGCACTGCGCACCAAGGGCAGCCTGACCGAAGGCTTGCGCTATGTGTGGGCCCGACCGGACCTGATGGCGATCCTGATCATGCTGTTTTTGATCGGCACCTTCGGCATGAACTTCCCGATTTTCATCTCGACCATGGCCGTCACCGTGTTCCACGCCGATGCCCGGGGCTATGGCTTGCTGACGTCGACCCTGGCCATCGGCACCATCGCCGGGGCGCTGCTCGCCGCCGGTCGCGAGCGGCCGCACTTCAAGTCGCTGCTGTACGGCGCGCTGGTGTTCGGGGTGGGTTGCACGTTGGCGGCGATTGCCCCGAACTATTGGCTGTTCGCCGGGGCCCTGGTGATCATCGGCGTGGGCGCCCTGACCTTCAGCAACACCACCAACAGCCTGATGCAACTCACCACCGAACCCGCCATGCGCGGCCGGGTGATCGCCCTGCGGGTAGGCGTGGCTCTTGGCGGCACACCGATTGGTGCACCGATTGTGGGGTGGGTGGCCGACCATCTTGGCCCGCGTTGGGCGCTGGCCGTCGGCGCGGCCTCGGGCATCCTGGCCGCCGGGGTGGCGGTCTATACCATGACGCGCAAGCTGGATCGGCCAAAGAAAATCTGACAGGCAAACCCAATCCAGTGTGGGAGCTGTCGAGCCCCAGCGAGGCTGCGAAGAGGCCCTGTCAGTCGATAAAGATGTCGCCTGCCAGTCCGCCTTCGCAGCCTCGCTGAAGCTCGACAGCTCCCACCGTTGATCTCTCGGGTATCATCGCAGCCATCACCCATCCAGGAATCACCATGCCTTCAAACACACGCGACAGCGCCCGGATTGAACGTCGCCTGGTCGCGGCCCTGACCGAGGCCTGTGAAATCGCCAAGGCCGAAATCACCGGCTTCGACTGGCTGACCCACGAAGTCGACTACCTGGCCTTTGCCCGAAGCCTGGTCGTCATCTGGGTGTTCGATACACGGGCGAACCGGGAGCTGGCCCTTTCAAGCGGGCTGGACCGGCGCATGCGCGAGCTGACGGCCACGGCGCTGGAGGATGCCGGGGTGGATCGCCCTTCTTCGGACCGCTACGTGCGCTTCGACTCCGAGGAAGAATGCCACCTGCAGCATGGCGGCGATTGGCGCCTGCGCCTGCTCAAACTGTATGCCGTAAAGGGGTAAAGCCTTGGCTAAAGATATCGAGAATCCGTGCGTCTCAACCTGCCAGCTCAGTGGTGAACTGTGCGTGAGTTGTGGACGCACCAAGGACGATATTCGCAAATGGAAAAGGATGAAGCGGCCAGAGAAGATGGCCGCTGTGCAGCGAGCAATGCTGCGGTTGAAGACGTTGAAAAAGGGCAAGTGACGCACCCGGTTTCAGGCCGTCAAGTACGCCCGACAGACCCCGTCACCGGCAGATTCCCCAGCAGCTTGAGCCCGGTGGTCTTCACAAACGTCGCGTAGTCCATCGGCTTCTCGATGCGGGTTTCAGCGTTGGGCAGCACGTAGGCCCAGGCGCGCCTGGACGATACGTCGTACACCAGCTTGAACAGGCGGGTCGGCACCCAGACCTTGTTGTCGCCGATGGTGCTGTAGCCCGGGTCAAACAGCGGGCCGGTGAACACAAACACATTGCCGTCGGCGCGCTTGGCGAACTTGCGCACGTCCGCCTCGACCTTGCTCCAGATCTTGCGGTTGTTGGTGGGGTCTTGCGGCACCATGTTCGACAGCGCGAAGGATTGGGCCATGGCGTTGGTGCTCGGCGCATCGGCGGCCGGCGATTGATGGCCACGGTCCACCGCCGGGTGTTGGCCACGGTAGTCACTCAACTCGGCGCGCGCGCCCTTGGGAATGCGCGGGTCCGGGTAAAACTGGTTGGTGCGCTCCTCGCCTTTGGCGTCCTGCAACTGGCCGGCATTCAGGCGCTCGACCACCACCAGCGGGGTCTTGCTGGTTTGCGAGTACAGCACCGCGAAATTATCGGAACACAGCGCCAGGGGTTTCATGGTGGCCGGCACCGTGGCGGTGTTGATCGGTTGCGCGGCCGGGAACAGGTCGGCGCAACTGTCGAACGACGGCTTTTTCTGTTGATTTGAATAGAGGTCCAGGGCTGCGCCCTGACTGATGGAGCCCGAGCGGGAGGTGTGTTGCTGATGCGGCGTGATGAGGTCCAGCAGGCCACGGGCTTGCGCCCCGGTGGAAAGCAAAACAAGGGCCGACAGCCCAACTGCAATTTTGCGAAGGTGCATGGGTTAAATCTTCAAAGTTCGATTGCGGGGCTTATGGACCCATAGATGTGACTTTAGTGCGAAGCAGCGCTGCAAAATACCCGGAACACGGTTTACGTAAGTGACTGATAGGTTTGAAGATAAGCCCGCAGCAGCCGGATCACCTGCTGTTCCAGGCCGGCTTCATAGGCCGGCGTTGCATTGCCTTCAAGCAGCGTCCGCACCGGGCCCACCACGGCACTGATCGAGATGGCCGCGGTTAAAAACGGGTCGTCAAAACGGGCATCCGATGCCGTCCCCAACATCGCCGCCACGGCGCCCACCATCCGCTTGTTGATCCGCGCCACAAGCTCCGCACCGCCCCGCTCGGCCGCAATGGCATAGAGGGCTTTGGACGCCGTCGGGTCCATGAGCTTCACCGCCAGAAAAGCCGTGACAAACCCCGACGCCATTTCCGCCACCGTGGTGCCCTGATGTTGATCGCAGGCCTGCTCAACAGTCTCGGCCACGTGCACCAGATGCTTTTCCAGGACTGCCGCCAGGAGTGCATCGCGGTTCGGATAGTACTGATAGAGACTGCCCACCGACATGCCCGCACGCTCGGCCACGCGGGTCGTGGTGCAGCGGACCAGTCCCTGAGCCGTCAGAACCTGAAGGGTCGCCGTGTGCAGCGCCTCGACCGTCGCCGCCGAGCGCGCCTGGACCGCTGATTTTCTTGGCTTTAGGGAGGCTTTTGGAGTGCTCATGGAATGCGAATTCTAAACCTGAAGGATCCTTCATATTATAGGCTTCCTCCCGTCAAGCAAGAGCCACCGCCATGACCCACCCAGGAAACCGCAGCACCTTCACTCTCGGTGATCGCACCGTCAACCGCGTCGGTTACGGCGCCATGCAATTGGCTGGCCCCGGGGTATTTGGCCCGCCAAAAGACCGTGATGCAGCGCTCGCCGTGTTGCGCGAGGCCGTCGCCTGCGGCGTGAACCATATCGACACCAGCGACTTCTACGGACCGCACATCACCAATCAGATTATCCGCGAGGCGCTGCACCCGTATAAAGACGACCTCACGATCGTCACCAAGGTGGGCGCCTGTCGTGGCGCCGATGGCGGCTGGTTCAATGCGTCGTCGAAGGCCGAACTGACGCAGGCCGTGCATGACAACCTGCGCAACCTGGGCCTGGACGTGCTGGACGTGGTCAATGTGCGGGCCATGCACGGCGTGATGGGCACTGCCGAAGGCTCGATCGAAGAACCCCTGAGCGCCATCGCCGAGCTGCAACAACAGGGGCTGATACGCCATATCGGCATCAGCAACGTCACGCCCACCCAGGTGGCCGAAGCGCGAAAACTCGTGCGTTTCGTGTGTGTCCAGAACCTCTACAACATCGCCCATCAACACGATAACGCGCTGATCGACGAGTTGGCCCTGGAAGGCATTGCCTATGTGCCGTACTTCCCGCTGGGCGGATTCTCGCCGGTGCAGTCAGCGGTGTTGTCGAACGTTGCGCAGCGGCTTGGCGTCACACCGATGCAATTGGCGCTGGCGTGGTTGCTGCGTCGTTCGCCCAACGTCCTGCTGATTCCCGGGACATCCTCGGTCACCCATTTGCGTGAAAACCTCGCGGTGGGCGAACTGGAGCTTTCGGATGATGTGCTGGCCGAGCTGAACACCCTCGCGGGCTGACCCTCACGCCAGCAGCTCGGTAATCCACCGGGCTTGTTGCGCGACCTCTTGCACCTTGTCCTCGGGTACCGCCTGCCGCGCCTGGGCAAAGTCGTTCAGGGTCTGGTGTTTGTGGCGCAGGATGCGCTGCCACTTGAGCAGGAACTCCGGGCTGCGGGCCTGCATTTGCAGCGGGCCGAAGTACAGTTGTTCGGCGGTGTAGCTCACAGGCTCGGCGCGCTCGGCCACGATGATCTCGTAGAAGAAGCGATTCTCCCGCAGCAGTTCCTCGCAGACGATGGAGTAACCGTTTTCCATCAACCATTGCCGCAAGGGTTGCTCACCGCCGTTGGGTTGCAGGACCAGGCGCTCCTGGCCGTTGAGGCGCGCCTTGTCGCTGTCGAGGATGTCGCGGATGGTCTCGCCGCCCATGCCGCAGATACTGATCGCGGTGATCCCGTCTCCCGGCTCGATCGCCGCCAGGCCACTGGCCAGGCGCACGCTGATATAGGGCTCCAGTTCGTTCTCGCGCACCGTACGCTCGGCCGCACGAAACGGCGTCAACGCCACCTCGCCCGCCACCGCCGCCGCGATGGCGCCGCGACGCATCAACGCCACCGGCAGGTAGCCGTGGTCGGAGCCGATATCCGCCAGGCGCGCACCGGCGGGTACATGGGCTGCCACCCGCTCCAGGCGCATGGACAATGTGTGTTCGTTCAACTGCCGTTCCTTTTTGCCACGAATGGGCTCGTCTGCTCAGGATAACTGATGGGGTATGCTTGCTCACCGCACAAATTGCCAGGAAGAGGTGATCGATGACGTCATTTAAGGTTCGCGAGCTGAGCAGTACGGACACTGAAGCCTTGCTGGCCTTCGAATCCCGCAACCGTGAGTGGTTCGAGTCGCATATTGATGCACGCGAGCCTTCGTTCTATTCCGTGCAGGGTGTGGCCGAGCACATCCAGGCCTACCTGGCCGACTTCGCCCTGGGCGCCTGGCACCCGTTTGTGATCGAGGACGCCAGCGGCGAAATCGTCGGCCGCGCCAATCTGAAAAGCATCGACTCACCGAAGGGTTCTGCCGAAGTCGGTTATCGCGTGGGTGAGCAAGCATGCGGGCAAGGGCTGGCCACTCAGGCACTCAAGCATCTTATCCAGCAGGCACAGGCACGTTGGGCGCTGACGCAACTGGTGGCGTATGTATTCCCGGAAAACGTGGGCTCACAAAAAGTGCTGCAGCGCTGCGGATTCGTGGCTGAACAGCCTGCACCGGACGACCAGGCTCCTGCCGAAAAGCGCTTCGTCCTGACACTCCAGACCTGAAGACGCGAACCTTTACCCGGAAAACACCGTCCGAGCTAGGGCACTGATGCTTACCGCTCGCCACGAGGTTTCCGTTTGAAAGCTGCCATCGTCAAAAAATACCGCCTGATCATCAAGACCATGGGCTATGTGGGCTGGGCGCTGTTCTGGCTGCTGCTCTGGGATATCGCCGTCACCGTGGACTTCATGCTGTTCCTCAACAGCAAGATCAACCTGCCGCTGATGCCCCTCACGCTGCTCGGCTCGGCGCTGGTGGTGCTGATCAGTTTCCGCAACAGCAGCGCCTACAACCGCTGGTGGGAAGCGCGCACGCTGTGGGGGGCGATGGTCAACAATTCCCGCAGCTTCGCCCGGCAGGTCCTGACGTTGCTGGATGACCCGGGCCACGAGATCAACCCGATAAAAGCGACCTTGCTGCGCCGTCACGTGGCCTATGTGAACTGCCTCGCGGCGCACCTGCGAGGCCAGCCGTGCCCGGATGAGATTCGGGCGTTTCTGCCGGCCGCAGAGTTCACCCGCAGCACCACCACCAATAATTTTGCCAACGACATCCTCAACGGTTCCGCGGCCCTGCTGGCCCAGGAATACAAGGCCGGGCGCTTGGACAGCATTCGCCTGGCGCGGCTGGAGTCGACCCTGGTGGACTTGTCCAATAGCCAGGGCGGCATGGAACGTATCGCGAATACGCCGCTGCCCTACCCTTACGTGTATTTCCCGCGGCTGTTTATTTCGCTGTTCTGCCTGATCGTGCCGGTGGGCCTGGTGGAATCCCTGGGCTGGTTCACCCCGCTGGCCTCCACGGTGGTGGGCTTTATGTTGCTGGCCATCGAACGCATCGGCACCGATTTGCAAAGCCCGTTCCGGGACAGCGAGCACCAGATCCAGATGGAAGCCCTGTGCGAGACCATCGAGAAAAACCTGCAATCGATGCAGCGTGATTCCCTGGGTGGCGACCGGATCAGTTGATCCTTGCCGGGCCGATAACAAAAAAAACCGGCCAGTGGTGAATTATTCAGTGTCCGCATGTATCTGACCCATTAAGCGCATGCCACCAAAACAGTGGCATCGAAATGGACCCGCGGCTGAGTATTCCCATGAAATCACGCAAGAAAACCGTCAATCCGATTGGATTGGATGACATCACCATCGTCGACGACGCCAAGATGCGCAAGGCGATCACCGCCGCTGCGCTGGGCAATGCCATGGAATGGTTCGACTTCGGGGTGTATGGCTTTGTCGCCTATGTGCTGGGCAAGGTGTTCTTCCCCGAGGCGTCCCCCAGCGTACAGATGATCGCCGCCCTGGCGACCTTCTCGGTGCCCTTCCTGATCCGTCCGTTGGGCGGCCTGTTCTTCGGCCGACTGGGGGACAAATACGGCCGGCAAAAGGTCCTCGCGGCGACCATCGTGATCATGTCCCTGAGCACTTTCGCCATCGGGCTGATCCCCTCGTATGACTCGATCGGCATCTGGGCGCCGATCCTGTTGCTGCTGGCCAAGATGGCCCAGGGCTTCTCGGTGGGCGGCGAATACACCGGCGCCTCGATCTTCGTCGCCGAATACGCCCCGGACCGCAAGCGCGGCTTCCTCGGCAGTTGGCTGGACTTCGGTTCCATCGCCGGCTTCGTCCTCGGCGCGGGCGTGGTGGTGCTGATTTCTGCAGTGATCGGTGAAGAGGCGTTCCAGTCCTGGGGCTGGCGTTTGCCGTTCTTCCTCGCATTGCCGCTGGGCATGATCGGGCTCTACTTGCGCCATGCCCTGGAAGAAACACCGGCCTTCCAACAGCATGTGGAACAACTCGAACAAGGCGATCGCGAAGGCTTGGCGGGCGGCCCGAAAGTGTCGTTCAAGGAAGTCGCCACCAAACACTGGCGCAGCCTGATGACCTGTGTCGGCGTGGTAGTGGTGACCAACGTCACGTACTACATGCTGCTCACCTACATGCCGAGCTACCTGTCGCACAACCTGCACTACAGCGAAAACCATGGCGTGCTGATCATCATCGCGATCATGGTCGGCATGTTGTTCGTGCAGCCGATGATTGGCTTTGTCAGCGACAAGATCGGGCGCAAACCCTTCATTCTTTTCGGCAGCATTGCGCTGTTCTTCCTCGCCATTCCGGCGTTCATGCTGATCAACAGCGGCAAGCTCGGGCTGATTTTCTCGGGGCTGCTGATCATTGCGGTGGTGCTCAACTTCTTTATCGGCGTGATGGCGTCCACCCTGCCGGCGATGTTCCCCACGCACATCCGCTACAGCGCATTGGCCAGCGCTTTTAATATCTCGATCCTGGTGGCCGGCCTGACGCCGACCGCCATGGCCTGGCTGGTGGAGACCACCAACAACCTGTACATGCCCGCCTACTACCTGATGGTGTTCGCCGTGCTGGGGCTTTTCACCGCCCTGACCATGAAGGAAACCGCCAACAAACCCCTGCGCGGCGCGGCACCGGCGGCTTCGGATCTCGAGGAAGCCAAAGAACTGCTGCAGGAGCATGAAGACAATATCGAGCAGAAGATCGAAGACATCGACGCGCAAATCGCCGAGCTGGAAGCCAAGCGCGAAAACCTGGTGCAGCAGCATCCGCGCATCAACTGACGCAACATATTTAGAAACGAATAGACGGTGAACTAACGCGCAAGCCACAGGCTCCCTCCTTAAGCGCAGTCAGCGCGGCCCTGATGAACCGCATCAGGGCCGCTCAACGATAAGGAGCCGCCCGTGACCGTCACCCCCGCCCTCACCCGACGCAGCACGCCAGGCCCGCTTCACGCGACCTTGCTTGCCGGTACTGTCCCGCTGTTTCTCGGCGCCCTGCTGAGTGACATTGCCTACTACCAGACCTACCAGATCCAATGGAGCAACTTCGCCGCCTGGCTGATCGCCGGTGGCCTGGTGTTCTGCGGACTGGCGTGGCTGTTTGCGCTGGTCAACCTGTTGCGGGCCGACCGCAAGGCCGGGCGCCCTACCCTGTACTTCCTGCTATTGCTGATCACCTGGGGGCTGGGGTTGGTCAATGCCTTTGAACATGCGAAGGATGCCTGGGCGGTGATGCCGTCGGGCCTGGTGCTGTCCGCGATCGTGACCCTGCTGGCCTGCGTGACCACGTGGGTCGGGCTGACCAACCTGCGTTCGGGAGGTGACCAATGAAGCATTCCAGCGCGTTGACCCTGTTAAGCATGGCGCTGTTGTTGAGTGCCTGCGGTGGCGAAGCCGACAGCACTCAAGCCCGCGGCCCCGACCCCAAGCTGCCGGAACCCCAGCGCGGCCTGTTGCCCAGCATGAAGATTGCTGAACCGGTCGCCTGGGGCGAGCAGAAACCCACGGTGCCCGAGGGTTTCAGCATCACGGCCATCGCCACCGACCTGCGAATCCCGCGCCAGACCCTGGTGCTGCCCAACGGCGACATCCTCGTCGCCGAAGGCCGCGGCGGCAGTGCCGCGAAACTCAAGCCCAAGGACGTGATCGCCAGCGTGATCAAGGCCGAGGGCAACACCAAGGTCAAGGGCGGCAACCGCCTGACCCTGCTGCGCGATGCCGACGGTGACGGCACCTACGAGTTGAAAACCGTGTTCGCCGAAAACCTCAACGCGCCCTACGGCCTGGCCTTTGCCAACGGCAAGCTGTACGTGGCCAATCAGGATGCGCTGGTGCGTTTCGACTATGAAGACGGCCAGACCAAAGCCAGCGGCCCGCCCACCACCGTCACCGACCTGCCCGCCGCGATCAATCACCACTGGACCAAATCCCTGGCGATCAGCCCCGACGGCCGCTCGCTGTATGTGGGCATTGGGTCCAACAGCAACATCACCGAACGCGGCATGGAGGTCGAGATTGACCGGGCGATGGTCTGGCAGATCGACGCCGCCACCGGCGCCCACAAGCCTTACGCCACTGGCTTGCGCAACCCGACGGCATTGACCATTCAACCGGGCTCCGGGCAGGTGTGGGCGGTGGTCAACGAGCGGGATGAACTGGGCCCGGACCTGGTGCCGGATTACCTGACCTCGGTGCGCGAAGGCGAGTTTTACGGCTGGCCGTACAGCTACTGGGGCCAGAACGTCGACACCCGCGCCCAACCGCAGAACCCAGCCAAGGTCGCCGCCGCGATCAAACCGGATTACAGCCTCGGCTCCCACGTCGCGGCACTGGGCGTCGACTTCTCCATCCCGGCCATGGGCGAGCAGTATGCAGACGGCGTATTCGTCGGCGAGCACGGCAGCTGGAACCGGGATAATCCGGTGGGCTACAAGGTGATCTTCGTGCCGTTCAGCAATGGCCGGCCTGCGGGTGAACCGCTGGACTTCGCCACGGGCTTTCGTGGAACCGACGGCAAGACTCGCGGCCGGCCAGTGGGTGTGACTGTCGATCCAAAGGGTGCACTGATCATTGCGGATGACCTGGCCAACACGGTGTGGCGGGTGACGCGCAATAAATAAGGCCTGAAGCGGCCAACGTGGTTGCCTTCCCATGGAGCGCGGCGGTACCTTCGCCGCACTCACGAACAGGAAGGTAACCGCAATGCCAGACACCACCGACAACGGCTTCTACGATCGCGCGGACGCGCACATCGAGCTGTCCAATGAACAGTTCAGGGCGTTCGCCGACCTGGGCAAAGTCAGCGCCTCGATGATGTTTGGCACCACACGCTTCAATGCCTGGGTCAGCGCACGCAGCTTTAAATCCGGCGAAGAAATGGCCCAGGCGCGTGAGGCGATGCTGAAGTATTTCTGTGATCAGTACCGGATGATGCTTGAGGATAATCTGGATGATCACATCAATAATTTCAGCCAGTACATGCTCGTCAAGGCACCTGAATAAGCTGGCTTTCTTTCCTCAAGGCGAGGTCAGCGTAATCAGATACTGCCCCGAGGTCACGGGCTTCCCTTGGCCATCCACCAACGCGTATTGCTGCTGGTAATAGCGGTCTCCCCGGCCGCTGTCGGCGACCAGCTTCACGTTCACGGCGCTGTGATCGAGGGCCGTGACCGAGCCCACCGGTGCCACGCTGCGCACGCTGATGGCGCTGCCGCGTGCGGACGTCGGGCAATGGTTGAGCTTCATCCCGTTAGCCACGGCGAGCGGTGTGCATGACGCTTCGACGATGCTGCCGTGAAACGAGATGACACCCTGCCCCGCCGGACTCGCGGCCATGCAGGCACCGGACAGGCTGAACAACAGGCCAACATGGATTGCAGACATTCTCGTGATGCGCATGCCGATACTCCCTGGGTGATAAAGCCTATGCCCAGGGATATCGGCCGAGTGGCGGGTTATTTTAAGATTTGTCTGATGTTAGCAGCGGTTTTTCCACAGACTCTGGAAATATCAGTGCCCGCCAACTGCAGGCTTGCCGTGTGCCCTGTGCCCCGGCTTGAAGCCATGGAATCGCGCACACCACACAATCGCGAAGCCCACCGCCAGCAGCGCCAACATCGCCCATGGGAAAGAAGCCACGCCCCAGGTATCGAGCAACACTCCGCCGACCACACCACTTCCCGCAATCGCACTGTTCCAGGCCACCACGTTCAGCGACAGTGCCACGTCTGCTCCATCGCCTGCCGCGTCCGCCAATGCGGTTTGCAGCAACGTCGCAGCGCCGCCGAAACTCAAGCCCCACACCGCCACGCCGAGGTAAATCACGCCCTGCACCTGCGCCAGAAAACCGAACGCCAGGCACGTCGCCGCAAAGGCCGCCAGGCTCACCAGCACCGTGTTGCGCAGCGCTGCATCCACCAATCTGGAGGTCATCCAAATCCCGACCAGTGCCGCCACACCAAACACCAACAGCACCAGGTCCACCCGGTCCACCAACCCCGCCGGGGCCACAAACGGGGCGATGTAGGTGTAGAGAATGTTGTGGGCGAGCATCCAGGCAATCACCACCGCCAGCACCGGCCGCACGCCCGGCGTGGTCAGTACCTTGCGCAGGGGCATGCGCTGATGGGCCGACTGGCCGGGGTAGTCCGGCACCTTCACCAATACCCACACAATCAATACCAACGTCAGCGCCGACATGATGCCGAACGTCGTGCGCCAGCCCACCAGCCCGCCCAGCCAGGTGCCCAGCGGCACCCCGAGTGACAACGCAATCGGAGTTCCCACCATCGCCAGCGCCAAGGCCTTGCCCTGTTGATGCGGCGCCACCATGCGCCGCGCATACCCGGCCAACAAACTCCAGGCCAGCCCCGCCGCCATCCCGGCGAGGAACCGCGCCAGCAGCGTCAGCCCGTAGTGGGAGGACAGCGCGGTGATGGAATTGAACAGCAGAAAACCGACGATGGTCAGCAGCAGCACATTGCGCCGACGCCAGCCGCGAGTAGCGATGGTCAGCGGGATCACCGCCAGCACCGAGCCCAGCGCATAGGCGGTGACCATCTGCCCGGCCATGGACGCTGAAATCGACAGGCCGTCGCTGATCAGCGGCAACAGGCCCGCCGGCAGGGTTTCGGTGACGATGCAGATAAAGCCGGTCATGGCCAGGGCGAGCAAGGCGCCGATGGGCAAGCGGTCGGGGACGGCGTCTGCCGATAAGGTGGTTGAGGGGGTCACAGGGAAACTCCTTGAGCGAGAGGACTTAAATACCGATCGATATAAATGTTGGGCTCCGCACGCAGCGTTGTCAACGACTTATGTATCGACTAGTATTTATCTCATCACCCGAGAGGATTTCCACATGGCACAGATGGGCCGCCCCCGCACTTTCGACCGCGACCAGGCCGTGGAACAGGCCATGCACCTGTTCTGGCAGCACGGTTACGACGCGACGTCCCTGAGCCAGTTGAAAGCCGGATTGGGTGGCGGCATCTCCGCGCCGAGTTTCTACGCCGCGTTCGGCTCCAAGGACGCGCTGTTCCAGGAATGCGTGCAGCGTTATCTGGCGACGTTCGCCCAGGTCACCGAATGCTTGTGGGATGACAGCCTGCCGCCGCGCCAGGCCATCGAGACCGCGCTGCGCCAATCGGCGCGCATGCAGTGTGAAGACACCCACCCCAAGGGCTGCATGGTGGCTTTGGGCGTGATGAGCGCGCCCTCCCCCGAGAGCGCGCAAGTGACCCATGCGCTGACCCATTCGCGGGAGCGCACCCGGGCGGGCATCGTGCATTGCGTGGAGCGCGGCATCAGTGCCGGCCAGTTACCCGCCGAGACCAACGCCCGCGCGATGGCCACTGTCTACGACAGTTTTCTGCAGGGCGTGTCGATCCTCGCCCGGGATGGCGTGGAGGCCAGCGCCATCGACGCCGCAATCGGCCAGTTGATGCTGACCTGGGATGTGTCCGCCGCTACAGCGCCGCCCACTCGGCACGGTGCTCCAGCAGAAAATCGACAAACGCCCGCACCCGATGGGGCACGTAGCGGCCGTGGGGATACAGCAAGGTAAACGGCCGCGAACGTCCGCCGTAAGGCTGCAACACCTCCACCAGGCTGCCGTTGGCCAGCTCTTGCTCGACGATGAATTTGTAGGTCTGGAACAGCCCGGCGCCATGCTTGGCCAGGGTCACGCCCCCCAGCACATCGTCGGAGCAGCTGTAACCGGCCTCGCCGGCAAACTCCCGCTCCTTGCCATCGGCCTGGAACAGCCAGGAAATGCGCCGCCCATTGCTCGGCAATTCGTACTGGATGCACTCATGGGCCGGCAAATCCTCCAGGGTCTGGGGCGTGCCGGCGCGCTGCAGATACGCCGGCGATGCAACCACCACCAGCTTGGCGTCTTCGAGCAAGCGCGCGATCAGCGTCGAGTCCGGCTGGGCGCGCACGCGGATCGCCAGGTCATAGCCTTCGGCGACAAAATCGATGTTGCGGTTGCTGATGTGAATATCCACGGTGACCTGCGGGTACAGCGCGCGAAATTTCGGCAGCAGCGGCAGGATGCGGTGATGGCCGTAAGTGGTCGGGATGCTGATGCGCAACAGCCCGGACGGCACCGATTGCGCGCCCATCATTTCCTGCTGCGCTTCCACCAGTTGCGTGAGGGCCTGGCGGCATTGCTCGAAAAACGTCCGGCCGCCATCGGTCAGGCGGATGCTGCGGGTGGTGCGCACAAACAGACGGGAGCCCAGGCGCTCTTCCAGCCGCGAGATGCTGCGACTCACCGCCGCCGGGGTCACGCCCGCTATCTGGGCGGCCGCGGTAAAGCTGCTGGCCTCGGCGGCCAGGCAGAACAGCTCGATGCTGCCCAACTGCAAGTCTTCGAAATGGCGTTTCATGATTGATTACACCGGGTATCGGCTTAAGGATTATCCCTCACTGTTTACCAGCACCGGACACACAAATCCATGTTCACTCCAGGGAACTCGACTGACTGGCGATCACGATTTCCTTGAGCACCGGGAATCGCTGACGGTCGCTGAGGTAGCGCACCACATCGTCGAGCACCTGATAGGCGGGGATGCCCTTGTGGCCGTATTGCGATTCGATGCCTTGCACCCACTGGTCCCGGGGCCACAGGGGCATGTCGTCGCTGGCGCCTGCATCCTCCGGGGTGAGGAAGTCGGGGGCCAGCAACAGCGTGCGTTCGCCGGAGAACTCGGCGGCGCCCGCCAGCCTGGTGTGTTCGTCGCGAATGATCACCACGGCGCGCTCGACGGATTTGGGCGGGTTGTAGAGATCGGCGTTGGCGTAGAGCAGGAACGGGTAGACCTGGGCGTCATGGCCCAGGCGCAGGACCTGGCGAGCATCAGTGTCGTGCCTGGCGTTGGCCCCGGCCTGGAGGTCGACTTTGGTGCAACGGGTCCCCACCGTCATCCAGGCGAAGAAGATCAGCACAGTGGCGAAGGTGCTGATGCACTTCATGTCGGCAGTTCTCGTGTTTTTCAGAAGCCTATCAGCGCGGTTGCCCCCTGAAAAATATCCAGATAATGCGACTTGAATACTTTAAACATATGACGCTCAACCCCTGGCCTGGCTGAGGCGTTCACAGAACCGTTCCCACACCTCGGGGTTCAGCAGGTGCGCCGGGCGCTCGCCCCGCAGCATCAAGGCGATCTGTTGCGCCGATGACCTCGCCACATTGCGCCGCCCGCCGTGGGTGACGCCCGCCGTGTGGAAGGTGGCGACCACATTGGGCAGCGTCATCAGGGGCGCGTCCTGCGCCGGCGGCTCGCAGGCCCACACGTCGAGGCCGGCGCCACCGAGGTGGCCGTTATTCAAGGCCTGGAACAACGCCGCTTCATCATGAATACCGCCCCGGGCGGTGGAGACAAACACTGCGCCCGGCTTCATCGCCGCGAACTGTTCGGCCCCCATCAGGTGGTGAGTCGTGGCGTTCAACGGGCAGTGCAACGACACGTAGTCACTGCGCCCCAGCAACGCCTCCAGGGTCACCGGCTGTGCGCCCCGCTCGCGGATTTGTTCAGCGCTCAGGTACGGATCGTACGCCAGCACCTCCAGGCCAAAACCCTGGGCGATGCGCGCCGTGCGCCGGCCGATTTCACCGAGGCCGATCAGCCCGAAGGTGTTGCCATGGATCTCTTCGCCCATCAGGTCTTCACGGCTGAAACCGCGTTCGCGGCGCAGCTTGTTGTCGGACTCGACGATGCGCTTGACCACTGCCAGCAGCAAACCGAAGGTGTGCTCCGCCACCGAAAACGCATTGGCGCCCGCCTGGTTCACCACCGCGATGCCTGCACGGGTGCAGGCATCGACGTCCACCGTATCAAAGCCCGCGCCACCGGAAGACACGCAGAGCAGATCAGGGCACTGCGCGATCAACGCCTCGTTGACGAACCACGCCCGAGGCAGCTCGTCCTTGGCCGCCGACACATGGTAGGCATGGGCCCGGCTCAGGGCTGCCAGGGTGCGCGGGTCCTCGCCCTGATGGGCCAGCACCTGCAGCGCCAGGTTGGCCTCGCTGGAAACTAGCTCGTCAAACACGGGGCTGATCCATAAATCGAGCCGACAAACCTGCATGACGCGCGACGAATCGTTCATCCGGGATCCTTCAAAAAAAGTGAGTGGTTCAGGGTTTGGCGTGAGCCAGGGGCGATGCCAAGGGCTCGCGGTGGTCCTGCGCACGCGCAGCGGGCCGTGGTTCGATCATGGTCAGCACGGTGGCGAAGGTGATCAGCGAACACACACCCAGGAAGCCGAACACGTAGTCCCAACTGAAGCTGTCCAGCAGCAGGCCGACCACGAACGGCGCGAAGGCCCCGCCCAGCGAGCCGCCGGTATTGACGATGGAGGCGGCAAACGGCACCCGGTCCTTGGTCGCCAGGCCCATGGGGTACACGAGGAAGGTCGAGAAACCGATATTCAGCAACACGCCCGCCAGCAGGAATACTGCCGCCAGCAACGCCGGATCGCTCGGTGAATGCAGCAGCACAAACATCATCACCACCGTGGCCAGCGAACTGATCAGCATGGCCGGCTTGCGGCGCTTGTCGAAGACCCGGTCCGACAGCCAGCCACCCAGCAGGTTGCCGATCACCGCGCCCACCCACGGGGCCGACGCGACGGCGCCCATGGTGATCACCGAAAACTGTTTGACGGTGATCAGGTAGGTCGGGATCCAGGTCATGATCGAATAGGTAATGCCCACCATCATGAAATAGCCGAACGCACAGGCCCACACATTCCACGACGCCAGGATGCTTTTGTTGTCGGCCAGGGGTTTGACGTCGCGGCTGCGAATCAGCCTGTCGACCCATGCCGGCATGCGCACCATGGGCCTGGCCACCACCTGCCCGTGCACCTCGGTGCCCTGGATATGCCGCACTTCACTGGGCGATACATACGGGCTGTCCGCCGGGTCATCCTTGACCAGCCACCACCACAGCAGCGCGACAAAGAACCCCGGCACGGCAAAGAAGTAGAACACCTCGCGCCAGCCATACAGGTGCACGATCCAGGCACACAACGGCGGTACAAAGGCCGGCGCGAACTTGATCGAGGACATGAAAATACCGGTGGCCAGGCCCTTCTCGCTCGGCGGAAACCAGCGGTTGATGATCGACACGATCCCGATATTGATCGGCCCTTCCGCCGCGCCCAACAAGGCCCGCGCCAGCTTCAGTTGCAGCACGCTGCTGGTGAAGCCGATCAAGAGCGTGGCCAGTGAGGTCAGCACCAGGGAGCCGGTGAGCAGCTTGCGGATGCCGTACTTGCCGAACAGGTAGCCGGCGGGGATCTGCACGATGGCGTAGGTCAGATAAAACAGGCTGGCCAGGGCACCGATGTCGGTGTTGCTGAGGTGGTATTCCTGCTTGATGAAAGGCACCACCACACCGATGTTCGCGCGGTCGGCGCCGGCAACCATATAGGCCAGGAAAAACAGGGCCGCCACAACCCAGCGAAAGCCGCTGGCAGGCTTCGAATCCGCGTTCATTTCTTCACCGATTTTATTGGATTTATGGTCGGTAACTTCGTGAAGGGTCATTCACGCCAGTAGGCCGTGAGCCAAATAGTGCCGAGGAAATTTAAGTAGACATAGGGATATTCCGTGAACTAAAAATATTCCAAAAGCAGATGAGACAACACCTGTGGCCACCTTCAAACAGCTGGAAGCATTGATTGCCGTGGTCGATCACGGCACCTTCGAGGGTGCTGCCACGCGCCTGGGGCTGGTGCAGTCGGCGATCACCCGGCAGATCCAGGAACTGGAGCACTGGCTGGGTTTCCCGCTGTTCGACCGCAGCGGGCGCAGCGCCAAACCGACCCTGATGGCCGCCGAAGTCGTGACCCATGCCCGGCAGGTGCTGCTGCAACGCGACATCGTCAGCAGTTGCCTGATCAGCCCCGAGGTGTTGAGCCGCAAACTGCGCATCGGCATTACCGAACTGAGCGCCCTGACCTGGCTGCCGCGCCTGATCAAGGCAATTTCGACCCACTATCCCAAGGTCCGCATCGAGCCGGAAGTGGAGCTCAGCGTGCGCCTGCACGGGTTGCTGATGGCGGGCCAGGTGGACGTGATCGTGGTGCCGGATGCCTTCAGCTCGAACGGCCTGGTCAAGGTTGCGCTGGATGAGGTGCACAACAGCTGGTTCTGTGCCCCGGGCCTGCTCGATCACCAGCGGCCGCTGGCCCTGGAAGACCTGACCCGCTACACCCTGCTCACCCAAGGCAAGCTCTCAGGCTCAGGGTTGCTGGTAGACCGCTGGCTCGCCACCCGGCACGCCAGCCCCCAGGCGCATATTCCCTGCAGCAGCCTGGCCGCGCTGGTCGGCCTGACCGTCTCGGGGCTCGGCGTCACCTACCTGCCCGACTCCACCGCCGCGCCCTACCTGGCGAGCGGGCAACTGGTGCGGCTGTGTGTCGAGCCGCCGCTGCCCTCGACACCCTATGTGGCGCTCGCCCGGGCCGACAGCTACAGCCCGTTCCAGCGGCATGTCATCGAGTTGATCAGGACCCATTGCGACCTGCACCACCCCTATCAGCGGGAGGGCCTTGAGCATGATTAACCTCAAGCAGATTGAAGCGTTCTACTGGACCTTGAAACTCGGCACCTTGCAGCGTGCGGCCACGCAGTTGTTCCTCACCCAGTCGGCGGTCACCAAGCGGTTGCAGGCGCTGGAAAAACAGGCGTGCCTGCCGCTGTTCGAAGGCGCGGGGCCCAAGGCGCACTTGAGTGCCAAAGGCGCCGAATTGCTGGAGGCCTGTGAAGGGTTGATCGACAGCCTGGCCAGGCTTGACGGGCTGCGCGGAGCATCGCGGCACGCCCTGCGCACGGTGCGCATGGGGCTCACGGAACTGGTGACGGTGACCTGGTTTTCGGACTTTGCGGCGCGGGTGAAAGCGGTTCACCCGGAGGTGGCCTTGCACCCGGATGTTGACCTTTCGGCGTCGCTGCAAAGGAAGTTGCTGGATGGCGAGCTGGACCTGGTGGTGATCCCCCAGGACTACGTGACGCCGGCAATGGCGGCGATCGATTTGCAATCCGTCGAATTCACCTGGTTGGCACCAGCGGGCCTGGCGTTGCATGCGCGCTCGCTGTCCCTCAAGGAGCTCGCGCAGTGGCCCGTTATTGTCCAGGGCACGCACTCGGGGATCACCCAGCGTTGCGAGCAGTTATTTGCCCGGGCGGGGATCGAGTTCAACCGGGTGTATGGCAGCAACAGCCTGTTCGCGCTGGTGGCGTTGATCCGCGCCGGGGTCGGGGTCAGTTGCTTACCCCGAGGGCTGTTTGGTGATGAGATCCGGCGTGGCGAACTCCAGGAAATGCTCCTGGATACCCCGCCCGAGCCGGTCAACTATCAACTGGCCTTCCTCAAGCATGGCCACCTCGGCCTGACTGCCTCCCTGGCAGAGCTGGCCAGCCAGTGCGCGGCGGCTCATACAAACCGCTGAAGCAACAGCCGGGAAAAATCGCAGCATCGGCGAGCCAGTTGCGCAACGTTGCGGTTCAAACCAAGCTGGCGGTCCGAGCGGTGCAGGGCCACATAACGGATGCTCGGCAAGGCCGGCTCGGTGACCAACACCCGCAATGCCCCCGCCTCCACCAGGTGTGAAAGGCAGGCCGTAGGCAGGTAGCTCACGCCCACGCCCGACAGGGTCAGGCCCACCTGAACCAGCAGGTTATGGCTGGTCAGGGTGCGGGGCAACTGCACCTCGTGGGCCGCCAGCCAACGCTCGTAGGTCAAGCCGGTGCCCGACTGCGAGCCCTGGGTCAGCACGGTGTAGTCCGCCAGCACCCCGAGGCTGACCGGGTCGTTGTCAGGGATCAGCCCGGGCACGCACATCCAGGCATTCTCCACACTGCCCAGCGGCGTACTCAGGAACCGCGAATCACTGTAGGCATCGGGCACGATCACCAGGTCCAGTTGATCACTTTCCAGTTTGCGAAACAGCTCGCTGCTCAACTCCACCGACGGCTCGATCTGCACCTTGGGATAAGCCTCGCGCAGCGCTTCGACCAGCGCGGGCAACCAGGTCAATGCGGTCAGCTCGGTGACCCCCAGGCGAAACCTGCGCACCAGCACTTCCCGGGCGCTGACCCGTTCCAGCAAGTAGTCGCGACGCTCCAGCAGGTCCTTGCCGTAGTCGAGCAGCTCGGCGCCTTTTTCGGTCAACCGCGCATTGCGCTTGCTGCGGTCGAAGACCTGCACATCGAAGGTTTCTTCCAGCTCCTGGATGCGCTTGGAAATCGCCGACTGCGACATATTCAGCTTGTTCGCCGCGGCCTCGAAACTGCCCAACTCGGCAATCCAGTACAACGCGTCGATTTGCTTGAACGTGATCATCGGCCACCTCCCATGAGAAAAAGCGATCCTATCAGATAATAAAATATCGCTAAAACTGTATGTTCATCGCTCCTAAGATCTAGCCACAGTCCAACAAGATCAATCGGAGATACGCCATGTCCTTGCCCGGTTCCCGCATCCTGCCCAACCCGCCCCTGGCCTCTGCCGAGGTGCTTGAAGCGTTTGCCCAGGTGGTCACCCCGCACATCAGCGACAACCTCGGCCGGCACATCGGCGCCCGGGGGCTGAACCGCTACAACCGCACCGGCAAGCTGGTGGGCACCGCGCTCACGGTGAAAACCCGCCCCGGCGACAACCTGCTGATCTACAAGGCCATGAGCATGCTGCAGCCGGGCCACGTGCTGGTGGTGGACGCCCAGGGCGACACCAACAACGCCGTGATCGGCGAGCTGGTCAAGCTCTACGCCCAGCAACGCGGCTGCGTGGGGTTTGTGATTGACGGGGCGATTCGGGATGTCGCGAGCTTCGAGGACACCCCCTGCTACGCCCGCAGCGTGGTGCATTGCGGCCCTTACAAGACCGGCCCGGGCGAGGTGAATGTGCCGGTGTCCATCGGCGGCATGTTGATCAACCCGGGGGATTTGCTGGTGGGCGACGAAGACGGCCTGGTCGCCTTCTCCCAGGCCGACGCCGCCGAGGTGCTGCGCAAGGCCGCCCAACACGCCGCCCATGAAGAAGAAGTGAAAGCCGAAATCGCCACCGGTGCGGTGCGCCAGAGCTGGATGGACAAGGTGTTGAAACAGGCCGGCCTGGCGGATTGAAGGGGATCATCATGAGCACTGCATTTCTGTCGGACCGGGTGCTGGGCATTGCGCCCTCCCCGAGCATCGCGGCCAACGCGCTGGTCACCGAACTGCGCGCCCAGGGCCGGGACATCGTCAACTTCACCGTGGGCGAGCCGGACTTCGATACCCCGGCGCATATCCTCGAAGCCGCCAGCGCCGCAATGCACAGCGGCGACACTCACTACACCGCCACCACCGGCACCCTCGCCCTGCGCCAGGCCATCTGCCTCAAGCTGAAACGCGATAACCAGCTGGACTACGGCCTCGACGAAGTGGTCGCCGGCTGCGGTGGCAAACACATCATTTATCACGCCCTGGCGGCGACCCTGAATCGCGGCGATGAGGTCATTGTGCACACGCCGTATTGGGTGTCGTACCCGGACATCGCGCGGCTGAATGACGCGACGCCGGTGATCATCCCCGGCGACGAATCACTGGGTTTCAAACTCTCGCCACACGCCCTCGAACAGGCGATCACCCCGCGCAGCAAATGGGTGATCCTCAACAGCCCGAACAACCCCAGCGGCGCGGTGTACAACGAGGCCGAACTGCTCGCGCTGGCCGACGTGCTGCGCCGTCATCCCCACGTGTTGATCATGGCCGACGAGATCTACGAGCACTTCGTCTACGACGAGGCACGGCATGTATCGCTGACCCGACTCGCACCCGACTTGAAGGCGCGCACGCTGATCGTCAACGGCGCCTCCAAGGGCTACGCCATGACCGGTTGGCGCCTGGGTTTCGGGGCCGGCCCGGCCTGGCTGATCGCGGCCATTGCCACGTTGCTCTCGCAAACCACCACGTGCCCCAGCTCCCTCAGCCAGGCCGCTGCGGTGGCCGCATTCGCCGGCGACCAGGCGCCCATCGCCGGGATGCGCGAGGTGTACCAGCAACGTCGCGAACGCATGCTGAGCTTGTTGAACGACATTCCCGGCGTGACCTTCACCCCACCCGACGGCGCGTTCTACGTGTTCGCCAACGTCGCCGGGTTGATGGGTAAAACCACCGGGCACGGCGAACGGATCACCAGCGACACCCAACTGGCCGAGCACCTGCTGCGTGAACACGGCCTGGCGACGGTGAGTGGTGCGGCGTACGGCATGTCGCCGTATATCCGCCTGTCGTTTGCCAGCTCCCTTGACGTGATTGAAGAAGGTTGCCGTCGCCTGAATGAAGCGTGCCATCGATTGCGCTGACGGATTCCCGCCCCACCCGGCGGCCACGGATGGCCGCTCATTGACTGCCTAGAACAACACTCATAATCATTGATATAAATGAGGCATTCCCATGCATACGCCCCGCATCGCGCTGGTCTGGCAGATCCTGATCGGTTTGCTCGCCGGCATCGCCATCGGCGCCCTGCTGCACCGGTTCCCCGAATCCCGGCCATGGCTGATTGAAAACCTGCTGCAACCGGCGGGCGATATCTTTATCAAGCTGATGAAGATGATCGTCGTGCCCATCGTGTTTTCCTGCATGGTGGTGGGCATTGCCGGGCACGGTGACGGCAAGTCCCTGGGGCGCATCGGGGTCAAGTCCCTGAGCTATTTCTTCTGCATCACCACCCTGGCGATCATCGTCGGGCTGGTGATGGGCAACCTGCTCAAGCCGGGTGCCGGCACCGAGTTGTCAAGCCTGCAAGCCAGTGCAATGACCTTGCCCACCAGCAGCGCCGGCGGTGGCCACAGCCTGGGGCAGATCATCGTCGGGATCATCCCGGACAACGTGGTCAACGCGATGGCGCAGGGCAGCTTGCTCTCGGTGCTGTTCTTTGCGGTGATGTTTGGCCTGGGGGTTTCGCGTTTACCGGCCGAGCGCAAGGACCCGGTGATTGCCGTGCTGCGCGGGGTGTCGGAGGCGATGTTCAAGGTGACGTCGATGATCATGGCCTACTCGCCCATCGGCGTGTTCGGGATGATCGCGGTCACCGTGGCCAACTTCGGTTTCAGCTCGCTGTTGCCGTTGGCCAAGTTGATTCTGGTCAGCTACGTGTCCATCGCGTTCTTCGTGCTGGTGGTGCTCAACCTGGTGGCGCGCCTATGCGGGATCAACCTGTTTGCGTTGATGCGGCATATCAAGGATGAGCTGATCCTGGCGTTTTCCACGGCCAGCTCCGCGGCGGTGATGCCGCAACTGATGAAGAAGCTCGAAACCTACGGCGTGCCGCCTTCGCTGGTGAGCTTTGTGGTGCCGGTGGGGTATTCGTTCAACCTGGACGGTGCGTCGCTGTTCCTGGGGATCGGCACCTTGTTTGTGGCGCAGTTGTATGGCATCGACCTGAGCCTTGGCGACCAGGCACTGCTGGTGGTGACCATGGTGTTGACGTCCAAGGGCGCGGCCGGGGTGCCGGGGTTCATGTTCGTGATTTTGTCGGCGACCCTGGCGAGTGCGGGCTTGCCGCTGGAAGGCATCGCCTTTATCGCCGGGGTGTATCGCCTGATGGAAATGCCGACCACCGCGTTGAATGTGCTGGGCAATGCCCTGGCACCGCTGGTGATCGCCAAGTGGGAGCGCCGTGACGGCGCCGCTGACACCTGTGGTGAGGGAGCAAGCTCCCTCGCCACAGGGAGCGCTGGGGTCAGTCGAGGTCCGACGCGTCATGACGCTCGCGCAGTTGCTCTGACGGCTCGCCCGAAACGCGGTTGACCCGGCGCCCACGCTGCACCGCAGGCCGCGCTTCGATGGCATCGGCCCAACGCAGCACGTGCTTGTAATCCTGCACCGAGAGAAACTCTCCACCCTCATACAAGCGGCCTTTCACCAGGCCGCCGTACCACGGCCAGATCGCCATGTCGGCAATGGTGTACTCGTCGCCGGCGATGTATTCGCGCTCGGCCAACTGCTTGTCCAGTACGTCCAGTTGACGCTTGGTTTCCATGGCGAAACGGTCGATGGCGTATTCGATCTTGGTCGGTGCGTAGGCGTAGAAATGCCCGAACCCACCGCCCAGGTACGGCGCGCTGCCCATCTGCCAGAACAACCACGACAGGCACTCGGCACGGGCCGCAGGCTCGGTGGGCAGGAACGCACCGAACTTCTCGGCGAGGTACTGCAGGATCGCCCCGGATTCGAACACCCGAATCGGCTTGGGCCCGCTGCGATCCAGCAATGCGGGAATCTTCGAGTTCGGATTGACCCCGACAAAGCCGCTGCCGAACTGGTCACCGTCGCCGATCTTGATCAACCACGCATCGTATTCCGCCCCCGTGTGCCCCAGGGCCAACAGTTCTTCCAGCAGGATCGTGACCTTTTGGCCATTGGGCGTTGCCAGGGAATACAGCTGCAACGGATGACGACCTACCGGCAATTCCTTGTCGTGGGTCGCACCCGCGATGGGCCGGTTGATACTGGCGAAGGTGCCGCCGTTTTGGGTCTTCCAGGTCCAGACTTTTGGCGGTACGTAATCAGTCATGCTTATTACTCCTTGGGGTTCAATTGCGAGGTGTCGGCCAACTGGGCCAGGTTCCAGCCGCCACCCAATGCTTTGATCAGCCCTACGTTGGCACTTAACTGTTGAGTCTGTAGATCCAGCACCGTTCGCTGTGCCTGCAACGACGCCACTTGCGCCGTCACCACATCCAGGTACGCCGCGCCGCCCTGGCGATACCGCGCCAGTGACAAGTCCTCGGCGTACTGCGCGGCAGCCGCCGCGTCCCGCTGGTCTACCAGGGCGGTGTCGAGCCCCGAAATGATCGACAGGTTGTTCTCCACCTGCTCGAACGCGGTCAACACTACACCACGGTACTTGGCCGCGGCTTCATCGGTGGCCGCCTTGGCACTGTCGACCCCGGCCTGGCGCGCGCCGCCGTCAAAGATTGTCCCCACCAGCGACGGGCCAATGGCCCAGAACAGGTTGGGTGCGCTCAGCAAATGCGCAAACTCGTCGCTCTGGAAACCGCCCTGGGCACTCAGGGTAACCGCCGGGAACCAGGCGGCTTTGGCCACGCCTATGCGTGCGTTGGCCGAGGCGATCCGGCGTTCAGCGGCGGCAATGTCCGGCCGGCGCTGCAACAGCGTAGACGGTACACCGGTGGGCACGCTGGGCAAGGCGATATCCGCAACGCTGGGGGCAATCGTGTAGGTCGATGCGGATTCACCCAGCATCGCCGCTATCGAATGTTCGAGCACCGCACGCTGCACCAGGTTCTGGCTCAGTTGGGATTTGACCGTCGACAATTGGGTACGCGCCCGCGCCACGTCGAGGCCGGAAACGATGCCACCGCCGTGCAGGCCTTCGGTCAGGCTCAAGGCCTTCGCATAGGCGTCGCTGGTTTGCTGCAGCAACTGGTCTTGCCGGTCGATGCCACGCAGGCGGATGTAGCTGTCGGCCAACTGCGCCTGCAAGCTCAAGCGCACCGAAGCCAGGTCGGCCTTGGCAGCCTGGGCATCGCTGGTGCCGGCGGCCACGGTGTCGCGCACACGGCCCCACAGGTCGACTTCATAGTCCACCTCCACGCCCACGGTCCCGGAATCGTAGACATTCGGCGGGCTGGCCGAACGCAACGGACGCGTGTCGGACTGGCGAATACGCTGGGCATTACTGGACCCGATGACTTTCGGAAACAGCCCGGATTGCGCCTGGGCCACGAACGCCTGGGCCTGGGAATAGTGAGCGAGTGCCGCACTCAAGTCCGGGTTGTTTTGCAGCAACTGCTGCTCCATCCCATCCAGTTGCGGGGCCTTGTAAATGTGCCACCAACCGTCGCGGCTCGCTTGGTCGTTCGGCGTGCCGACGGTCCACGGGCCCTGGGTGTGAAACTGCGCGGCAACGGGCACATCCGGCACATCCAGCGGCGGCGCAAGGTGGCAGGCGCCCAGGCCCAGGGTGGCGGCCAATACCAGGCAAGTGCGCTTAGCCATGGGGTTTGGCCTCTGGGGTGTTGGCGGCCAGTTGCACCGAATCGTCGTCGGCCAGGCCGTCGGGCGGGGTGTCAATCACCCGGTCGGTGGCAGCCAGGCCACTGCCGATTTCCACGCTGTCGCCGAAGTCCCGGGCAATGGTCACGGTCTTGAAGTGCACATGATTATTCCCATCAAGGGTCGCCACGCGCATGCCCTTGTCATCGAACACCAGGGCGCTGGCGGGCAGGCGCAGCACATCGGTCTGCACCGGCAAGGTGAACTGCACGCTGGTGTAGGCGCCCGGCAACAGGCGGCTGCCGGGGTTGTCCACCAGCAGTTGCACCAGGGTGCTGCCGGACGCGGCATTCACGGCATCGGCGGTGGCGATCACCTTGGCGGTGAAGGTTTCGCCGCGATATTCCGGCACGCTCAGACGCGCCACGGTGCCCACCTGGATCTGCGGCGCTGACGATTGCGGCACCTGCACATACACCCGCAGGCGGCTGACGTCAGAGACCGCGAACAGCTCTTTGCCGGTGGCGCCACCGGCACTGATCAACGCCCCCACATCGGTGGAGCGCGCAGTGACCACGCCGGCGAACGGTGCGGTCAGGCGCTGGAAGCCCTTGGTGGCAATCAACTGGTCGACGTTGGCCTTGGCCGCGACCACTTTGGCCTGCTTGGCGGTCAGGTCGCCGGTGCGCTCATCCACGTCCTGGCGCGACACCGAGTCCGACGCAAGCATCGCCTGCCAGCGCTTGGCGGTGGTTTGTGCCAGCGACTCGTCGGCCTGTGCCGAAGCCAGTACGGCCTTGGCTTGCAGCAGTTGCTGATCGAGCTCCGGCGTGTCGATTTCGGCCAGCAGTTGCCCGGCCTTCACGTGGTCGCCGATGTCGACGCTCCAGGTCTTGAGGTAGCCATTGACCCGGGCAAAGATCGACGCCCGGGAGTACGCCTCGAGGCGTCCCGGCAGGTTCAGCACCGGGCCCTGGGGCTGCACGCTCGGGGTGATCAGGATCACGCTGGGCAAGGCCTGGGTGTCGGTCCAGGTTTTCAGGTCGCGGGATTCGCTGGCGCGTACGCCGATGCCGAATACCACCACGGCGACCAGCACCACCAGCCCCAGCACCAGCCAGAGCAGACCACGGGATTTACGGCGGGGTGAACCCGGATTGGAAACGGAAATGGACATGTCAAACCCCTTGAGTGGCGGTGGTCGCAAGCGTGGCGTGCTGACGCCGCCCGTGCACAAGACTGAAAATCAGCGGAACCAGGAACAACGTGGCAATGGTGGCGAAGGCCAGCCCGCCGATGACCGCACGGCCCAGCGGGGCGTTCTGTTCGCCGCCCTCCCCGAGGCTCAGGGCCATCGGCGCCATGCCGATGATCATTGAAATGGCGGTCATCAATACCGGGCGCAAACGGGTGAAGCCGGCTTCAAGGGCCGCCTGCACCGCATCACCGTGCACCGCGAGGCGTTCGCGGCAGAAGCTCACCACCAGGATGGCGTTGGCGGTGGCCACGCCCATGCACATGATCGCCCCGGTCAAGGCCGGCACCGACAGCGGCGTGTGGGTGACAAACAGCATCCACACAATGCCTGCGAGCGCCGCCGGCAAGGCGGTGATGATCACGAACGGGTCGGCCCAGGACTGGAAGTTGACCACAATCAGCAGGTAGATCAGCACCACCGCGCCGAGCAGGCCAAACAGCAGGCCGCTGAAGGCCGCGTTCATGGTTTGCACCTGGCCCTGCAACAGCACCTTGGAACCAGTGGGCACCTCGCTGGCGTGGGCGGCGATGATCTTCTGGATATCCGCTGCCACTGCGCCGAGGTCGCGGCCCTGGATCGCGGTCAATACTTCCACCACCGGCTGGATATCCGACTGGGTCACCACCGAGTTGCTGTGAGTACGCTCGATGGAGGCCAGGCCACCCAGGGTCTGGTCTGACGCTGCACCGGCGCTGCCGCTCAACGGCAGGTTATGCAGGGCCGCCAGGGTGTCGAGGCCGTACTGCGGGGTTTGCATCACAATCGGGTACGACACGCCGTTGGCCGGGTTGAGCCAGAAAGTCGGCGCCACCTGGCTGGAACCCGCCAGGTTGACCACCAGGCTGTTGGTCACATCGCGTTCGTTCAGGCCCACCAACTGCGCTTGCGTGCGGTCCACATCAATCTTGAACGTGGGCAGTTGCCGTGACTGCTGGATACGCGCATCCACCACGCCCGGCACCCGGCGAATGTCCCGCAGCAGGGTGCTGGCATAGGTGAAGTTGGCCGGCAGGTTATTCCCGGCGATTTGCACATCCACCGGCGCGGAAGAACCGAAGTTGAGGATCTGCCCGACGATGTCGGAGGCCGGGAACGAGAACACCGCATTCGGGAATTCCCGAGGCAGTCGTTCACGCAGTTCGCGCATGTAGTCGGCGGTGGGGCGATGGCCCTCTTTCAGGCTGATCTGGATGTCGCTGTCCTGGGAGCCAACGGTGCCGGTGTTGTTGTAGGCGACGTTGATCCCGCTGATGGCCAGGCCGATGTTGTCGACGATGGCCGCCAGTTCCTGCGGCTCGATCACCTTGTGGAGGGTGTCCTCGATCTGCGAGACCAGCCGCGCATTGCTCTCTACCCGCGTGCCGATCGGCGCCCGCACATGCAGCAGGATCTGCCCGGAATCCACCTCAGGGAAAAAGTTGCGGCCCAGGAACGGCACCAGCGCAAACGACACGGCGACAAACGCCAGCATCGCAATCACCACCATACGGCGGTGATGCAAGGCACTTTCCAGCGCACCGTGGTAAACCCCGCGAAACGCCTCGAACTGGCGCTCGAACCCGCGCTGGAACTTCACCAGCGGGTTGCTCGATGGCGCCACCACCGGCGTGCCGTCCGCATGGTGTTCATGCGGTTTGAGCAGGTAATTGGCGAGGGTCGGCACCAGGGTGCGCGACAGGATGAACGAGGCGATCATCGCGAAGATCACCGCTTCCGCCATCGGCACAAACAGGAAACGCGCCACGCCTTCCAGGAAAAACATCGGCACAAACACGATGCAGATACACAGCAAGGAGACGAACGCCGGCGTGACAATCTGCGACGCACCGTCGAGGATCGCCGTCTCCACTGGCTTGCCCTGCTCCAGGTGCCAGTTGATGTTTTCGATGGTTACCGTGGCGTCGTCCACCAGGATCCCCACGGCCAGTGCCAGGCCGCCGAGGGTCATGATGTTGAGGGTTTCACCGAGCGCCGACAGCGTGGCAATCGACGACAGAATTGCCAGCGGAATCGACGTGGCGATGATCACCGTCGAGCGCCAACTGCCGAGGAACAACAGGATCATCAGGCTGGTCAGTGCCGCTGCAATCACCCCTTCACGGGCCACACCGCTGATGGCCGAACGCACGAACAGCGACTGGTCGCCGATCAGGTCGATATTCAGGTTGGGCGGCAAGGCGCCCTTGTTGTCGGCCAGTTTGTCCTTGATGCCGGCGATCACCCCGAGGGTCGAGGCCGAACCGGTCTTGAGCACCGGCAGCAGCACGGAACGGTTGCCGTTGACGTGCACGATGTTGGTCTGCGGCGGGTTGCCGTCCCGCACCGTGGCCACGTCACGAATCAATACGGTGGTGCCGTCGGCGGTCTTGATCGGCAGGTTTTCCAGGTCGTGGAAATCCGTCGGCGAGTTGTTCAGTTGCAGGTTGAACTCATAGCTGCCGATCTTTTGCGTGCCCACCGGGGTGATCAGGTTCTGGGTGGCCAGGGCGTTGGCCACGTCCTGCGCCGAAAGGCCCCGCGCCTGCATCCGCGCCGAATCGAGGTCGATCTGCACCTGGCGCGTCTTGCCGCCGAACGGGTACGGCAGCGCTGCACCGGGCACCGTGGTCAGCATCAGACGCACGGTGTTGAGGCCCAGATCGCCCAGCCGCTGCTCGGTGAGCCCTTTGCCGGACAACGCCAGTTGCACGATCGGCACCGTCGAGGCGCTGTAATTGAGCACCAGCGGCGGTGTGGTGCCGGGCGGCAGTTGGCGCAGGATGGCCTGGGACACCGAGGTCACCTGTGCGTTGGCCGTACTGATATTGACCCCCGGCTGGAAGTACACCTTGACGATGCCGAAGCCGTTCAACGATTGCGCCTCGATATGGCGGATGTCATTGACCGTGGTGGTCAGCACCCGCTCGAAGGGCGACGTGATACGGCCGGCCATCTGGTCCGGAGGCAAGCCGGTGTACTGCCAGATCACGGCAATCACGGGGATGCGAATTTCGGGGAAGATGTCGGTCGGGGTACGCCAGGCCGCGAGCGGGCCCACAATCAGAATGAAAATAGCCAATACCAGGAAGGTATAGGGGCGCCGCAATGCGATGCGCACAAGGTTGAGCATAGGTCTGATCCAGACAGGAAGTTGATGACTGAAGGAGGTACCAAACAGCGCTTCCCTCCTGCCCCGCCCGTCTGTGATCCGGGCCAACTGCACTGACATCCGGTCAAAATAGAGGCATATGCCACGATATAGCGTTTAGAGGCATACGCAACTAATTTGTTGCTACATGTGTCAATATTCATCTTGCCGGATTAACGTTCGGTTAACCCTTGGCCTGTAGCGAGTGACCCGCCTGTGAAATGCGCACCGCCCACCCTGAATAGCCCCAGCACCTGTTCCAACGGAGCCGTGCGTCGCGCGTCCCGTCGCATGGCGCAGATCTATGACGAAGCGTTTGTGCCGTTTGGCCTGAAGGCTACCCAGTATTCGCTGATGAACCACATCGCCCAGGGTGACGCGCCCAAAATGCGCGACCTGGCGCATTCGTTGGTGATGGACCTTTCGGCCCTGGGGCATACGCTCAAGCCGCTGGTGCGGGACGGGTTGGTGGTGTTGCAGGTGGACGAGCTGGATCGTCGCAGCCGGCGGGTGCTGTTGACCGACGCGGGGCAGCACAAGTACGAGGAAGCGCGGGTGGTGTCTCGGCAAATGGCGGTTCGGTTTGATGAGGTGTTTGGTGCTGAGGCGGCTTGCGAGTTGCGCAAGGCCATGGACTTTATTGCGTCTGATGAGTTTGCTCGGGCGTTGTTGGGTAAGGGTGGGTGATTGGGGGCATATCCGTTATTTTTGTTATGGCGGGTATGGGTTCCGCTCTTACAGCGGGTCACTTTTGAAAGGAGCCCAAAAGTAACCAAAAGGCTCTTGCCCCACCACTCGGCACCTCGCCTAGGCTCGGTGTGCCCTCACTCCGGTACTACTCCGCGGGCCGCCGCGACGGGGCGTCCCTGCCCCGTCGCGGCTAAACCGGCGTCCTGCCGGTTTACCCGCTCCGTACTACCTGCGTTCGGCCAGCGTGGTTTAACGGGGCGCCTAAGATCAAGATCAAAAGCAGATCAACAGCACAGCGGCCTACAGGCCGGCTTGAGTGGTGTGAAGCAAAGGCAACATCAAGATCAAAATCTACAGCGGGAACGGTCAAATGTGGGAGCTGGCTTGCCTGCGATGGCATCAACTGGGTGTATCTGAAAAACCGAGTTGTCTGCATCGCAGGCAAGCCAGCTCCCACAGAAAAGCAGAGCTGCATCCGTTTCAGATTTGGTTTTCGCTTTGGCTTTCGCTCTGGCTTCTACCACTCAAGCCGGCCTGTAGGCCGCTGTGCTCTTGCTTTTGATTTTGATCTGGCTCTGACTGCCCCAATAAGCCCGAGGCCGAACGCAGGGATTGAGGAGCGGGTAAACCGGCAGGACGCCGGTTTAGCCGCGACGGGGCAGGGACGCCCCGTCGCGGCGGCCCGCGGAGCAATGCCGGAGTGAGGGAACACCGAGCCTAGGCGAGGTGCCGACAGGCGGGGCAGAGCCCTTTGGTTACTTTGGGGCTTTTCCAAAGTGACTCGCTGTAAGAGCGAAACCATAGGAGGCCGTTACCTAGATAACGGATATGCCCCCCTCCCCCCCCGATTGAACTCAAAACTTCTCCCGCGAAATAAACCCCAACACCCCGGTATCCATCACCGGATTAAAACGCACCCGGGTCGTGATGTCCTTCTCGATCTCACGCATCGCCGCCTGAGGCAATGTGGAAATATCCGCATCCTCCTGAATCCGTGCCGGCGTCACCGAGGACGTCAAAAACGCCACCCCACGCTGCACCGACCACGCCAGCGCAACCTGTGCCGGCGTCTTCCGCACCCGCCGCGCAATCGTGGTAATCACCGGCTCATCCAGCACCCGCGGCCTCATCCCATGCCCCAGCGGCGCAAACGCCAACACCACAATCCCGTGCTGTTTGCAGAACTCCAGCAACTCCCATTCGGGCAAATAGGGATGTGACTCAACCTGCACCACCGCCGGTTTTATCCGCGCCACCGCCACCAGCTCCCGCAACGTATCCAGGGTGATGTCCGATAACCCGATGGACTTGCAGCGCCCCTCATCCACCAACCGCTCAAGCACCCGCCACGTCTCGATCAGCGTCACACCCGAGTCATACAGCACATGCCCAAAAGCGTCCCGTGGATGCAGCTCGTCACCCGGCAGAAACGCAAACGGCGTATGGATCATGTAGCAGTCGATCACATCCACCCGAAGCCTGCGGCAACTGGCCTCGAACGCCGGCACCACCCGCTCGGGCCGATGGTTGTTGTTCCACAGCTTGGTGGTGATGAACAGTTCCTCACGCCGGACTTTACCGGCCGTCATCGCATCGTGAAGCGCCGCCCCCACCTGCGCCTCGTTGCCATACCGCTCGGCGCAATCGAAATGCCGAAAGCCCGCCTCCAACGCTTCCGTGACGGCCTGGGTGGTGGCCGTCAGGTCCCTGAACAGCGTGCCAAACCCCACCGCCGGCATCGCGCCCGCGCCATGCTGCAAAGGAAAACGGGTATCGCGAAGGGCATCGTAATAGCTCATTTTTTTACTCCACTAGCGTTTGAAATCGTTGACCGAGCGACCGCCGAGCGCCACGAACAGGCGCACGGTGTCGAGGTGTCGGGCGGTGCTCGCCCGGATCTGCCCGAGCAAGGCCTGCTCATAGGCGCGTTGTGCCTCCAGCACTTGCAGCAAGCCGTTCTCCCCTGCTCCATAGGCGTGCTGGTTCAGGCGCAAACTGTTGTCGGCGGCCTGTAGCGCAGCGGTCTGCGCCTGGTATTCCTCGGCGTCGTGGTTGATCGCCTGCAAGGTGTCTGCGACCTGGCCGAAGGACTGGATGACGGTCTGCTGATAGTGGGCGAGCGCGGCGTTGTAGCCCTCCACCGCCACCTGGCGCTCGGCCTTGAGGGTGCCGCCGTCGAAGATCGGGCCCGCCAGCCCGGCGGCGAAGCCCCAGAGTGCTGCACCTCCGTTGCCCGACGCGGCCTGGGCCAGGGAGGCAGACAGTTCCACATGGGGGTAGAGATTGGCGGTGGCCACGCCGACCGCCGCACTGGCGGCGTGCAGTTCGGCTTCGGCT
>NZ_AHHC01000080.1:0-32250 GCF_000242655.1 Pseudomonas sp. PAMC 25886
GGGCACATCGTTGCCGTCGACTATCAGGTGCAGCGGGAGCTGGACTGGATTACCGAGCAGAACGTTGTTTCCTACAGGTACGACGATGCCTGGCGGTTGATCGAGGCGACCAATGCTGTCGGCGAAAGCGAGCGTTATCGGTACGACGATCAGCAGGTGATTCTGGAACGACAACTGGCCGGTGGGGCGAGTTTCCTCTGGGAGTGGGAACGGTCCGGTAAATCTGCAAGGTGTATCCGCCACTGGGCCAGCTTTTCCCAAATGGACACGCGGTATGTGTGGGATGACAACGGCACTGTCACCGTCCACAACGCCGATGGCAGCCAGGAAGTCTACGTCCACGACCAGCGCGCACGGCTGGTGCAACGGATTGATCCGGACGGTGCCGAGCACTTCAAATCCTACGATGAAAAAGGCCGGCTGACGGTCGAACAGGATCCGCTGGGGGCGGTGACGGCGTATCAGTACGACGAAGCCGGTCGGTTGATTGCGCTGTTTCCCGGGGATGATGCGCCCACGTCCTACGAGCATGACAACGGTTTCGTCCGAGTTGTACGCCGTGGTGAAGCGGTCTGGAAATACCAGCGTAACGACCAGGGCGATATCACCCGCAAGACCGATCCGGACGGCAACTACACCGAATACACCTACACCAAACACGGAAAACTCTCCGGTGTCTGGCACCCGGACAACAGCAGCCAGCGCTTTATCTGGAACGAGCGTGGCCAGCTCACCGAAGAGAAATTGGCGAATGGCGGTGTGCGGCGCTATCGCTATGACGACCTTGGGCGGCAGGTAGCCTGCGAGGATGAGCACGGTGCGCTGACCCAGTATCAGTGGGACGCCGTAGGGCGTTTGCTGAAGGTGATTCAGCCGGGCGGCGCCACTCGCGAATTCAGCTACAACCCGTACGGAAAAATCACCGCCGAGCGCGACGAACTGGGGCGGGTTACTCGCTACGAATATGCCGACGGCCTGCACCTGATCAGCCGCCGCATCAACCCCGATGGCACACAGCTCAAATACCGTTACGACAATGCCCGGTTGTTACTGACCGAGATTGAAAACGAGGTCGGGGAAACCTATCAGCTCGAGTACCACGCCAACGGCCTGATCCAGCAGGAAACCGGCTTTGATGGCCGACGTACCGCCTACGTTTATGACCTCGCCGGCCATCTGCTGGAAAAGACCGAGTACGGCGACGATGGCAGTCAGCTGGTTACGGGTTATCAGCGAGACAGCGCCGGTCGCCTGGTAAGAAAAACCCTGCCAGACCGCAGCATGGTCGATTACACCTACGACCGCCTCGGCAATCTCCTCAGCGTCGACGACGGCCACTGGCCGCTGCACTACGAATACGACCTGCAAAACCGCCTCACTGCCGAACACCAAGGCTGGGGCACCCTGCGCTACCGCTACGACGAATGCGGGCAACTCAACTACCTGCGTCTGCCCGACAACAACCGCCTCGCCTTCCATCACGACAAAGGTGGCGACCTTGCCACCATCGAGCTGAATGGCAACCCACTCACCTCACACCTGTTCAAATCCGGCCGCGAACACCAGCGCCAGCAGGGACAGCTCCTCAGCCACTACCACTACGACGACCAGGGCCGTCTGCACGCCCATGCCATTACCCAACAGGAACAGCGCCATCAGCGCCGCCAATACGACTATGACAAACGCGGCAACCTGACCCGCATCCTCGATACCCGCAAAGGCCAGCACGACTACCACTACGACCCACTCGACCGCCTGACCCGCGCCAACCACTCGCACGACCTGCAGGAACGCTTCGCCCACGACCCGGCGGGCAACCTGCTGATGCAAGACCGCGTGGGGCCGAGTGTGATCAAAGGCAACCGCCTGCTGATGCAAGGCGATCGTCATTACGACTATGACGCCTTTGGCAATCTGCTGCGTGAACGCCGGGGCCGCGACCAGCAGTTGGTCACCGAATATCGATATGACTGCCAGCATCGGCTGATCAGCGTCACCCAACCCGACGGCCGCCAGGCCAGCTATCGCTATGACCCGTTTGGACGGCGCATCACCAAAACGATAAAAGGCCAAACCACCGAGTTTTTCTGGCAAGGCGACATGTTGGTCGCCGAGCACAGCGCCGATCACCACCAAAGCTATATCTACGAACCCAACAGCTTCCGCCCGTTAGCGCTGCTGAAAGGCTACGGCCCGGAAGCAGCAGAACCCTTCCACTACCAACTCGACCACCTCGGCACCCCACAAGAACTCACCGCCCCCGACGGCGAAATCGTCTGGTCCGCGCACTACCGCGCCTACGGCCAAATCGCGAAGCTGGACGTCAACACCCTCACCAATCCGCTGCGCTTCCAGGGCCAATACTTCGACCCGGAAAGCGGACTGCACTACAACCGTCATCGCTACTACAATCCGGATATTGGTCGCTATCTGACGCCTGATCCCGTGAAACTGGCGGGCGGGCTGAACGGATACCAGTACGTGCCCAACCCTACGGGGTGGGTGGATCCGTTGGGGTTGAATACCTGTCCGGGTGCGAACGGTTGTAAACCGGATGTCGGGGTTGGAGATCCGACCGAAAAAACTACGGTTAACGAAGGCCAGCCTGCTTTACCTCGTCTGACACAGGCCGAACGACGCGCACGAATTGATGAGCTTGGCGAGGCGAATGCATACCGCCGTCTTGATGAACTTGAACAAGCAACACCCGGAGCGCATTTTCTGGAAAAGCATGGGGCGCAGACGTCGCTGGCATCTCAACTCGAAAGGGTAACGACGGGTAGAAATCCTACTACCGGGATAGTTGAGATACACGATAGAGGAAGGAGAACTGGACAACCAAGACCGCCTTCTGCCGCCACTCATTTCCTTAGCCATCGAGATCAATTAAATGCTATTTATCGGGCGCAACTTATACTCAAGCAAACAAACATAGGTACATCTCGCGACCCAATGGACATGGGGAAAATTATCGGAGAAGGATACAAGAGAGATGGCTTTGAATACGGGCAACAAAAGAAAGCCATCGTCATATTAGATACAAATGGGAACCCTAAAACTGCTTACACGGACTTTTAAAAATGAAATTAAAACCCAAGCTTTCGATCATTAGAAGCCTGCTATTCACCTACAACATCGAAAACACTAAAGACCTCGAGCGGGAGGAGATAATAGTCTCCAAAGACGTCAATGACGACAAACAACTTGCGGAGTTATTTGACGAGCTAACTAAACCTGAATACATCCTATATAACAATGAAGAACGGCAATGGTATATCGACACACTCGAGCACTTCCTGAACACTGGCGAAACTTTCGACTCCATATTTTACCTATTCGACACATACTTCGATGAGGAAATTTCCGACCAGCGCCAATTTATGAGAGTTTTACTCGGGTGTTTGATCCGATATCAGGCAGAAGCCACGGAAAGTATTTAATAGTCAGAAGCCATTAACGCGGACAACAGCAAAGGGGGGACTTTCATAAAGCCCTCCCCTCCTCTCTCGCCCCCTAAAACTTCACCTCACCTACTGCAACCGCCCCGCCCGAAAATCCTTCGGCGACACTTCAAACTGCTTCTTGAACGACCGACTAAAGTGCGCCGAATCCGTAAACCCCCACTTATACGCAATCGACGTAATCGACTCACTGCGCAAAAACGGGTTGGTCAAATCATCCGCACTGCGCTTCAACCGCGCTCGCTGGATGTACCGGCACACGCTGTCATCCTGTTCCTCAAACAACCGGTACAAATGCCGCACCGAGATGTTCAATCGACTCGCCAACCCCACCGGGCTCAGCCCTGGCTGGGTCAGCGATTCATCAATGACCTTCTGCACATAGCTGCGCAGGTTGCTGCCCTGCAACCCGCCACAATCATCGCGCTCGTCATCTTCCTGCTCAAACGCCGAGCCCAGCAGCGAGACAAACGCCGACTGCAACGCCTGCCCCTCGCCGACCGCGCCTTCGCCGTTGAGCGCGTCTTTGCACAGTTGGTCCATCAGCACGTGCAACATGCGCCCGCAGGCTTTGCTTGAGGAGATTTTGCCGAAGGTCTTGGGCTGGTTGCCAAGCTGTTTACACACCTCTGCGCGGGACAAGGACAGGGACGCGTGTTCGATCAGCCCGAACGGAGTGATGTCGATGGAGCCCACCGAGTCCATCAGGAGTAATTCACCGGGGGCAAGTTGCACGCTCTGGCCGTTTTGGGTGATCTGGCAGTAGCCGCTGCGCTGGCTGACGAGGAAGCAGTTCTGGTCGTCATCGTGGTCGGCGCGGGCCTTGGGGCGTTTGATCAGGCCGGCGTTGGTGCGCAGGTTGGCCAAAGGCAAACCGCCGCGGGAAAAGGTGGTGATGCTGCCGATGAACAGCGAGCGGTTGAAGGCCAGTTCTGTGTCGAAGTGACCGCAAACCGCGCGCAGATCCCGGGTCCAGCGGTCCAGCCCGTCTTGCCCAATCTGTTGCATGCTCATGGTTGTTTCCACCTTGGCTTTTTGTTTTTGTCGGGCAATAGTTAACATGTTATCTATATGCGCGCAACAAGTACGTGTCTGCCAAGGTGTTTGCACTATTGATGCCAAATCCTGCGATCAGTGAGCCTGCAATGCGCGCTGGAAACCGCCCAGCGCGTCCAGCAGCCAGGCGCGTTGAGTGCTGTTCAAGGCGATGTAGCGCCGGAACGCCGGCATGCGGTTGACCACCTCGCTGCCGCCCATATGCTCAAGCCGTACGCACCACTGGTGATCCTGCAGGTCGATGCGCAGGCGCTTGAAATCCAGCGGCATCAGGGCGCGATGCAACGCGCTGCCCTCCTGCAGTTCGGTTTGCAGAAGCGTTAAAACGTCCCTGTCTCCCGACCGCTGCCGACAGCGGATTCCGGTGCGTCGAACAGCCCCGGTGTGGTGCAGTTCGAAGCTCGCCGTGCCCTGCTGCGAGGCAGGGATGCGCAGTACGAATTCGGTCATCACCAGGTGCATCAACAACTGCGATTCGGTGCGCTCGACGATCTCCAGTTGCAACCCGAGTGCGTCCAGGGCCACCCGGGCCGTGGTCGGGCCGGATGCCTCGTAACCGGCCAGGCCGAGGTTACGTCGCAGGTGTTCCAGCGTAACCCCGGGCCGATACCCGGCAGGCGCACGCCCGGCGCTGAACAGTTCAGACAGTTTTTGCAGCATGGCTGACATACCCGTTGTGCGACGGACCCGGCTCATGGGCGAACTCCTTGGCCAACACCTCTTCCACCGAGGCGGGCTTGAATGGATTGACCTTCTGCACCACCAGGGTCCAGAACAGCGCGTACGCCGCCGTGCACCCAAGCATCACGCCAAAGGGGATGTAGATATCGGCCGGGTTCATGCCGGGCGGGGTTATAAACCACATGCCCAGCAGGATGCCGATGCTCGACAGAATCTGCGGCAGCGGAAAGAACGGCGAGCGGTAGGCGCGAGGAAAATCCGGACGGCGAATTCGCAAAATCACCACCGACAACGTCACCAGCAGGTAAGCGAAACTCCAGGCACACACGGCGGCCAGCACCAAGTGCATGATGTTGTCGGTGTTGCCCCCCAGGTACAACGCGTGCAGGCACGGGATCAGCATCGCCACCAGGATGCACAGCAACGGCGTCTTGAAGCGCGGGTGCAGGTAGGTGAAAACCTTGGGCAACGCGCCGTCGACCGCCATGCCGTACAGGATTCGCGGCACACCGGCCATCAGGGTGTTGATGGTTGCAGCGCCGGCAAACAGGAAGCCGATGCCCAGCCACATCGGGCCAATGCTGCCCATCACCTGCTCGGCGAATTTCGGGATGGCCATCGGCGTATCCAGCAGGTGCACGCCGCCCGCCGCGTCGATCAATACGTTTTCCACCTGGCGCTTCATCGCCGCGCCGTAGATGAACATGCAGGTGGCCACGCCCAGCAGCCCCAGCACCATCGCCCTGGGCATCACCTTGGCCGAGTTGCGCAGGTCCGGCGCCAGCGGCGTGACGAATTCACAGCCGACAAACATGAACATCGCCATGCCCACCAGCGACAGGATGGTGACCAGGTCGGTGCCCACCAGAGACTCACCGAACCAGCCGTCCAGCTGCACCGCCGGGGCCGCGATCAGGCCCAGCACGCCAAATACCATCAAGGTGGTCCACATGCCGAAGGTGAGGATGATCTCGGCCCGGCCGAACGCGCTGACGCCAAACGCATTGAGCACCCCGAACACAATCACGAAACCCACCCCCAGCAACCACGAACCGCCGGCGGATTCCGCCAGGGTGTTGAGGTGTTCAAAGTTCACCAGCGCCATCACCCCGGAGAGGATGGTTTCCGCGGTGCCGGCAAACACATGCACGATCAGGTACGCCGACAAGGTGCCGGTAATCGCGAAGAACCGGCCCATGCCGCAGTTGATGTAGTCGTAGACCGAGCCGGTGGTGGGCAGGATCGAGGCGGCCTCGGCGAAGGTGGTCGCCTGGGCCAGCATCATCACCACCGCGATCAACATCGCCACCGCGAAGGCACTGCCGCCGATGCCAAACCCCATGGTCGCGGTGAGGATCACCGGGCTGGCCATGATCAAGCCAATAGTGCTCGCCAGCGCGGTTGGAAAGCCCACCGTGCCGCGTTTCAAATGTTCGGTGAGCCGGTCGTTGATCGACATGGTGCGGATCCTCAAGAAGCGGATTTTTAGAAGTATTGGCACTCTGCGCCCCGCCCTGGCTGATCGTCTTGCTCCTGGCTGCCGCCGGTTTTGTTGCTGCCTGCCACCACCCCGCCACTGGCGGCCTGGGTCAATTGCCTGGCACGCAGGGGAAAGACTTGGCCCGGCGGCGCTCGCCCTAATGCTCCCTCAATTCACCTTGTTGGGGACTATAACAATGCAGCACACACAACAAATCCGTCACCTGTACAGGGCCATCAGCCTGGGCATCGCGCTGATGATCATCGAGTCATCGGCCCAGGCCTTCGAGCTGTATGCCGATGACGACACCCACGTCACCGGCAACTTCCTGGCGGTGTACGGCCTGTTCAACAGCCGCAAGAACTACGACGGCACCACCGGCGGCTCAACGTGGCGCGAAGGGTTCATCAAGTATGGCTTGAGCATCGACCAGCGCTTCGGCGCCCTGGGCAGCGTGTATGGCACCGCCAACCTGGTCAGCTCCGGCACCTGGGGCGACGGCGACGCGTCTGGCGTGACCACCGGCCGCGAGCGCACCACCAAGTTCGACGAAGCCTTCGCCGGCTGGCGCTCGGGCGAGCTGTTTCCGGGATTGGGCAAGGATGGCGTGGACCTGTCGTTCGGCCGCCAGGTCATCATGCTCGGCGACGGTTTCATCATCAACGACGACGGCCCGAACCTCGGCAAGGGCGTGGACGACGGCAAGTTCAACCGTGGCGGCGCCTATTACATCGCCGCGCGCCATGCCTTTGATCAAACCGCCGTGTTGCGCCTGGGCGGCAAGGACGGCGTGCATGGCAGCGTGATGTGGATCAAGTCCGACAACCGCGCCCAGGCCAACACTGAAATGGCTGCCGGCACCCTGGACTACACCGCCGCACCGGGCACCGTGGGCCTGACCTATATCCACGGCATCAGCGTCGACGACCGTTATGCCAATGACCTGCAAAAACAGCGCGCCGGCATGAACATCTACAGCCTGCGGGGCGCCGGCAATGCCGGGATCGAGAACGCGCACTTTTCCTTTGAATACGCCTGGCAGGACAAGGACGCCGGCCCGGAAAAGGCCTGGTACACCGAAGGCGGCTATACCTTCGCCGCACTGCCCTGGTCGCCGGACCTGACGTACCGCTACAGCCGCTATTCAAAAAACTGGGACGCGATGTTCTCGGGCTTCAACCGGGGCTACGGCACCTGGGTGCAGGGCGAAGTGGCCGGCAATTACTCGGGGCCGTTCAATACCAATACCGAGGTGCAACACGTGGCGTTGAAGGTCAAGCCGCTGGACAGCGTGACCGTCGGCGCGCTGTTCTTCGACTACAAGACCTTGAGCAAGGGCGGCATGCTGGATCTGGACGGACGCGAACTGGACCTGTACGCGGAATGGGCGGTGAACGAACACCTGATCATCACGCCGCTGCTGGGGCTGTACAAGCCGAACAAGGATGAGAGCAACGGCGGGAATCAGGTGGGGGGCAACGGTACCAACGTCTACAGCCAGGTCACCGTGGCCGTGCCGTTCTAGCGCAGATCCAACGAGCTGATGAAGATCAAATGTGGGAGCCGGCTTGCTGTGGTGAGCGGGCTTGCTGTGGTGAGCGGGCTTGCCCCGCGTTGGGCTGCGAAGCAGCCCCATCAATCTGTGGTGAACCCGACGAGGGGCAAGCCCCCTCACCACAGCAAGCCAGCTCCCACATTAAACCTGCATCAATCCTCGAGAGAGGTGTTCGCCCTAAGGTTGCCGCTCCTCAATCCGCGCATACGCCCCCTGGTGATAGAGCAACGGCGAACGACCAAAGTCATCAAACGCCACCACCTTGCCGATCATGATCCAGTGATCGCCGCCGTCCACCTGCTGGTATTTCTCGCAGTGAAACCGCGCCGAGCAATCGGCGAAGACCGGCGAGCCGCCCTCCCCCGGTTCGAATTCGATTTCGGCAAAACGATCATCCCTGGGCCGGGCAAAGTTGTTCGACAGGTGGATCTGGTCGGCCGCCAGCACGTTGACCGCAAAATGGCTGGCCTGCTCGAACACCTCGTGGCTGTTGGAGCGCTTGTCGATGCTCCACAGCACCAGCGGCGGGTCCAGGGACACCGAGTTGAAGCTGTTGGCGGTGACACCCACCTTGCGCCCGCTGGCATCAGCGGCGGTGACCACGGTGACGCCGGTGGCAAAATTACCGAGGGCCCGGCGAAAAGCCCGTGGGTCGAAACTGTTATCAGACATGCAAGACTCCCGGACTGCATCAACGCGCAGTCCTGATTGTGGTGATGGCCGGGTCGGCGTCAAATCATGCTCGGATCAGGCTCAAGCCCCATCAGCTCACGCCCCAGGATCTGCGCGCACACGTCGTAATCGGTGTACGCATGGGCGCCGGTCATGTGGGAATCGCGGAACAGGCGCTGCATTTCGTTGTGCTCGAACCACGCATTGCCGCCGGCGGCCTCGAACAAGCGGTCCACCGCCTGGATGCACATTTTGGTGGCGTACGCCTGGTTGGTGCGCCAGAACGCCAGGGTTTCGCGACTGGGATAACGGTGCTGCTCGCTGTGTTCGGCGTGTTCCTGCCAGGTCTTTTCCAGGAAGGCCCGGGCAGCCGCCACCTGGTGCGTCGACTCGGCCAGACGCATCAGCGCCGGAGTCGCAGCGCCCACCGCCGCGCCGGTGTAGGCACGCACGCGGGTCCTGGTTTTTTCGCGGAACACCTCAAGCATGCGCTCGGCCACGCCCAGGCTCACCGTGGAGAAACCACTGGCGAAATACGGCCGGTACGGCGAGTAGAAAATCTTGCTGTCGGGGTACAAGCCAAAGCCGGCGGACTTGCCTTCCATCATGTCCTTGGCTTTCTGGATACGGTGTTCGGGCACCAGCACGTTGTCGATGATCAGGGTCTTGGTGCCGCTGCCTTTCATGCCGGCGGCGAACCAGTCGTCGCGAATCTGATAGTCGCTGCGGGGCAGTACCGCGAAGCAATAGTCCTGGTTGCCCTCGACGTTCTTGCGACGGAAACCGACAATCGCCCACTCGGCATGATCGCAGCCACTGCTCCAGCCCATCTCACCGCTGAACAGCACGCCGCCTTCCACTTCCTCGGTACGGCCAAACGGCGCGATGCTGCTGCTGGCAGTGGCATTCGGGTTATCGCCCCAGACTTCCTGCTGCAGCTTGGCGGGAAACAGCGCCAGCTGGTGACTGTGGGTGCACAACAGGCTCATGGCCCAGGCGGTGCTGGCACAGGCGCCGGCCAGCAAGGCGATGCAGTCGGCAAATTGCGGCAGGGAGATTTCCATGCCACCAAAGGGTTTGGGTTGAAAGGCCCGGTGCATGCCGATGCTCTTGAGCAGCGCAATGTTCTCGTCGGGAACCTTGCGGTCCTGCTCGGCCTGGAAGGCGTTGGCAGCGATGGTCGGCAGAATCGCCTTGAGGTCTTCGAGGAGCGGGTTTGGCTTTTTCATGGACGGCCCTGCTTATTATTGGGTGTCCGGCTGGCGTTCAAACTCAACGAACGGCGCTGGATGTGGGGCCAGTATGGAACGGGCAACACCACTGGAAAATGCACCTTCCACAGCCAAGATTGCACTTTCCACAGGCCTGGCAGCCACAGGCATATCGTCCGGCAGACAGAGACAAGCCCGGGCCGCCCAGGCTGGTTAACCTCGGGCTTTTGCGAGCAGGAAAATCCCATGAGCGATATTGCGCTGCTGCCTGAAGTCCACGCCTTCCTTGGTCGAAACCATGCCTTGTTCATCGATGGCAGTTACGTCCAGAGCCATTCCAGCCAGACCCTGGAGGTGACCAACCCGGCCAACGGCGAAGTGATCGCCCACGTGGCCGACGCCGACCTTGCGGATATCGACGCGGCGGTGGAATCCGCCCGGCGCGGCTTCCGGCAATGGTCCCAAACCGCACCGGCGACACGCGGCAATGTGCTGCTGAAACTCGCCGAGCTGCTGGAGCAACATCGCGAAGAACTGGCGCAGATCGAAACCTGCCAGTCGGGCAAGATCATCCAGATTTCACGGGCCTTTGAAGTGGACCAGGCCGCGCACTTCCTGCGGTACTACGCCGGCTGGGCCACCAAGATCAGCGGCCAGACCATCACCCCGTCACTGCCCTCCTTCGCCGGCGAACGCTACACCGCGTTCACCCTGCGCGAACCGGTGGGCGTGGTGGTGGGCATCGTGCCGTGGAATTTCTCGACCATGATCGCCATCTGGAAACTCGCCTCGGCGCTGGTGACCGGTTGCAGCATCATCATCAAGCCCAGCGAGTTCACCCCGCTGACCATCCTGCGCATCGCCGAACTGGCCGTCGACGCCGGCCTGCCGGCGGGCGTGCTGAACGTGTTGACCGGTGGCGGGCACGTGGGCCAGGGCCTGGTGGAGCATCCGGGCACCGACAAGGTCTCGTTTACCGGCTCGGTGCCCACCGGCATCGCCGTGGGCCGTAGCGCCATGGGCGCCGGGCTGACCCGGGCAACCCTGGAGCTGGGCGGCAAAAATTCCGCCGGGTTCCTGCGGGATGTGGACCTCGACAAGGCGGTCAACGGCATCATCGAAGCCGGCTTCCTGCACTCCGGGCAAATCTGCGCGGCGGCCGAACGCTTCTTCGCCCACCGCTCGCAGATCGAGCCGATCATGGAGAAATTGGCGCAACGCCTTGGCCGGTTGAACATCGGCTCGCCGCTGGACGAGCGCACCGAATTCGGCCCGGTGACCAACCGCCAGCACCAAAAGAAACTCGAATGGTTTTTCGCCAAGGCCCGCGCCGAGAACAATACAATTGTCCACGGCGGCAAGCTGATCGAGGGCCCGGGCTGCTATGTGGAGCCCACCGTGATTCTCGCCAACACGATCAACGACACCCTGCTCAACGAAGAAACCTTCGGCCCGATCGCCACGTTCTTCCCCTACGACACCGAGGAAGAACTGCTGGAACTGATGAACAACACGCCCTACGGCCTGAGCGCCAGCCTCTGGACCAACGACTTGAGCAAGGCCCTGCGCATGGTGCCGGCGATCAACGCGGGCACGGTGTGGGTGAACATGCACACGATGCTCGACCCGGCCGTGCCGTTTGGCGGCAACAAGTCTTCGGGGGTGGGGCGTGAGTTTGGCGGGGCCTTTATCGAGGACTACACCGAGCTCAAGTCGGTGATGATTCGCTACTGATAAACCGGGCGACCGATCGTTCCCACGCTCCGCGTGGGAATGCATACCGTGACGCTCCGCGTCACCCTCGCGCAAGGCTTCAATGTCGCGTCGGCAGCGGGGCGGAGCGTCCGAGGCGGCATTCCCACGCAGAGCGTGGGAACGATCAGCGTGGGAGTGATCGCGAGCCTGCTGACAAACCCGCTCTCCTGACCAACCGCTCCCACACTGGATTTATGTTGCCAGTTGGATTTCGGATGTGATCAGGCCACCGGACACTCCCGGTTCAGCGCCTCATCCACCAACAACTGCGCCATCTCCACCAATTGCACCACTGCCAACACTTGCTTGCGGCTGGCCCCATCAAGATGCTCGGCACAGTCATAGGCGCTGACAGCCGCCGATTCAAGAATCTCGCTGGCATTACACAAGGCGCCTTCGGTGCTGAGGCCGGCACGTACGGAGAATAGTTTGTTGGAGGACGGAGGCGAAGCGGCAGGTTCTGAGTTGAGGTCGTAGTGCTTGAATGCGCGCTGGGCAGCATCGTGGAATTTCTGGTCGTTCAAGTAATGCGGCGGGTTGGGCGAGACCTTTTTCATGGTGAAGCTCCTCTATGAGTAAGCACCTCCACGCTCGCTACCACACGATTAAGGAGGCGACTGTACACGGGGTGGTAGACCGGTCATAGAAACCCGGCAGGCCGAAGCCTCCCATGCACAGCCGCCACAAAGCAGCCCGCACAAAAAAACGCCCTTGAGCGTTTTGGGATCTATGAAATAGCCGGGCTACCACACCCGTTCGCTGAATTGGCAGCGACCCGCGAAGGTTAGCGGCGAGAAGGACTGGAAGCAACCTGAAATCCATGTGGGAACGGTCTGCGTAGGAACGGGCGATACCGCTGCCGGCGTATGCCCATTGTTGATCGTTCCCAGGCTCCGCGTGGGAATGCATACCGTGACGCTCCGCGTCACCCTCGCGCAAGGCTTCAATGTCGCGTCGGCAGCGGGGCGGAGCGTCCGAGGCGGCATTCCCACGCAGAGCGTGGGAACGATCAAACGGCTCAGTGAGCGGCCCATCAATATGCAGGTCAGTAGCGGATACAGCCAGGTGCCTTTTAAATACCTGTACAAGTTTATAATTTTGTACAAGTATCAAGTATCGAAGCTTCCGCTGTATCACGCCCGCTCAGGGAGACATGCAATGACCCGTCTATTGGTTTCACTGGCCCTGGTGCTCGGCCTGTGCAGTTGCGGCAGCGTTGACGTCAAACACTATGCCGACCAGCAGCCGCAACTCGACCTGGTGCGTTTCTTCAGCAAGCCGGTCAAAGCCTGGGGGATATTCGAGAAACGCTCGGGAGAAGTGGCCAAGCGTTTCGAGGTGAATATCGCCAGCCGCCGCGAAGGTGAAAACCTGATTCTGGACGAGCGCTTTCTCTACAGCGACGGCACGCGCCAGCGGCGTGTCTGGACCCTGACGCCCGACGGCCCGGGCCACTGGCGCGGCCGTGCCGACGATGTGGTGGGTGAAGCCAAGGGCGAAGTGGCCGGCAACGCCTTGCGCTGGCGTTACATCCTGAACCTGCCGGTTGACGGCTCCGTTTACGAAGTGAGCCTCGACGACTGGATGTACCTGATGGACGAAGACACGCTGATCAATCGTTCCAGCATGTCCAAGTTGGGCGTCGAGGTCGGTCAGGTGACGTTGTTCTTCCGCCGCCAGTCCGCCCAAGAGGCCCATTGAATCAATGCATGAGACTCATCGGCTGTGCCTGGTCCTGGGCGACCAGTTATCGTTTGACCTGGCCTCGTTAAACGGGCTGGACAGCCAGCGCGACGCGGTCTTGATGGTCGAGGTGATGGAGGAAGCCAGCCATGTGCCCCACCACCCGCAGAAAATCGCCCTGATCTTCAGCGCCATGCGCCATTTTGCCCAGGCATTGCGCCAGCGTGGCGTTCGGGTGCAGTACGTCAGCCTGGATGACCCGCAAAACACCGGCTCCGTGCCCGGCGAGTTAAAGCGCTGGTACTCGCAGCTGCACGCGCGCGAGCTGCACCTGACTGAATGCGGGGACTGGCGCCTGGAGCAATCCCTGAAAGACTGCGGTTTGCCGATCCAGTGGCACGCCGACAGTCGCTTCCTGTGCAGCCGTGTCGAATTCGTAGCCTGGGCAAGCGGCAAAAAACAGCTGCGCATGGAGTACTTCTACCGTGAGATGCGCCGCAAGAGCGGGCTGCTGCTGAACGGTGACGGCACGCCGGTCGGCGGCGCCTGGAACTTTGATTCGCAGAACCGCAAGGCGCTGCCCAAGGGCACCAAGGCGCCCTACCCGGCGCGCTTCAGCTCGGACTCAATCACCCGGGACGTGTTGGCGCTGGTAGGTAAACACTTCAGCAGCCACTACGGCGCACTGGACACCTTCGATTACCCGGTGACCCACGCCGACGCCCAGGCACTCTGGGATTACTTTCTGGATTACGGCCTGGCGGGGTTCGGTGACTACCAGGACGCCATGGCCAGCGACGAGCCGTTTCTGTTTCATGCCCGCATCAGTGCCGCGCTGAACATCGGCCTGCTGGACCTGCGCCAACTGTGCAGCGATGTGGAGGCGGCGTATTGGTCGGGCAGCATCGGGCTGAATGCTGCCGAAGGGTTTATTCGCCAACTGATTGGCTGGCGTGAATACGTACGCGGCGTCTACTGGCTGAAAATGCCGGACTACGCCGCCGGCAACTCATTCGGCAACAGCCGCCCGCTGCCGGAGTTCTACTGGACGGGCGAGACGCAAATGAACTGCATGCGCCAGGCGATCGGCCAAAGCCTGAAACACGCCTACGCCCATCACATCCAGCGGCTGATGGTCACCGGCAATTTCGCCTTGCTGGCCGGGATCGTGCCCAGCCAGATATGCGAGTGGTACCTGGCGATCTACATGGACGCTTTCGACTGGGTCGAACTGCCCAACACCCTGGGCATGGTCATGCATGCCGATGGCGGCTACCTCGGTTCCAAGCCTTACTGCGCGAGCGGCCAATATATAAAGCGCATGTCCGACTACTGCCGAGGCTGTGCCTACAGCGTCACTGAAAGCACCGCTGAGAATGCCTGCCCGTTCAATTCGCTTTACTGGCACTTCCTGATGCGCCATGGCGACCTGTTGCGGGGCAATCAGCGCATGGCCATGCTGTATAAAAACCTCGACCGCATGCCTGAATCCAAACAGGACGCACTGTGGAAACGGGGCGAGATGCTGCTGGCCAGACTGGATGCGGGTGAAACGCTGTGAAATTTTCCGGCCGCTGCGAATTGTTGTGAAGCCGGCGATAAATGGCCAATTGCCCATGCTAACGTCGGCGTCGATGTCATCCAATCCATTGAGGGAGCAGCGCCGATGTCTACTACCGTAACACCCGCCGGTGGCGGACCGACTACTCAAAAAGCCTCAACGTCGGTGTTCGACGACAAGTTGAACATTGCCAAGTCGAGCAAGGTAGTCGCTGATTACATGCGCCAGACGGGCAAGTCGGCCATTACCAAGCAAGAGCTTTCACAACTGGCCAGCAACGCCTCGGGCAAGGTGCCGGCGGATGTCAGCGCTGCAGCCCAGTACATGGAGCGCCATCCCGACGTGTTCACCGCGATCGAAACCCATGACGTGGCCGGTGCCGACAACCTGTCCGGCGTGTGGAACTTCGACTGGGCCGCCAACGGTGGCCTGAACGGCACCGCGACCGATGCGATCGCCAAGATGCAGGACACCTTCGATTTTGCGATCGCCAAGTCGGCGCAGATCACCGAGATCAGCACCGGCAAAAAGGCCGAGCTGGACTCGACCAAGCAACGGCCGCAGAACTAGGTTTCTGGACGCAACAAAAATCAAATGTGGGAGCTGTCGAGCTTTAGCGAGGCTGCGATAGCGGTGGGCCAGGCAACATCCATGTTGACTGTGCTGACGCCATCGCAGCCTCGCTAAAGCTCGACAGCTCCCACAGGATTTCCTTTGTTTGTTAGAGCGCCGGCCTGCGGTCAGAAGTGAAACGCAACCCCCGTGGTCACGTTGAACGCATCCCCCACATAGAAGTTGGCCGAGTCCTGGCCCTTGGCGTCATACGCGGTGTTGGTGGCCGTGGCGTAGCGTTTGTTGCTCAGGTTGCGCGCATCGACGAACACTTCCCACTTCTTGCTCGGGGCCTCGTAGCCCACCTTCGCGCCCCACAACGTGTAAGACGGCGCACTCAGTGAGTTGGCAAAGTCGACGTAATAACTGGACGCCGCCCTGGCGTTGAGCTGCGCGTAGAAGCCGCTGCCCTGGCGATACTCCAGCTCGGCCTGGTAGACCTGGCGCGGCAGGCCCGGCAGTTGGTTGTCGCCGAACACCGAGTCATTGCGGTAGTGGAAGTCGTTGAAGGTGTACGCCTGGCGCAAGGTCACGGTGTCGCCATTGCCGCCGTCCCACAGTTGCGCATTCAAGCCGGCTTCGATGCCCTGGTGAATCGTCGCGCTGCCGTTGGAGGTGGCCACCAGTTGATCCTGGGTCGCCGTTGCCTGGCGCACCACCACCGACAGCAGTTCTTTCTGCACCCACGAGCGGTACACCGTCAGGCTGCCGTCGAAAATACCGTGGCCGCCGCGAATCCCGAACTCCACGGTGTTGGCTTTTTGTGGTCGCACATCGCGGATATACGGCGTGCCGGTGCTGCCCAGTTGCCAAGTGACCGGTGGGTCCACCGAGCGGCTGACATTGCCGAACACTTCGAATTCCGGGGTCAGCTGATAACGCAGGCCGATGCGCGGGGCGACGTCGGTCTCGTCGTATTCGACGCCACTGGGGAACGCACTGGTATTGGTGCCGGTGGTGTATTCGATCTGCGCCTTGCGCTTGATATCAATCAACGACAGCCCGGTGGACAGCCACGTACGGTCATTCAGTTGCAGTTCGTTGCCGAGGGAAAACACCGTGTCCCGGGAGCCGGTGTAGTTGGTTTTCTGCTGGGTGATGCCGGTGGCCTTGCTGTGGGATTTCACATCGGCCAGGTACGCCAGGGTGTTGCTGAAGGTCACGCTGCTGTCGCTGCGCAGGCCGAAGAAGGTGTCGGCGGTGCGCAGGTAGCGCAGGGTCAGGTTGACGTCCTGGGAGCGCCATTCCTGGGGCGTGGGCGAATAGCGCCAGCCGTTGTCCAGCGGGTAATCGTTGAAGCCCAGGCCGACTTCGAGCTTGGCATTGTCGTCGAAGGTGTAGGTGGTGGTGCTGCCCAGCAGGGTCGAGCCGTCCTTCTTGCGCCCGATGGGCACGAGGTTGCTGGTGGGGTCGTGCTTGAGTTGGTACTTGGTCAGGGTGTTGCCCTGGCTGAGGGTCTCTTCCTTGTAGCGAATATAGAAGCGCGTCTCCAGTTGCGGGCTGAACACGTGGCCGAAGTTGGCGACGATCCCCTGCCCTTTGTTCGGCGTGTTGTCCTGGTAACCGTCACGCTCGTTGTGCTGGATGCTGACGTAGTAGTCGTTGTCGCCCTCCACGCCACCGGTACTCAGTTGCTGTTTGCGGTAGCCAAAACTGCCGGCTTCGAAGCGCGCGTAGTTGCCCGGGTCGGTGCGCCCGGTCTTGCTGACGAAGTTGATCGCGCCGCCCAGGGACAAGGCCGAATAACGGAAGGCGTTGGCGCCGTAGAGCACCTCGGTGTGGTCCACCGAGGCCATGTCCAGCATGTCTTCCTGGGTGCCGCCCGGCCCGGTCAACGGCAGGCCGTCGTAGAGGAATTTAATCCCCAGCACATAGCCTTGATAGAAGGTGTTGAGGCCCGAACCACGGATCGAAATCTTGTTGGCGCCCGAGCCGCTGGTGGCCTGGGCGAAGACTCCCGGTTGCAACGCCAGCACGTCCTCGGCATTCGCCGCCCGGCCCTGTTCGATCTTGCGGTTGTCGATCACCGCGGTTTTGCCGGGCACCCTGGCCAGCTGCTTTTCGGCCTTTTGCGCCTCGGTGGCTTCGGCGCCAGTGACCACCACCGTGGCCAGGGTAGGGTCGGCCGGGGCGGCAAACGCCGCACCGTGTATCAGCATCAACAGCACGCCAAGGCTGGACGCGGTGGCCAGTGACTCAAAACGACGAGCGCGTGGTTCAAACAGTTGCCGCATGGACTCAATACTCCTGGGGTCTCTAATTAGTTGGAGCATCTATTCGTATAGTCGCGCTCTATTTTCAACTTTGCAGGGTTCGTGCCACGTCAAAACATCAACAAATAGGGGCCCATCGCCCTATTTAATCGCCACAGGCGCAACACTTTGCTGGTGAAATGTTCGATTCACAACAATGCGGAAAAAACACATTCAATTATATGTTCAATCGATAAAGGCATAACCAAAGCCCCGGTCTACAGGGCTCCGTCACAACTGTGCAAATCCCAACAGCTGACCAACAAAAGTTGTGTATTCGACACTCTCTTTTTCTGCACACCTCTAAGAAGGTGCAAGTTATCGGCTTGTCCTTACTTGGTATGGCTCTTGCTCTAGCCAGTCAATCAATTCATGCATCTGCGACTATTAAGCAACGAGGTATTCACGCGTGACGGTCAACTTACTCTGCACCCGCAGGACCCCGCTGGAGATTGCCCGTGACCTGGCGAGCGAGTTCGCCCGCACCGCCGTCGACCGGGACGCCACCGGCGGCACGCCCAAAGCCGAGCGCGACAAGCTGCGCAGCAGCGGCCTGCTGTCCCTGAGCATTCCCGGACAATTCGGCGGGCTGGACGCCAACTGGTCGGAAACCTTCGAGGTGGTGCGCGAATTTGCCCGGGTCGACAGCTCCATCGCCCATGTATTCGGTTTTCATCACCTGATGCTTGCCACCGTCCGGTTGTTCGCCACGCCCGCGCAGTGGCAAACCTGGTTCAGCCTGACCGCCAGCAACAACTGGTTCTGGGGCAACACCCTGAACCCGCTGGACACCCGCACGGTGGTCAAGCGCCACACGGGCTGGCGGGAATTCTCGGGGCAGAAGAACTTCTGCTCCGGCGCCAACGATTCAGAAATGCTGATCGCCTCGGCCATCGATGAAAGCGCCGGCGGCAAGTTGCTGATCGCGGCCATTCCCAGTGCCCGCAGCGGGATCATCCTGCACAACGACTGGAACAACATGGGCCAGCGCCAGACCGACAGCGGCAGCGTGACCTTCAAGCGCGTACGCGTGGAAGAATCCGACCTGCTGCTGGACCCGGGCCCGTTGAGCACGCCGTTCGCCTGCCTGCGCCCGCTGATTGCGCAACTGCACTTCGCCAACATCTTCCTGGGTATCGCCGAAGGCGCGTTCGAAGAGGCGCGCCAATACACCCTGGAAGAAGCCCGCCCGTGGTTCCGCTCCAGCGCCAGCCACAGCACTCAGGACCCTTACATCCTCAGCCATTACGGCGACTTCTGGGTGGCGCTGCAAAGCACCCGTCTGTTGGTGGAGCGCGCGGGCCAGGTGCTGGACACGGCGTGGGCCAAGGGGCCGGCACTGACCAGCGAGGAGCGCGGGGAAGCGGCCATTGCCATCGCCACCGCCAAAGTCGCCGCCAGCCGCAACGGCCTGGAGTTGTGTAGCAAGGTCTTCGAGGTTACCGGCGCGCGGGCTACCAACGCCTCGGTGGCGCTCGACAGGCATTGGCGCAATCTGCGCACCCAAAGCCTGCATGACCCACTGGATTACAAACTCCATGAACTGGGGGAGTGGGCACTGAACGGTACCCCGCCCATCCCGACTTTTTATTCCTGATCTTTTATTCAAAGGGATCACCATGCAACTGCTGACCTTACCGCCCTCGCCCGCCCTTGCCACCTCTATCCGCGCCACCGCGCAGGTGTTTGAAGACCCCAGGTCCAAGGCCTTGCTCAAGCATGTGCAACAAGTCGCGCCGAGCGAAGCCAGCGTGCTGATCATCGGTGAAACCGGCACCGGCAAGGAGCTGGTGGCGCGCCACATTCACAACCTCAGCGGCCGCAAGGCGCAGCCTTTCGTGGCGGTAAATTGCGGCGCGTTCTCCGAGTCCCTGGTGGAAGCCGAACTGTTCGGCCACGAGAAAGGCGCATTCACCGGCGCCCTCAGCGCCAAGGCCGGCTGGTTTGAAGAAGCCAACGGCGGCACGCTGTTCCTGGATGAAATCGGCGACCTGCCGATGTCGATCCAGGTCAAGCTGCTGCGGGTGTTGCAGGAGCGTGAAGTGGTGCGCCTGGGCTCGCGCAAAAGCATTCCGATCAATGTGCGGGTGCTGGCAGCGACCAACGTGCAGTTGGAAAAAGCGATCAACGCCGGGCATTTTCGCGAGGACCTGTTCTACCGCCTGAACGTGGTCAACCTGGAACTCAGCCCATTGCGCGATCGCCCCGGCGATATCCTGCCGCTGGTGCAGTATTTCATCGACACCTACACCCGCCGCCTGGGGTACGGCGAGATCATCTTGAGCAAGGAAGCCGAGCAACGGCTGGCCACGTACAGTTGGCCGGGGAATATCCGCGAGCTGGAAAACGTCATTCACCACACCTTGCTGATCTGCCGCGACGGCGTGATCCAGGCCGATGACCTGCGCATGTCCAACTTGCGCATCGAACGCCAGGAAGACAGCACCACGGCCCATGACTTGCTCGACCAGGCCTTCCAGCGACTGTTCGAAGAGCAGATCGACAACCTCCACGAACAGGTCGAGCGCAGCCTGTTGACCGCCGCCTACCGGCTCTGCCAGCACAACCAGGTGCACACCGCCGAGTTGCTGGGGCTCAGCCGCAACGTGACCCGCACCTTACTGATCAACCTGGGCGAGCTGAAGGTCAACAAGCGCCGCCCATTGGCCAACACCAAGGATGAGCGGGTGCTGCACCTGTCGATCTGAGCGGCACTGCGCGGCGTACCCGGTACGCCGCTTGATCACAGCACCGCTTCGTCCAGCGCATCGCTGAACTGGCGACTCCACAACCGCGCATAGTGGCCGCCCTGGCGCAGCAGTTGTTCGTGGCTGCCGTCCTCGACGACCCGGCCATTGTCGAACACCAGGATCCGGTCCAGATGGGCCACGGTGGACAGCCGATGCGCGACCACCAAGACAGTCTTGTCTTCCATGATTTCGTCGAGCTTGTCCTGGATGAAACGCTCGGTGATCGAGTCCAGGCTGGAGGTGGCCTCATCCATCACCAGGATCGGCGCGTTCTTCAGCAACACCCGGGCGATCGCAATGCGCTGGCGCTGGCCGCCGGACAACTTGACCCCGCGCTCGCCCACCAACGACTCGTAGCCGTGTTCCATGCTGTCGATAAACTCACTGGCGCCGGCGCGATGGATCGCCTCGGCGACTTCGTCCATCGAGGCATCCAGGCGGCCGTAGTGGATGTTTTCGCGAATGCTGCGGTGGAACAGACCGGGCTCCTGGGGAATCAGACCGATCTGCTGGTGCAGCGAATGCTGGGTCACATCACGCACGTCCTTGCCGTCCACCAGCACCTGGCCTTGCTGCACGTCGTAGAGGCGCAGCAGCAGGCTCAGCAGCGTCGACTTGCCGGAGCCCGAGGCGCCCACCAGGCCGACTTTCTGGCCGGCGGGGATGACGATATTCAGCTGCTCGAAAATCGGCCGGCCGGTGCCATAACTGAAACCCACGTCGCGAAACTCGATATCCCCGCGCTTGACCTGCAGCGCCTTGGCACCGGGTTGGTCGATGACTTCGTGGGGGCGAATCAGGGTGCGTACGCCGTTGGCGATATTGCCGGTGGCTTCGAAAAATTCGAGAAAGCGCCGCGACAGGTTTTCGACATCGCTGATGATCAATAGCGAAAGGCTGGTGGACATCACAAACGCGGCGATATCGATGCGGTGACTGCGCCACAGGTAAAGCGCGAGCAACAACAGCCCCAGCTTGAGCACCACGCCACAGCTGGCCTGAAACCAGCGAATTTTCTCCATGTAGCCCAAGGATCGATAGGCAGCCGCTACCTCCTTGTCCAGGAAGGTGCCGAGGTAGCTGTGCTCGAACGCGTGGCGCGCAAACAGACGGATATTGGCCAGGTTAGAGACCGCATCCACCACCTTTCCCGTGCTGGTACTGCGTGCTGCCGAATACTGCTGGGCGAGAGGATGACTGCGGCGTGCGAGCACGTAGCAGATAGCGATGAACGCCACCGACCAACCCGCCATGAACAACGCCAACAGCGGTGACGCGGTCCACAGCAGCGCCGTGGCCAGACTCAGCGTCACCAGCAGCGGGATCAGGTCGAACAGCAAGATGCTCAGGGTCTGATTCACGCCCAGGGTAATTTCCGCCACCCGATGGGCCAGCGCCCCGGCGAACTCATTGCTGATGAAACGATGGGAATGCTGTTGCAGATAGGCGAATACCACATGCGTCACCGTGCGCCGCTGCAACGGCAAGACATGGATATGGCAGCCTGCGGATGCACGGGTAAACAGTACCTGGCACACCAGGAGCAGACTCAGCAGCGTCAGCGGCCATTGCAACACCTCAACCGCACGCTCCGCCTCCAGCCCGTTGCTGACGGTACGCGTAATCTGCCCCAGCCCCCAGGGCGTCAGAATCGAACACACCACGGCAGCAATCTGCAGCAGCAAAATGGCCAGGTACCAACCTTTGAAATGGCCGATGAAATGCCGCACAAAGGCCGCCGGAGTCGACGGCAAGTGCTGGACATTCCAGGTGCGAAACAATGAAAAAGACGAGCTCATGGCCAATGGCATTCCTGAATGACGCCTGTGGCCGCGCAGCTTTCAGGCAAAAAATGGCACCGTCGGTGCCTGATGGTCAGCAAATGGAACAGACAACCGAATCACCTGTGGCAGGGCGCTTGCTGTGGCAGGGAGCTGCTGTGGCGAGGGAGCTTGCTCCCGCTGGGCTGCGCAGCGGCCCCAAAATCCTGGGAGCGCTTCGCACTCCAGCGGGAGCAAGCTCCCTCGCCACAGCAAGCTCCCTAGGCACAAGTTCAGCGTCACTTTTGCGATTGGTAGCGAACCTCCTCCAGCTCACGACCGCCCCGGGTAAGGGTACGGCTTGATTCGGCCTGCGCTGTCCATCCGGCGTTCTGGTAAAAACGTATGGCCCGGCGGTTTCCGGCAAGCACCCACAATGTCGCTGTCTCCAGGCCCAGGCCTGCGAGATGCTCCAGGCCTCTGAGCCACAGCGCCCTGCCCACCCCGGTTCCCCAATGCTCGGCCAGCACATACAGCGCCTGCACTTCGCCGGTCCTGCCGGGGTCTGCGTCCTCGTCACGGCTCGGGCTCACGGCAATCCAGCCGACCACCTGCCCATCGACCTCTGCCACACACACCGCTTCGCGTCCCTGCTCGATCAACTGCCGCCAGGCAGCTTCGCGCCTGGATTGTGTCGCCTCCAGCGAAGCCAGGTAATCCACGGGCATCAGCTCACGGTAAGCCTCCTGCCAACTGCGGATATGCACCCGGGCGATGTCACCCGCGTCCTCGATACGTGCTGCACGAATCATCAAATTCCCTCTGCGCGTTTTGCATAAATCGCCGAGCCCGCCTGCGGCGACAGCCTGCGATAAACCAGCCCCGATAATGCACACAGCAATCCGGCACCCGCCATGATCCAGGCGATATCACTCTGCTCGACCGTGGCATGCCCGCGCACGGCCATGATCAAGCCGAGCAGGCCCGCCGCGATGCCCACCGACAAACTCAACGTCAACTGAATGGTCATCGCCGACAGGCTACTCGCACGGCTGGATTGCTCCGGTGGCACGTCGGCATAGGTCAACGCACCCAGGGTGCTGAATTGCAGCGAGCGAATGATCCCGCTGCCAAATAACACCAGTATTACAATCCAGTAAGGCGTCGATACCTCGAACAGGCTGCACGCCAGGATGGTTGCACCGGTGAGCACGGCGTTGCTGATCAAGGTGCGCCGGAAACCGAAGCGGCTGACAATCCGTACCGCCAGCATCTTCATCAGGAACGCCCCCACGCCGCCGGCAACGCTCAGCAGCCCGGCCTGCAACGGGTTAAGCCCGAAACACAGCTGGAACAGCAGAACCAGCAAAAACGGCTGTGAAGCGCTGCCGATACGCATCAGGTTGCCGCCCCAGAAGCTCACCGCGAAGGTCGGTATTTTCAACAATGAGAAATCGATCAACGGGTGGGCCGTGCGCCGCGCATGCCGGACATACAGCCAGGCACTCAACAGACCGCCGCCAATCAGCAGCAACGCCCACTGGCGAGGCAACAGGCCGTGGCCCAGCACCTCGAAACCGAACACCAGCCCGCCCAGTGCCACACCGCTGAGCAACAGGCCGGGAACGTCCAATGGTTGGCCAGGCATTCCGGAATAGTCCGGGATGTAGCGCAGCACCAGCATGACCCCGAGCACGCCGATCGGCACGTTGATCAGGAAGATCCAGTGCCACGACAACACCGTCACCAGCAACCCGCCCAACGGAGGGCCCAGCAGCGGCCCCACCAGCGCCGCCACCGTCAGGTAAGACATGGCGCGCAGGAGGTTTTCCCGCGCCGACCAGCGCAGCAGGATCACCTGCCCCACCGGCACCATCATCGCCCCCGAAGCGCCCTGGGCCAACCGCGCCAGGGACAGTTGCAGCAGCGAGCCCGAGCAGGCACACGCCACCGACGCCAGGGTAAACAGCACGATCGCGCTGATAAATACCCGGCGCGGCCCGAACCGGTCGGCCGCCCAGCCACTGACCGGCACAAACAGCGCCACCGCCAGCAGGTACAGCGACACCACCAGGTTCATGCGCACGCTCGGCTCGCCGAAATCCTGGGCCATCTGCGGCAGCGCCGTGAGCACCGCCGTGGCGTCGATCAGTTCCATGAACAGCGCACAGCCGATGATCATCGGCACCCGGCGCGCGTGCCCGGTGCCCACCTCGCCCAAAGGGTGTGAAAGGTCGAGGGCTTTGTTCAAAACAGCCCCGAGGTCGGTGGCGGCGTGCCCTTGAGTTGCCAGGCGCCCACGGCCGCGGCCTTCCAGTGCCGGGGATTGTGGTTGGCCACGGTGCGCGCGTTGCGCCAGTGGCGGTCCAGGTTATGGGCGCGGCCGGTGGTGGACGCGCCACCCACGTCGAACACCAGCTCGGCGGCCTTGAGTGCCGATTCGGCGGCGATATATTGCGCCTGCGCCACATCCACCGCTGCCTGGTCGACGGCCACCGCCTCCAGATCGGCAGCCCAGGCGCGGTCGATGGAGTCGGCCGCATGCAGCACCACCGCTTCGGCGGTAAACGCCCGGGCCGAAACGTCGCCCACGCTCAGCTCCACATACGGGTCATCCACCGAGCGCGTGGCGCTGCTGTGCTTGATCGGCCGCGCATGGTCCTTGGCGAAGGTCACCGCATCATTCAGCGCATTGCGCGCAATACCGGCCTGCACCGCCGCGAGGAACACCTGCAGGAACGGCGTGACAATCGTGCGCTTGCCCTCCTCGACCGTGCGGGTGCGGATCTCGCTGGCCAACACCTGCACGTCATGCAGATGGGTGGTGCCGCTGGCGGTCAGGCGCTGGCCCATGGCGTCGAAATCATCCAGCAGCTCCAGGCCCTGGCGGTCCCGGGGCAGGATGAACGAGACAGGCTGGTCATTCTCGTCCAGGGCCACCGCACTGACCCAATCGGCATACAAAGAACCGGTGCTGTAGTACTTGCTGCCGGACGCGCGGAAATGCTCGCCGTCACGCACGATACGCGCGCTGATAGAACCGTTGGCACCACCGACTTCCCAGCCGGCATTGCCGATCACGGCGCCTTGCCGATAGCGCTCGAACCAGCGCTCACGCTCCTCTTCCGCCCCCTCGGCGCGGGAGGCCAGCAAGCCTTCGACAAACCCGAAACCGGGGCGCAGGGCCTGGGCCACGTTGGAGTCGGCCGAGGCGATGCGAATCAGCAAGGCAATCACGTCCTTGACCGAACCACCGGCGCCGCCAAAACGCTTGGGAATCCGCACGGTAAACAGCCCCGCCTGGGCGATCTGCGCCACCGCCTCGTACGGCAGCTGGCGGTCGCGCTCGCGTTGCGCAGCGCCGGCGGCGATCTGCGGCAGGATGCGGTCGGCGCGGGCGTTCAGTTCGGCCACCGTCACAACCGGTGGCGTGGGTACAGCAGACAACTTGCTCATGGCACTTCCTTGATTCAGGTCTAGATGGCGATTTTCCACAGGCGCGATTCATCAAACAGCCAGCCGGGGTGTTCCGGCTCCAGCGCCGGCACCACCAACTGCGTGCCGCTGCCGGGCAGGCGCGGCACGGCGCCCAACAGGCGCCGGGTGTATTCATGTTGGGGGGACTCAAACAACGTCTCGACGCTGGCGCTTTCCACCACCTGGCCGTGGCGCATCACCAACACTTCATCGCTGACGTGGCGAATCACGCCAAGGTCGTGGGAGATAAACAGATAGGCCAGGCCCAGCGAGGCTTGCAGGTCGGCCAGCAGGTCCAGCACCTGAGCCTGCACCGACACATCCAGCGCCGACACCGGCTCGTCACAGATAATCACTTTGGGGTTGCTGGCAATTGCCCGGGCAATCGCCACGCGCTGGCGCTGCCCGCCCGACAGTTGCAGCGGCCGACGCTCGGCCAGTTGCGGCGCCAGGCGGACCTGGTCGAGCAACTGCGCCACCCGGGCGGCCTGTTGCTCGGCGTCGATGCCTGCGACGTCCAGCGCATCACTGAGGATCTGCCCGACCGTCCAGCGCGGGTCGAATGAACTCAGCGGGTCCTGATAGATCACGCTGATGTCGCGGCGATGCAAACGTCGAGTCTTCTCCTCGACCCGTTCGGCGCCTGCGGCTGCCCATGGCTGGTCAAGAAAACGCACCTCGCCGGCATCCGGTTGCAGCAGCCCGAGGGCGATGCGCGCCACCGTGGTTTTGCCCGAACCGGACTCACCGACGATGCCCAGGGTGCGGCCGGCGCGCAGCTCGAAGCTGACGCCGTCCACCACCTGGCGTGACTGTTGATCGGGGCCGACATACCGTTTGCCCAGGCCCGAGGCCTTGAGCAACACCGGCGAGTCCGCGCCCGGCCGTGGCTGCGCGACAGCATTGCTGCGCTCCGGCGACAGGCGTGTGCCCCGGGCATGCTCGGCGGGCACCGCATCCAGCAGCGAGCGCGTGTAGGCGTGGCGCGGGTTGAGCAGCACCTGATCCATCGGGCCCTGCTCCACCACTTCACCGTGGCGCAAAACAAGTACCTCATCCGCCAGTTGCGCGACCACCGCCAGGTCATGGCTGATGATCAGCAGCGAATCGCCACGGGCCTTGATCTGCTGCAACACTTGCAGAATCTGCGCCTGCACCGTGGCATCCAGCGCGGTGGTGGGTTCATCGGCAATCACCAGGCCGGGGTTCAACGCCAGTGCACTGGCAATCAGCGCACGCTGGCGCAGGCCGCCAGAGAGTTGATCGGGGCGCTGGCGGGCACGCAGTTGCGGCTCGGGTACACCGACCAGGTCCAGCAGCTCGATGACCCGTTCGCCACGGCTGCGACGGTCGCCCCAGCGGTGGGTCTCCAGCACTTCGAGAATTTCCTTGCCCACCGGGCGCAACGGGTCGAGGGATACCAGTGCATCCTGCAATACGAAGCCGATGCCGTTGCCGCGCAAACGGCGCCAGCCGCGCTCCGACAGGCTGAGCAAATCCACTCCGTCATAACTCAAGGTGCGCGCCGTGACCTTGGCGCCCGCCCCCGCCAGGCCGATCAGGCTGCGGGCGGTGACGCTTTTGCCCGAGCCGGACTCACCCACCAGCGCCAGGGTTTTGCCCGGCTCCAGGGTGAAAGACAGATTGCGTACCACCGACTGCCCGGCAAACTCGATGGACAGCCCTTCAACGATCAAGCGTTTCTGGTCGCTCATGAAAGACGGCCCTCCAGGCGTTGTTGCAGGTAACGGCCAGTGACCGTGGTCGACAGCGTGGTCAATACGATGAACAGGCCGGGGAAGAACGTCAGCCACCAGGCGTTGGCGATAAAGTCGCGGCCCATGGACAACATGGTCCCCCACTCCGGCGCCGGCGGACGTGCGCCCAGGCCGAGAAAGCTCAGGGCCGAGGCCCAGACAATCGCCTGGCCCACGCCCATGGTCAGGGTCACGATCAACGGGCGCATGGCGTTCGGGAGCAGTTGGCGCAGAATGATGCGCAGCGGCGGATGCCCGAGGGCCCGGGCCGCTTCGATGTAGCCCGCGTTGCGCACCGCCAGCACCTGGCCGCGGACCATGCGTGCGTAACCCGGTGCGCTGCCCAGCCCGGTGGCGACAATCAGCGGGCCAATGCCGCTGCCGAAGATCGCCACGAACAGCAGCGCCAGAATCAGGCTCGGGAACGCAAACAGCACTTCCAGCAACCAACCCACGCCACGGTCCACCCGCGCGCCGCCGAGCCCGCCCAGCAGGCCGAGCACGATGGCGATGCTCATGGCGATAGCGGTTGCAGCAAGCCCGATAAACAGCGACTGGCGCGTGCCGTAGATCACCCGGGAAAAGATATCCCGCCCGGACTGATCGGTGCCGAACCAGTGGGCCAGGCTCGGCGAATGAAACGCGTCGCGGGGCACGATGGCCAGTGGGTCGCTGTAGGCGAACAACTGCGGCACCAGCGCCGCGACAATCACCAGCAGCAGAAAGGTAATCGCCAACAGCGGGCCGGGCCGTAGCGTGCGGGTGGACCGCTGAATCCGCAGCGCGGGCAGCGGTGCTTCGAGGGTCAGGCCGCTCATGCTGGAATCTCCTGTTGGCGAGGGTCGACCCACAGGTACAGCAGGTCGACCAGAATGTTGGCGAGCACATAACCGGCAGCGACCACCAGGCTGATGCCGATGGTCAGCGGCAGGTCCTGTGCCTGCACCGCCTGGTACAGCTGACGGCCAAGGCCCTTGCGGGAAAAAATCACTTCAATCACCACCGCGCCACTGATCAGCGCGCCGATGGCCCAGCCCGACAGCGAGATGCCCGGCAATACCGCGTGGCGCAGTGCGTGTTTGAAGCGCACGTTGAAGTCACTCAGGCCACGGGTTCGGGCGGTGAGGATGAAGGGTTGGTCGAGGGTCAAATCCAGGGATTCACGGGTGACCTGGGCGATAAACCCCGCCAGCGGAATCGCCAGGGCGAACGACGGCAATACCAGCGTGCGCCAGCCGTCACTGCCCGCCGGCGGGAACAGCCGCAGGCCGAACGCAAACACCGCCAGCAGCAGAATCCCCAACCAGAAATGCGGCAACGCGGCGGCCAGGGTTTCGGCGAGCGAGGCCAGGCTGGCCACCCAGCGTCGGCGTCCGGCGGTCAGCACCGTCAGCGCCAGCACCAGCACCCAGGCCAACGCGAGCGACGTCAGGGTCAGCTCCAGGGTCGGCCAGGATTGCTCGGCGAGCACTCGGGTCACCGGCAGATGCTGGGAATAGGAAACCCCCAGGTCACCCTGCACCAGGCGCCCGAGGTACAGCGCGTATTGCACCGCCAATGGCTTGTCGAGGCCGTACTCGCGGGTGGCTTCGGCGATGGTCTCCGGGGTGGGGTTGCCGCTCGGGCCGCCGAGGATCGCCTGCACCGGATCGCCGGGCATCAGGCGCAAGGCAAAGAAGGTCAGCGTGGCCACCGCCCAGAGCACCAGCACCCCGCCGGCAAGGCGCCACAGCGCACGTTTGCCGAGCCGGGCCAGGCGCTCGCGCCGTGGGTTGGCAAGTGATGGACTGCTCATTTGTTCACCCATGCGTCATAGAGATAGGTCACCGCCAGCGACGGCTCCAGCCGCACGCCCTGGGTGGTCTTGTAGATACCCAGCCGCGTGCTTTGCGGGTAGGTGGTCAATTGCAGGTACTGGCTGGAAGCGATCTTCTGCGCCTGGTAATACAGGGCCCGGCGCTGCTCGCTGTCCTGGGTGGTGAGGGCCTGCTGGATCAGCGTGTCGAAAGCCGGGTCACTGAAGCCTGCGGTGTTCTGGTGGTAGCCCCCTACGCCTGCGGGGCGAATGAACTCGCTGCCAAAGATGATCCGCAGCACGTCGGCGGTGTTGGTGTTCCAGTAGCCGAGGCGAATGTCGTAGTCCCAGTCGGCCTGGCGTTTGGTGGCCTGCACGTCGCTCATCTGGTCGACGATCAGCTCGAAGCCGGCCTGCCGGGTAGTGGCCTGTACCTGCTCCCACAGGGTGTATTCCGACGGTGGCGTGCGGTTGCCCATCACCACATGGACTTGCAGGCGCTTGCCGTCCTTGGTGCGGTAGCCCTCGCTGTCGCGTTGGGTCCAGCCGGCCTGGTCGAGCAACTGCGCGGCCCGGGCCGGGTCGTAATCCTGGGCGTGCTGGAACTCCGGGTTGTAGAAGCGCGTGGCCGGGCTCAACGGGCCGCCGGCGCGGGGGAATTCGTTGAAGTACACACTCTTCAACGCACCCTCGATGTCGGAGCTGCGCACAAAGGCTTCGCGCACCCGCAAGTCATCGAACGGCGCGCGGGTGATGTTCAGCGTGCCGTTGGTGGGGTTGCCGGGGCGCTGGGCGATCACCAGGGTCAGGTCCGGATTGCGCCGGGCGGCCTCGTGGGATTCGGGCGGTAACGCTTCGATCACATCGACCTCACCGGCCTGCAACGAGGCGAAGCGCACCGAAGGTTCCTGGATGAACTTCCAGACGATCCGGTCGAGCCAGGCCGGGCCCTGGTGTTTGGCGGTGGGCGGCGCCCAGTTGTAGTCGGGGTTGCGCACCAGTTCGACCTGGCTCTGGCGGTCCCAGCGCACGACCTTGAACGGGCCGCTGCCCACGGGGCTTTCGCAGTTCACGTCGCGGGAGCGCAGCAGTGCGGTGGGCGACTCGATGCCCAGGAAGCCTTGGGCCAACACTTCCAGAAACGCCGCGTAAGGCGTGGCCAGGTGCACCACGGCGGTGTACTCGTCGAGCACGTCGGTGCTGCGGTATTGGCGGATGTAGCCGCCTGCGGTGCTCGACTGGGTCTTGGGGTTGGCCATGTGGTCGAGGTTGGCCTTTACCGCTGCGGCGTTGAACGGGGTGCCGTCGGTGAAGTGCACGTCGTTGCGCAGGTGGAAGGTGTAGGTCAGGCCGTCCGGGGACACTTCCCAGGTCTTGGCGAGCCAGGGGCCGATGCGGCCGTCGGCGTCCATCGAGACCAGGGAGTCCAGGTACTGCTGGGCGACGAACACCTGGGGCATGTCGCCGGCCACGTGGGGGTCGAGGCAGGTGGGTTCGCGGTCGGTGGCGTAGACCAGGGTGCCGCCTTTTACCGGTTGGTCACTGCGGGTGACGGTCGAGCCGCTTTGGCCGCAGCCCAGGAGCAGGCCGCAGAGTGTGGCGGTGCCCAGAAGGAGCAGCGGGCTGGATCGTCGCGGGTAAGGGGCGGGTTCTTGCATGATGAGTGAGGCCTGAAGTCCGGGGATTGGGTCATTGCACAAGGCATGCCGGGTTTCAGGGGCCGTAAATACGGGACATTGGGCGGGCGGGAGATTGGGGAAAACGACAATGTGTGTGGGAAGTGTTGGTCAGGCAACAGCTTGGGGATGAGGTGGACCGAGTACATATCCGTTGCTGCGGTAACGGCCGCTATGGGTTCCGCTCTTACAGCGGCTCACTTTTGAACAGCGCAAAAGTAAGCAAAACGCTCTTGCCCCACCACTCGGCACCTCGCTCAGGCTCGGTGTGCCCTCTCTCCGGTACTACTGCGCGGGCCGCCGCGACGGGGCGTCCCTGCCCCGTCGCGGCTAAACCGGCGTCCTGCCGGTTTACCCGCTCCGCACCACCTGCGTTCGGCCAGCGTGGTTTAACGGGGCGCCTAAGATCAAGATCAAAAGCAGATCAACAGCACAGCGGCCTACAGGCCGGCTTGAGTGGTGTGAAGCAAAGGCAAAGGCAAAATCAAAATCTAAAGCGGGCACGGTACAAATGTGGGAGCTGGCTTGCCTGCGATAGCATCAACTGGGTGTACCTGATGCACCGAGGTGTCTGCATCGCCGGCAAGCCAGCTCCTACAGAAAAGCAGAGCTGCATCAGTTTCAGATTTGGTTTTCGCTTTCGCTTTGGCTTTTGATCTGGCTTCTACCACTCAAGCCGGCCTGTAGGCCGCTGTGCTCTTGCTTTTGATCTTGATCTGGCTCTGACTGCCCCAATAAGCCCGAGGCCGAACGCAGGTGGTGCGGAGCGGGTAAACCGGCAGGACGCCGGTTTAGCCGCGACGGGGCAGGGACGCCCCGTCGCGGCGGCCCGCGGAGCAATGCCGGAGTGAGGGAACACCGAGCCTTAGCGAGGTGCCGACAGGCGGGGCAGAGCCCTTTGCTTACTTTGGGGCTTTTCCAAAGTGAGTCGCTGTAAGAGCGAAACCATAAGCGGCCGTTACCTAAATAACGGATATGTACCCCAAAAGCTTCCACGAATCAGATCGCCTCAGCCATCAACAACTCCCGCGTATACGGATCTGAGACTGCCAAGGC
>NZ_AHHC01000079.1:0-48288 GCF_000242655.1 Pseudomonas sp. PAMC 25886
GGCCCGCCAGGATGGCTTCATTGAGCCAACCAACGAGTAAATACCGTTCAGGCAACAAGGTCAGTTTGTCCTCGTCGTCGCTCCCCCAGTAGGCATTGAGCTTTTTTCTCAGCACCACGTAACGCCGCCGTCTCGGCCAGCGCCGCATCCTTGCGGCGTAGTTCGCGCTCAAGCTCACGGATCCTTTTTTTATCATCCCGTGACTGCCCTGAACTCGCCGTTTTCGCAGCTGGTTTTTGGGTGCTACTGGCGATAAACGCATTACGCCAATCGGTAATCTGCTCGGGAAAAATACCTTTCCTTCGGCAATATTCACCGATCTCCAGTTCCGACAGCGAACCTGTCTCTATGATGACCGCCAGTTTGGATTCGGCTGACCAATTTTCGGCGGGTTGTTTAGCGTCGGACAATTGCGTTCCTCTGGCAGCAGCTTGTTTGCGCCAATAATGGAGAGACATATCGCTGCAACCTTCGCGGCGAGCGACCTCCGCTGCTGAAAGGCTCAGGGGCGGAAGCATCATTTTCAGCAGTGCGGCTTTACGTTCATCTGAGTAGAAAGGCATGACCATACTCTTGCCGCCCCCGAAATGTGTTCAAAAAGCGGTGGACGCGACAACTACCCTGACACCGGGGGCTACAGGCCGGCTTGAGTGGTGTGAAGCAAAGGCAAAATCAAAATCTAAAGCGACCACGGTCAAATGTGGGAGCTGGCTTGCCTGCGATGCAGACAACTCGGTACATCAGACACACCGAGGTGATGCCATCGCAGGCAAGCCAGCTCCCACAGAAAAGCAGAGCTGCAGCAGTTTCAGATTTGGCTTTCGCTTTTGATCTGGCTTCTACCACTCAAGCCGGCCTGTAGGCCGCTGTGCTCTTGCTTTTGATCTTGATCTGGCCCTGACTGCCCCAATAAGCCCGAGGCCGAACGCAGGGGGTGCGGAGCGGGTAAACCGGCAGGACGCCGGTTTAGCCGCGCTGGGCCAAGGATGGCCCATCGCGGCGGCCCGCGGAGCATCGCCGGAGTGAGGGAACACCGAGCCTAGGCGAGGTGCCGACAGGCGGGGCAGAGCCCTTTGCTTACTTTGGGGCTTTTCCAAAGTGAGTCGCTGTAAGAGCGAAACCCTAAGTGGCCGTTACCTAAACAACGGATATACACCCACAACCACCCACTCACACCCGCCCCTCCCTGCCACACCCATCCCGCAACTGAGCCGCCAGCTTCCCCTCATCCAACGCCCCCTCCCACTTGGCAATAAACAGCGTCGCCACCCCATTGCCAATCACATTAATCAACGCCCCACCTTCAGAAATAAACCGATAAACCCCAAGCACCAACACCAACCCCGCCGCCGGAATCACATCCAGGCTGCCCAGCGTCGCCGCCAACGTAATAAACGCCCCACCCGTCACACTGGCCGCACCCTTGGAAGTCAGCAGCAAAATCAACAACAACGTGACCTGGTGCCAAAGGTCGAGGGGAATATCCAACGCCTGGGCAATGAAAATCGCCAGCACCGTCATGTTGATGCAACTGCCATCCAGGTTGAAACAGTACCCCGACGGCACCACCAACCCCACCACCGACTTCTCACACCCCAGGCGCTCAAGCTTGCCCATCAACCGCGGCAACGCCGACTCCGAAGACGATGTCCCCAGCACCAGGAACAACTCATCACGAATGTACTTGAGAAACTGCCACAGACTGAACCCGGCCAACCGCGCCACCAGGTTCAACACCACAAACACAAAGAAAACCGCCGTCACGTAGTAGCAAATCAGCAAGTTGCCATACGCCCCCAACGACCCCACACCATACTTGCCGATGGTAAACGCCATCCCCCCAAACGCCCCCAGCGGCGACACATACATGACAATCTTGACCATGCGAAAAAACGCCTGGGCCACCAGATCAATCAGGTTCAGCAACGGCTTGCCCACCGCCCCCAGCATCTGCAAGGCGAACGCAAACAGGATGGAAATAAACAGCACCTGCAGGATATCGCCCTCGGCAAACGCCCCAAACACCGTGCTCGGCACGATATGCGTAAGGAACCCCACCACACTCTGCTCATGAGCCAGCTTGCTGTAGCCGGCAACCGCCTGGCCATCAAGGGTCGCCGGGTTGATGTGCATCCCCGCGCCGGGCTGCATCAGGTTGACGCCGATCAGGCCGATCACCAGCGCCAGGGTCGTGAGCACTTCGAAGTACAGCAGCGACTTGAAGCCGACCCGGCCGATGCGCTTGAGGCTCTGCATGCTGGCGATGCCGCTGACCACGGTGCAGAAGATGATCGGTGCAATCAGCATCTTGATCAGCTTGATGAACGTGTCGCCCAGGGGCTTCATCTGTTCGCCCACGCCAGGATAAAAGTGCCCGACGATGATGCCCAGCAGGATCGCCAGCAGCACCTGCACATACAGGTGGCGCAGTACGCGGCGCAGTCGTGACGGGGATTTTTCCGAAATCATGCTTGTTATTGTTTTCATGAGTGGACCTTGTTGTGGGAGGGAGAAACCTCTACGACACGACGTTGATCAGGCTCCCGCTGTGGTAACCCTGAAGGTTGCCGAGGATGCCGTCGGCCAGCCGTTGCAGGCTGCTCTGGCTGGCCCAGGCCACATGGGGCGTGACGATCAGGTTGGGATGCGGGCTGTTGAGCAAGGGGTGATCGGCCGGCGGCGGTTCCTGGCACAGCACATCCAGAGCGGCGCCACCCAGGCGGCCGCGCTCCAGTGCCACGAGCACAGCGGACTCATCCACCAGCGGCCCGCGTGCGGTGTTGATCAGCAAGGCGCCGGGTTTCATCTGTGCACATTCAGCGGCGCCTATCAGGTGACGGGTGCGCTCGGTCAGCGGGCAATGCAGGGAAATCACGTCGCTTTGCGCCAGCACGGTTTCAAACGATTGGTAACCCTGGCGCACCGACGTCACGCCCCGGTGTTCAGCAAACAGCAGGCGCATGCCCAACGAACTTGCCAGGCGCGCCGTGGCCAGGCCAATCGCGCCCTTGCCGACGATGCCCAGCACGCTGCCTTGCACATCCTGGATCGGCGCGCGGTGCACGCAAAAGTGTCGCGAGTCCGGCCAGTCCTGCCGGGCCGCGCGCTGGTAGGCAAACAGCTGCCGGCGCAGGGCGAAGATCGAGGCGATTACCGATTCGGCAACGCTTTGCGCCGAATACGCCGGCACGTTGGACACCGTCACGCCGAAGTCGCGGCAGGCGGCCAGGTCGATGCAGTCGTAGCCGGTGGCCGCGACGCAGATGAAGCGCAGGTTCGGCAGTTGTTCCAGTTCGACGCGGCCAATGCGCACCTTGTTGGTGATCAGCACGTGGGCATGCCGGGACACCTCCACCACTTGATCAGCAGGCGTATCGGGGCGGTCTTGCCAGTCGGTGACCCAGGCCGGCGCGGGAATGTTCAGGGGCAGGCTGTCGCTGTCGAGGAACACCACGTTCATGGCTGTACCTGCTCGGAAATCTCGATCAGGTTGAGGTCCGGGTCGCGCACATACACCGAGCGGATCGGCCCGGTGGCGCCCGTGCGCATCACCGGGCCTTCGATGATTGGCCACTCGACCCTGGCCAGGTGCGTAATCACCTGATCCAGTGGAACCGAGGCGATAAAACACAGATCCAGCGCCCCCGGCACCGGCAAGTGCGCCTTGGGTTCGAACTCGTGGCCACGCACGTGCAGGTTGATTTTCTGCTGGCCGAAGGCGAACGCCTTGCGCCCGCCGGCGAAGGTCTGCACCTGCAAGCCCAGCACGCGCACGTAGAAATCCTCGGCGGCAACCGGGTCGAGGGTGGTGAGTACCAGGTGGTCAAGATGATCGATCATGGGCGCAGCTCCAGGGTGTTGGCCACCTGCTTTTCCAGGCTGGCGACATGGGCGGGAATCGGGTGCAGGTCCAGGCGTTTGCCGGCCTTGAGGACCTGGCTGGGAATCTCGTGGCCGATCAGGCCGGGCAGTTGCCGGGCAACGGCCAGCACGCGGTCGAGGTCGACGCCGGTGCTGAAGCCCATCAGTTGCAGCATGTGCAGCAGGTCTTCGGTGCACACATTGCCGCTGGCACCCGGCGCGTAGGGGCAACCGCCGAGGCCGCCGAGTGATGAATCGAAGCGGTCAACCCCGGCGTCGATGGCCGCCAGGGCGTTGGCCAGGGCCATGCCGCGGGTGTTGTGAAAATGCAGGGTCAGTTGCAGCGCCGGGAACCGCTCACGCACAGCCCGGGACAGCGCCTCGACCTGGCTCGGGTAGGCCATGCCGGTGGTGTCGCACAAGGTCACGCCACGGGCACCCAATTCGGCGAAGCGCTCGACCCAATGCAGCACCTCCCCCACCGGTACATCGCCCTGCATCGGGCAGCCAAACACCGTCGACAGCGACACATTGATCGCCACCGGGCCCCTGGCGCCGATCACGCTGAACACTTCGCGCAGTTGAGCGAACGACTGCTCGCGGCTCATGCGCAGGTTGGAGCGGTTGTGGGGTTCGCTGACCGACATCACCAGGTTGGCTTCATCAATGTTGCACGCCAGCGCCCGCTCGGCGCCACGCACGTTGGGCACCAGCACGGTGTACTCCACCGCGGGGTTGCGCCGGATGCCGTGCATCACCGCTTCGGCATCCCGCAACGCGGTGATGGCCTTGGGCGAGGTAAACGAGGTGACTTCGATCTTGGCGAAACCGCACTGGCTGAGGGCGTCGATCATGGCGATCTTGTCGGCGGTCTCGATAAACCGTGCTTCGTTCTGGAAGCCGTCACGGGTGGCGACTTCCTGCAAAAACAGGCGTTGCATGGCTGTTCCTCCGGTTTAAATAATGCCGCGCTGGCGCCAGTCGGCTTGCTGCGCGGGGGCGATGCCGAGGCCGTCGAGGATCTCGGTGGTGTGCTGGCCCAGGGTCGGCGCCGGATGCATGACGCGGCCCGGGGTGGTGCCCAGCTTGGGCACGATGCCGGGCAAGGTCACCGGCGTGCCGTCGCCAAGCACGCTGTCGAGGAGCATGTCGCGGGCCCGGTAATGCGGGTCGTGGGCGATGTCGGCGGCGGTGTAGATCTTGCCGGCGGGGATGCGCGCTTCGGTGAGGATCGACAGCACTTCTTCCAGCGGCAGGTGTGCGGTCCATTGGGAGATGGCGGCGTCGATGCGTTCAACCTGCAACACCCGGCCGTCGTTCTGCGCCAGCGCCGGGTCGGCGGCCAGGTCGGGGCGCCCGATCACTTCCATCAGGCGCTGATAGATGCTGTCGCCATTGCCCGCGATCAACGCAAAACCGCCATCGCGGCAACGGTACGCATTGGTCGGCGCAATGCCCGGCAAGCTGCTGCCGGCGGGTTCGCGCACGGTGTTGAACACCGAGTATTCGGGCAACAGGCTTTCCATCATGTTGAACACCGATTCGTACAGCGCCACGTCGATCTGCTGGCCTTCGCCGCCGTTCTGGTCGCGGTGCCGCAGGGCCAGCAGGATGCCGATCACTCCGTGCAACGCCGACAGCGAGTCGCCAATGGAAACGCCCACTCGCACCGGCGTACGCCCCGGCTCGCCGGACAGGTGGCGCAGGCCGCCCATGGCTTCGCCGATCACGCCGAAGCCGGGTCGGTCCCGATAAGGGCCGGTCTGGCCGTAGCCGGAAACCCGCAGCATGATCAACTTAGGGTTCAGCGCATGCAGCGTGTCCCAGCCCAGGCCCCAGCTTTCCAGGGTACCGGGGCGAAAATTCTCGATCAGCACATCGGCGTCGGCCACCAGTTGGCGCACCACCTGCTGGGCCTCGGCCTGGCGCAAATCAAGGGTCAGCGAGCGTTTATTGCGTGATTGCGCGGCCCACCACACGGACGTGCCGTCGTGCAGCAGTCGCCATTTGCGCAGCGGGTCGCCGGTCACCGGCGGTTCGATCTTGACCACCTCGGCGCCGAATTCGCCGAGCATCTTGGCGGCAAAGGGTCCGGCAATCAGTTGACCCAGCTCCACGACCTTGAGACCTTGCAGCGGTAAGCCCATGACGTTTTCCGTTCTTGTTGAGTGCGTGTGCCCTGGATAATCGACAGAAACCGGGCGGATGAAAATTTCGGATTTCGCCACTATCCTTTCCAGACTGGAAACCCTCGGACCCCCTTGATGATCAATCCCCTGCATTTCGACCTGCTGTCCCTGCGCTTGCTGATCTTCGCCGCCGAAACCGCCAACCTCACCCGCGCCGCGGAAAAGGCCAACATGACCGTCTCGGCGGCCAGCAAGCGCCTGGCCGAACTGGAGCGCACCACCGAATGCCCGCTGTTCGTGCGCCTGCCACGGGGGCTGGAGCTGACGGCGGCGGGACAAGGCATGGTTGAACACGCAAAAATCATCCTGGAAGGCGTCAACCGCATGGCCTGCGACGCCAGTGACTACGCGGTGGGGGTGCGCGGGCATGTGCGGCTGTTCGCCAACACTTCGGCGGTGGTGCAGTTCCTGCCGGACGACCTGGCGGCGTTCCTGCGGGACAACCCCCACGTGCGCATCGGCCTGGAAGAAGCCCTCAGCGAGCCGATCATCCAGGCGGTGGAAAGTGGCCGCGCCGATATCGGGATCTTTGCCGATAACGTCCCGGCCGAGGGGCTGTACAAGCTGCCGTATCGTGAAGACCGGCTGGTGTTGCTGGTGCCGGTAGGCCATGAACTGGCCACGGAACACAGGGTTTCTTTCAGCGACACCCTGGGTTTTGACTACGTGGCGCTGAATCAGGGCAGCTCGCTGCTGCGCCGGATCACCGACGCCGCCGCGAGCGCCGGCAAGGTGCTCAAGGTGCGGATCCAGGTCAGCAGTTTCGACGGGATCTGCCGGATGATCGAAGCCGGGCTGGGCATCGGTATCCTGCCGTTGTCATCGGTGCGTGACGAATTGCTGGGCAGCCGGTTGATCGCGGTGGAACTGGACGACGACTGGGCGCAGCGCACCCTGTTTGTCGGGGTCAGCAGCCAGGCGCAGTTGGCACCGGAAGCAGCAAAGCTGTTCGAGTACCTGAGCCAGCGCAACCCTTAGCGAAACCGCGCGATCACCGCCTCCACCACCGGGTTGGGGCGCTGGGTGTTCCAGGCGATGGCCGTGGTCACGACATTGAGTTTCTGGCTCAACCCGCGAAACACCACATTGGCCGGGGCCAGTTTTTTCAGCGACGCCGGCACCAGCGCAATGCCCTGCCCATAGCTGACAAAGGCGATCTGCGAGGCCACCGAACGCACCTCATGCAGCACCCGTGGGGAAAAACCGCTGGCGCGGCAGGTGGCGATCAGGTTGTCGAAATACACCGGGCTGACATTGCGCGAAAACATCACCAACGGTTCATTGGCCAGGCTCGACAGGCTGATGCGCGTGCGGCTCGCCAACGGGTGATCGGCGGGCAAGGCCACCACCAACCGGTCTTCCGTCAGCGGCAGCGACTGCACCGAGGCGCCCAGGTCGCCGTCCAGACGGGCGAAGGCCAGGTCGATGTCCCCCGCTTCCAGCGCCGGCAGCGCCTCGACGCTGTCGATTTCCCGTACCGACACCGTGAGCTGGGGGTAATCGAGTTTCAGTTGTTCGATCAGGCCGGGCAACACATCGAACATCGCCGTGGAGATCGCGCCAATGGTCAACATCCCCGACTGCCCCGCCACCGCCTCCTCCACCGCAAGCTCCAGGCGCTCCAGTTGCTCGGCGAACTTGCGCACCGCCGGCAGGATCGCCGCGCCCACCGGGGTCAACTGAGCCCCGCGTCGCGAGCGGTCGAACAGTTTGACCTTGAGCGCCTGCTCCAGCACCTGGATCTGCTCGCTCAGAGGCGGCTGGGACATGCCAAGGCGCTTGGCGGCGCGGCCGAAGTTCTGCTCTTCGGCCACCGCGAGGAACAGCCAGAGGTGACGAATCAGGCGAAAGTTGATCATGGTTTTATCCATAGGTTAAGCGTATGCAAGGCTTCTGTACTTCGTAATATACCTATCAAAGCGACTCGCTGACACTGGCCGCCTCCGTCCCCCGAGGCTTGCCCATGACCGCTGACCACTTGCTCGACCGCCTGGCCGCACTGGACACCAACACCGTGTCCGACGCCCTCGACTTCCTCGGCCTGTCCGGTGCCACCGTAGGCCTGCGCCCGCTGTGGAACTGCCCGAAGATCGTCGGTCGCGCCAGTACCGTATTGCTCGGCCCCAAGTCCGACGCGGCCCCCACGGTGCACCTGATCACCCCGGTGATCGAACAGGTGGAGAGCCGCGACCGGGTGCTGGTGATTGCCGGCGGCATCGAGGGCATTTCCTGCTGGGGCGACATCATCGCCAACGCGGCGTCGCTCAAACACATACGCGGCACGGTGATCGACGGGTTCAGCCGTGATATCGACGGCAGCGAGGCCATCGGCTACCCGGTGTACGGGCGCGGCGTGACCATGATCAGCGCACGCAACCGCGTGGTGCAGCTCGATGCCGGCGTGACCCTCAGCGTCGCGGGCGTCAGCGTCAGCGAGGACGACTATGTGATCGCCGATGTGTGCGGCACGGTGTTTGTGCCCCAGGCGATGATCGAAAAGGTCCTGGACCTCGGCGAGCGCATCGCCCGCCGCCAGGACGGCATGGTGCAGGCGGTGCGCAGCGGGCGCTCGGTGGTCGAGGTGATGCACGACGCACAGTTCGAGGCGATCACCCAATGAGCGCCGATATCCAGCGGCTCAACCCGCGCCTGGCCAGCGCGCAACCGTCTGCCACCTATCGCATCATGGACCGCGTGGCAGAACGCCGTGCGCAAGGCGCGCAGATCATCTCGCTGTGCGCCGGCGAGCCGGATTTCGATACGCCGGCGCACATCCGCGAAGCCGCGATCCAGGCCATTGAAAACGGCCATACCCGCTACACCCAGGTGGCGGGTGCCCGCGCCCTGCGCGAAGCGGTGGCGGCGAAGTTCCGGCGTGAAAACGGCCTGGACGTGTCCTGGCAGGACACCCTCGTGTGCAACGGCGGCAAACAGGTGATCTACAACGCCCTGGCGGCCACCCTCAACGACGGCGACGAGGTGATCGTGCCCGCGCCGTACTGGGTCAGCTACCCGGAGATGGTGCAACTGTGCGGCGGCGAAGCGCGCATCGTCACCTGTGATGCCGACAGTGGGTTCAAGCTGACACCCGAGGCGCTGGCCACGGCGATCACCCCGCAAACCCGCTGGCTGATCCTCAATTCACCCTCCAACCCCACGGGTGCGGTGTACAGCGAGGACGAGTTGCGGGCACTCGCAGCGGTGTTGTTGGCCCAGCCGCAGGTGCTGATCCTCGCCGATGACATCTACGAGCACCTGATCTTCGACGGCCAGCCATTTCACACCCTGGCCCAGGTTGAACCGCAGCTGGCATCGCGCACATTGACCATGAACGGTGTGTCCAAGGCCTACGCCATGACCGGCTGGCGCATCGGTTTCGCCACCGGGCCGCGCTGGTTGCTGGAGGCCATGGAAAAGCTGCAAGGCCAGCAAACCTCCGGCGCCTGCTCGATCTCGCAACAGGCGGCCCTCGCTGCACTGGAAGGCCCCAAGGACTTCATCCACGACAGCCGCGTGGCGTTCCAGGCGCGTCGGGATTTGATGGTCGACCTGCTGAACGACACCCCGGGCCTGGGGTGCATCCGCCCCGCCGGCGCGTTTTATGCGTTTGCCTCCTGCGCGGCGCTGATCGGGCGTACCTCGGCCGGCGGGCGCGTGCTGCACAGCGATGAAGACGTGGCCCTGGCGCTACTCGATGAGGCCAATGTGGCCGTGGTCCACGGCAGCGCCTTTGGCCTGGGGCCGTACCTTCGCATCGCCTATGCACTGGATGATGCCTCGTTGCGCCAGGCGTGCGAGGCAATCCGCGGCTTCTGCAGCAGCCTGCTGACTGAAGAGGAAAAGTGATGAATTCACATAAATAAATATCGCTAATGGTGGCGTTCGGCCCTTCATAAGATTAGGGCCGAACAGGACAACACTCACAACAACAAGGTCCGCCCCATGTCTATGCCTGAAGTCATAAAACCCGCTGTGCGCAGCCAATACCGCTGGGTGGTTGCGGCGCTGATTTTCCTGATCTACACCGTGGCCGCGGCCGACCGGGCCAACCTCGGCGTGGCGCTGCCGTTTATTCGCCAGGAATTTGAAATGAGCAACGCCCAGGCCGGCGGCCTCGTCAGCCTGTTCCTGCTGGCTTACGCCCTGGCGCAATTGCCTTCGGGCTTTGCCTTCGGCCGCTTTGGCGTGAGCCGCATCCTCCCGGGGGCCATGGTGCTGACCTCGTTGCTGACCGGCCTGGTGGGCACCGCCAGCTCACTGCTGGCGCTGAAACTCTATCGCCTGGGGCTGGGCGTCGCCGAAGGCCCGCTGCCCATCAGCATGACCACCACCATCAACAACTGGTTTCCGGCACGGGAAAAAGGCACCGCGTCGGGGATCTTTCTCTCGGCGGTGAAGTTCGGGCCGGTGATCGTGCCGCCGCTGTGTGCCGTGATCATTTCGGTGTGGGGCTGGCGCGAGATTTTCTACTTCTTTGCCATCCCCGGCATCGTGCTGGCGGTGGTCTGGTACTTCATGGTCGCCGACCACCCGTCCCGCAGCCGCTTCGTCAATCAAGCCGAACTCCAGTACATCGTCGAAGACACGGCAATCACCCAGACCGCCCGCGTGCACAAGACCCCGGCCTGGGTGGAAAAGCTCGACCGGATGATTCGCACCCGCGATGAAAAGCGCCTGGAAACCAACCGCGAGGTGTTCAAATCCTGGAACGTCTGGGGCTGCGCCACCAGCTATTGCTTCCAGCTCGGCGTCTCCAGCATGCTGCTGGCATGGATCCCGACCTACCTGATGACGGTCAAGCAGTTCTCGATCATGAACATGGGCCTGGTCTCGGCAGCGCCCTGGGTGGGTGCGGTGCTGGGCAACCTGCTGGGTGGCTGGTGCTCCGACCGCCTGATGGGCGGGCGCCGCAAGCCGGGCATGCTGCTGTCGGCGGTCGGTACCTCGTTGATGATGTACCTGCTGATCAACTCACCGGCCGAGCCCCTGCCCTATGGCTTGCTGCTGATGCTGACCGGCGTGGTGTTGAGCCTCGGCTTCTCCTCCTACATGGTCTACCCGATGGGCCTGACCACCAAGAAGACCTTCCCGATCTCCAACGCCATCGTGAACATGATCGGCCAGCTCGGCGCCGCTGCAACGCCCTTCATCACCGGCCTGCTGCTGGACAACTACGGCTGGAACTACGTGTTCGCCTGGCTGGCGATCGGCTCGTTCATCAGCTTCATCATTTTGCTGACCATCGCCGAGCCGCGCCCGGCCTCTCTCCACCCGAACTGATTTGTCACCACCACAAGGAGTTACCCATGTCGCCCCAAGACCAAGAATTGGTTGCCCTGTTTGCAGGCCTGGACACCCCGGGCGTGTCCGACGCCCTGGACAAACTCGGCCTGCCCGGCCAATGCCTGGGGATCATGCCCCTGGATAACTATCGCCAGGTGGTGGTCGGCCCGGCCTTCACCGTGCGCTACGTCAGCGCCAGCACCCCGCCGGGCACCGTCGGCGACTTTGTCGATGACGTGGCCGAAGGCGATGTGGTGGTGATCGACAATGACGGGCGCACCGACTGCACCGTGTGGGGCGACATCATGACCCAGTACGCCGGCAGCCAACGGATCGCCGCGACTGTGATCGATGGCGTGTGCCGCGACGTGAGCAAGGCGCTGGGCGACGGCTACCCGTTGTTCACCAAGGGCCGGTTCATGCGCACCGGCAAGGACCGGGTTGAAGTGGCGTCGGTGAACCAGCCGGTTTCCATCGGCCAGGCCCGCGTATGCGCCCGCGACATCGTGGTCGCCGATGCCAACGGCGTGGTGATCGTACCCCGCGAGCGCGCCCATGAAGTGGCGGCCTGCGCGCGCTCGATTGAAGCGGTGGAAGCGCGTATCCGGGCGCTGCTGGATGAAGGCAAATCGCTGCGCGAAGCGCGGGCAGCGCTGGGCTATCACACCCTGCAACGCAAGGGCTGACCCACCCTTAGTTGGCCGGTCGCAACAGCTGCATCTGCTGGCGGTAGTCATCCGTCACCTGTCGCGACTGGCCGCTGCTGGTAATCACCCGGGGCGTGATCAGCACGATCAATTCGGTGCGGTCTTTTGATTTGCTGGTGTTGCCAAACAACCAGCGCAGCCCGGGGATTTTCCCCAGGTATGGCACGGCGCTGACACTCTCGGCGTTGTCCTGCTTGATCAGCCCGCCGAGCAACACGGTCTGGCCGCTTTGCACCGCCACCTGGGTCGACACCGAGCGCGTGGAGATCCGCGGGTTGTTGGGCGTATCGCTGCTGTTGGTGGTCGGGCTCTCGGCGTCGCTGACCTGCTGCTGAATGTCCATATACACCAGGCCGCCCGGGTTGATGCGCGGCACCACGTCCAGAATCACCCCGGTCTGCACGTATTCGACGCTGCTCAACGTGGTGTCGGAGTTGCCGGTGTTGACCGTGGTCTGGCTGATGGGGATGTTGTCGCCCACCTGGATCTGCGCCGGCTGGTTGTTCATCACCACCAGCGACGGCGCCGACAGCACTTGGGTGCGGCCATTGGTTTCCAGGGCGTGCAAGGCCACTTGCAGGTTGGAGCTGACGAAGGAATAGAACAGCGAATCGGCGCCCAACCCCGCCCCGCCACCGCCCAGCGCGCCCTGGCTGCCGGGGGTATTGGCCACCGTGGTGCTGGTGGAATTGCCCGCCAGCCGCCCCAGGTACCATTGCACCCCGAGGTCCAGCTCGCCGGTGAGTTTGACTTCGAGGATGCGCGTCTCGATCTGCACTTGCAGCGGCGGGTTGTCGAGGCGTTTGATCGCCGACTCGATTTCCTTCCACTGCACGGGGCGGGTGCGCACCAGCAACTGGTTACTGCTTTTTTGCGCGGTGATCCGGGTGCCGGCGTCGAGGCTTTTGGTGGCCGCGCCCTGCTCCGCACCTTCACTGTCTTCGCTGGCGGCCGGGGCCGGGTCTTCAGCCTCACTGGCGGGCGGGTTATTGCCGCTGTTGTCCAGGCCACCCGGGGTGCTGCCACCGGTGTTGAGTGACGACAAGGTTGCGGTGCGCAACCCGGGCGCCACCTTGGCCGGGGTGTCGTCCTTGATCGCGCCGGTGCCGTAGATTTGCCGCAGGTACTTGGCGAGGTCGGTGGCCTTCATGTTGCGCACGTCGTAGACGTACATCTGCGGTTCGTTGCCGCCGCCTTCGTCGATGGTGTGAATCCAGTCGCCGACTTCGCTGAGGTACTGCGGCTGGGACGAGATCGCCACCACCGAGTTGGTCCGCTCAATCGGCAAAAACCGCACCATGCCCGCCAGGGGCATGCCGCTGTCGGGGCCGAACATTTTCTGCAGTTCGGGCATCAACTCGGCCACCGAGGCCCGTTGCAAACCGAACACCCCCACCGACATGCCTTTGAGCCAGTCGACATCGAAGGTGTCGATGGTGTCCTGGTAGTTGGCCAACTCATCCGGCGTGCCGGCCAGGCTCAGCACATTGCGCGCCGGGTCCACCAGCAGGAACGCGTTTTCCCGGGCGAACGGCTTGAGCAGTTTCTGCATTTCCGTGGCCGAGATATAGCGCAGCGGAAACAGCCGCGCCGAGAGCCCGCTGGAAGGCTGGGACACGCTCATTTCCGGCACCAGCTTGCCCGCCACGGCCTGGTTGGCCGGCAGGATCACGTAGCGCTGGCCCTGGCGGATCATTGCGTTATCGGTCCACGACAGCAGGGTTTCGAGGATCGACAACGCCTGCTGCTTGTTCACCGGTTTTGAGGTGGAAAAGCTCACGTTGCCTTTCACGCCCTGGGCGATGCTGTAGTTCTCGTGCAATAGGTCACCCATCACGCTGTTGATCACCGCTTCAATCGGCTGGTCGGCGAAGTTGAACACGATGTCGCCACTGGCCTCATCCTTGACCGCCGGCGCCGGCGCGGGCTGGCGCACAAACTGCTGGTTGCCGCGAATCAACTGGCGCTGGGGCGGCGTGGGCGTCCGGGATTGGCGACTGTCAGCAGCAGGCGGCTCGCTGGTCGGGTCCACGGGCGGCCGTTGCGAGCCAGTGCCCTGCATCGCCTCGTGGAGCAAGGCGTCGTCCGGGTCGAGGTGATCGGGGAGTGACCCACAGCCGCCCAGGGAGACGGCAGTGGCCAGGCAAAACACAGTGGTGCGCAAGGCGCCGGGGCAAGTATCGATCAAGGGGCGGGCTCGTGAGGAAGGGAAATCGGTGGCGTGGTGGACGGCGGCGGCAAACGCAGGACACTGAGGCTCAGGAGCTGCGTGCGACCATCCAGCACAAAACGGGCGTGCAACGGTGTCAGGTGTTCCAGGCGCCAGCCATTGGGCAAGGTCTGGCCCTGATGGACTTTGAGTGGCGGGCCTTCCGCTCGCGTGAACAGCGCGACCCGCAGGTCGCCGTCCAGCAGCACGCCGCTGAGCTTCAGGCTCGACAGGCTGGAAATCTCGGCCTGGCCAACGGCGGCATCGGGGCTGCGGTCGGGGCTGAACAGCGGCGCCTGCCAGGTGCCGGCGAGGCTTTCCAGGGTCGCGCTCGGGGCGACAAGGACCTTGGCCGAGGCAGTGGCGCGCGCCGTGCCGGCGGGCTCATCCAGCCACTGCGGCGCATCGCCGATGCTGCTCAGGATGCCCACCATCAGCAGGCCCAGCAGCCCGGCCACACCGAGCAAGCCCCACTCCAGGGGGCGCAATGCATTGATCATCGGCGGGCCTGCGTGGCGATTGCCGGTTGCAGATAACCGCGCACCAGCAGGTGCACCACCAGCTTTCCGGCGCCACCGCTGGCCGGGGCATTCGGCCCGCGACGGATGCTCATTTCATCCACGAACAGGAACGGCCGCTGGTACTCCAGTTCATGCAGGATTGCGGTCAGGGGCTCGATGGCGCAGTTGAGGGTCAGGCTGACTTTTACCTGGCGATAGGGCTCGGTGTCGTCCTGCTCCGGGGTGATGGGCATGCGCTGGGTCAGGCTGCACCCGCCGCCGAGGCTGGCGCGGCTGCTGATCAGGTCGGCGATGCGCTGCATCAGGTCGGCCGCCACGGCGCTGGGATCATCCCCGGGCAACAGGCTGGTGCTGCTGGCCGGGTCCTGGCGGGCTTGCTCCAGTTGCTCGCGCAAGGCGGCGCCCTGGTGCAGCAGGCCGGCGTAGCGTTGCTGTTGTTCGCGCAGCTGTTCGGCTTGCTCGCCCATGGCACGCAAAGGCCCGGCGAACCAGCTGTCGATCAGCAGCCAGTAAGCGCTGCCGAGCACCAGCGCCAGCAGCAGCAAGGCCGCGCCGCGACGTTCACGGGGTGTCAGTGGTCGGCGCATCGGCGGTCTCCTGGTGCAAGTGGGCGCGCAGGGAAAACTGATCCTTGCCGGTTTGCGCATCGGGTTGGATCACCCCTTCGAACTGGGCGTTTTCCAGGCTGTGACAGGCCTTGATCCGGGTGATCAAGGCACTCGCCTTGGCACTCTGCCCGGAGAAAGACACGTCGGCGCCGTGGTTGACGTCCAACTGGTCAATCCAGGTGTCGGCGGGCAGGCACGCGGTCAGTTCATTGAGCAGTGCAGCCAGCGGCGGTTGTGCCGACTTGCGGCGAATCAGGTACTGCGCGGCGCCACGGGTGTTGAGCAATTGCTGGCGCAGGCGCTGGATCTCCGCGACCTGGTTTTTTTGCTGCTGCACCTGCTCATGCATGACGTCCAGCACCCGCTGGCGGTCGTTGAGCCACAGCAGCATCGCCGCAATCAGCAACGCGCCGCACAGCCACGGCAAGCTGCGTTGCAAGCCCTTCCCGGCCGGGCGCTGGCGGGGGCAGAGCGGAGCCGGCAGCAAATCGATGCCCATTGCGTTCACATCCACCGCGTGGGGCTGCAAGCCGAGGCCGGCGCAGTCCACCAGGATCTGGTCCAGACGCTCTCGCAGGATCGCCACCAGGGTCACCTGCACGTGCGTGGCGGTGCGCCGCTCCTGACGGGCCACGAAGTACAACTGCCCGGCCTCGAACGGGGTAAAGCGGTCCAGCTCGTAACCCACCACCGTCGACAGGTTGCGCGCCGCCGCCAGGGGCAACTGCAGGGTTTGCAGCAGCACCGTCGAGGGCGCAAGCACCAACACCTGGCGCACTTCGCCGGGGGGCTTGGCCACCGGCTCGGTCAAGGGCCAGTGGTAGCGGTGCTCGGGAATGTCGTGGAGCGACAGCCACGCCGGCAGGCAGCCACGCAGTTCCTTGAGCCACAGCCGCCAGCCCAATTGCAGCAAACTGCCGTGCCAGCGCCGGGTGAGCGGTGCTGCCAGCTGTTGAAGGCGCGCCACGGGCGCTGAAAGGTCTGGATTCATTCTTGCCAACGCAGCACCCGATAAGGTTGTGCGCTTCCCTCCGATGGGCTCAATAACACGGTGGTGCGTAACCGGGCGTGGTAACCGCCGGGGCGTTGCGCGCGGCTGTCGATCACCAGCACGTCACCGGGGTCTGCGCCCACCGCGCTCTGCCGTGGCAGGTCCAGGGCGTGGCGCATCAACGGGCTGGCGAAGGCGGGATCGGGCCGGTCCAGGCCACTCCACAGGCTGATTTCCGGAGCGAGCCGGCTGTACAGCGCCTGGGTCATGCCAGGCAATTGCCGCACTTCCTCCACCACCCGAAACGGTGCCAGCCCTTCGTTGCGCCGCGCCTCCAGGTCCTTGGCCAGCCGGTTGGCCTGGGCCTGGGTGGCGCCGCAGGCCAGGGTCAGGCGGGCAAAATCGGTGGGCTCGGCGCTGTTCAAATACAACTTGCCGCGCTCGCTGTGCAGGCTCACCTGCAACTGCGCGTCATCAAACACCAGGGGCATTTCCCGGCCATCGGCAATCCACTGTTTACGCTGCAAGGGATCGGCCAGCGCCTGCAGGGCCAACGCCACGCCCGCCTCCGCCGCAAGCAGCGCCTGGGTGTGCTGGCGATGCCACAGGGCCTGGCGAGTCTCCAACTGCACCCAACCGGCCAGACCGCCCAGCAGCAGGCTGAGCAACGCCAGCACCCACAGCACCAGCAGCAGTGCAACGCCGCGCTGGTGCTTCATTCGCCTGCCCCCGCACTGGAGAGATTCAGCCGCAGGGCGACCACCTGGGTCACCCACGGCACCGGCCCGTTGACCCGCGCCGCAATGCGCACCGCGTACGGCAGGCGCTTGGTCCACGGCCAGTCATTGATCCAGCCCGTGGCCTGGCCCTTGGGCGACACGCCGCGATAACTGAATTGCAGGGCCTCGACGTTCTTCAGCAACACCTGCGGCTCGCTGCGGGTGGCCGGCACACTCACCTGGGCGCTGGACTCAAACCGCGCGAACGCCACCTGCAACTCGCGCTCCGCCAACTGCAAGGTGAAACGCTGGATGCCGCCGCCGAGCACGCCCGGCAAGGTCGCGACGAATTGCAGGCGCTGGGCAGATCCGACGAAAAAGCCGTTGGTCTGGCTGTCGTCCTCGGTCACGTCCAGGGGCAGCGCCTCGCTGATGGCCGTGCGCAGGAACTGTTGCGCGGCGCGCATTTCATCCAGGCTGACGGTGTAGCGCTGGGCCTTGAGCACGGCGCGGTTGGCGCCCAGCAACGCGCCGCCCACCAGCACCAGCAACACGCCCAGCAAGCCGAGCACAACCAGGATTTCCAATAAGGTAAAGCCCTGTTGACGCTGATTCACAGGCCGGCCCCGTCGGTGGCGGCGCGCAGTTTCAAGGTGCTGAACCGCGCCTGGCGCCGGGCCTCGCTGACGGTCAGGTCGAGGCGAAACAAACGCGGCTGACCGATACCGGTCGGCTGCTGGGCGATGGTCAGTTGCCAGTCGATACCCTCGTCCAGGCGTCCCTGGCGCATGCCGCTGGCCAGCGGGCCTGACGCTTCCTGATCCATCACGCTCAACGCGGCATGGGTCAGACGGTCGCTGCGGGCCACCTGCAACAACGCGCGCGCGCTCTGGCCGAATGCGACCAGCAACACCGTGCTGCAGATCGCCATAAGGGTCAGTGCGGCGAGCATCTCCAACAAGGTAAAACCCGACTGGCGATTCATCGCACTGCCTCGGACTGCACGCTGCCCGTCAGCCAGCCAATATCGATGCGCCAACGCCGCGTGCCATTGGCCAACAAGAGGTTGCCGCCGGTGGAACTGCCGTCGGGGTAAAACTCCACTGCCGAGCCTGCATGCTCGGCGGTGTGCAGGGTCACGTGCAGGTCGGCCGGCCAGTGCCTGACAGGTCGTCCCGGCGCCTGGAAGCTCAGGTGGACCAAGTCAAATACGGTTTTGGCCGGTACGCCGCCGATAACCGCCCGCGCCCGCGTGCTGCGCAACGCATCGACGATCTGCCCGACCGCCTGGCGCTCTTTGGCAACTTGCAAGCCCTGTTGCAGGCCAAATCCCACCAACCCGGCGGCGATGCTGATCAAGATGATCACCACCAGCATTTCCAGCAGGGTAAAACCGCGTTGGAGGGCAGGCATTATTCCCAGTTGCCCAGGTCGGCGCTGTAGCCTTCGCCGCCGGGCTGGCCGTCCTGACCGTAGAAGATCAGGTCGAAGGCGCCATGTTCACCCGGAAAGCGGTAGCCAAAGGGATGGCCGAACGGGTCCTTGAGGTCTGAAGGTTTGGCGTACGGCCCGGCCCAGCCGGCGGTGTTGCCGGGCTTGTCGACCAGTTGCTGCAAGCTCTTGGGCGGCGAACCGACGTCCAGGCCGTAGCTCTCGATCTTCATGCTCAGGCTGGCCAGTTGCGCCTTGCCTGCGCCGTATTTGCCCTTGTCGACGTTACCGCCCACCTGGCGCACCACGATGGTGGCGACGATGCCCAGCAGCACGATCACTGCGAGCATTTCCAGCAAGGTGAACCCGCCTTGGCGGCGGGCGGGTTTGAAACGGGTATGGCGCATCGGCTTGCTTCCTTGGGTCTTCATATATTGCTGGTCAGGCTCATCAGCGGCAGCATGATCGCCAGCATGATCACCGCCACCAGCACCGCCATGACCACGGTCAGGGACGGCACCAGCGCGGCCAGCAGGCGGTCGATGCCGCGTTTGGCTTCGACGTCGAACACGTCGGCGACCTTGAGCAGCATGCTGTCCAGTTCACCGGCCTGTTCGCCGACTTCAATCATTTGCAGGGCAAGGTCCGGCAACAGCGGCTGGCTGCCAAACGCACTGGCCAGGGTGCCGCCGCCCTTCACCGACTCAGCGGCCTGGGCGACTTGTGCCTGCAACGCACGGTTGGTGCAGACCTGACGGGCGATCACCAAGGCTTGCAGCAGCGCCACGCCGTTGCTCAGCAAGGTGCCGAGGGTGCGCGCCAGGCGTGCGGCTTCGACCCGTTGCAGCAGCGGGCCGATGAGACGAATACCGAGCACCCGCCGGTCGTACGTTTCGCGGTGCAGAGGGTTACGCAGGTACGCCGCCAGGCCCCAGCTCACCGCGATCAACCCGGCGAGCACCGCCAGGCCATAGGCGCCGAGGAACTGCCCGAGGTCCAGAATCACTTCGGTGATCAGCGGAATTGGCACGCCCAGGTCCTTGAAGATCGGCACGAACTGCGGCACCACATAAGCCAGCAACAGCGCCAGCGAACCGAGCACGCCGACCACCAGGAAGGCGGGATAGATCAGGGCGTTGATCACTTCGCCCCTCAATAACTGGCTGCGTTCCAGGTAGTCGCTGAGCTGGCGCAGGGTGTGCTCCAGCGCACCGCCTGCCTCGCCGGCGCGGACCATGCTCAGGTACAGCGGCGAGAACTGGCTGCCCTCCTCCTCCAGCGCCGCCGACAAGGGCTTGCCGGCCTTAACGTGCTCGCGGATGCGCTCGATCAGTGCACGGGTCTGCGGTTGGCCGGGCTGCTTGAGCAGGATGCCCAGGGAGCGTTCCAGCGGCTGGCCCGCCCCCAGCAGCGTGGCCAGTTGCTGGGTAAAGCTGACCAGCGCCGCGCCGTTCAACTGGCCACGCCCGAACGCATTACGCAGTCCTTGGGCACCGGCGGCATCGATCTGCAACAGCAACAGGCCGCGCTTGTGCAGCGCGGCGATGGCGGCGGCCTGGTCCCTGGCTTCGACGGTGCCGTTTTGCGCGAGGCCCTGGCTGTCCAGGGCGCGGTATTTGAACAGGCTCACGCGCCCTCTCCACGGGTGACGCGCAGCACTTCTTCCAGGGACGTGACACCCGCCAGCGCCTGGCGCAGGCCCTCTTCATGCAGGGTGCGCAGGCCACCACGGCGAGCGGCCTGCTCGAGGGTGGCGGCGTCGGCCTGGCGCATCAACAGGCTGCGCAGTTCGTCATTCATCACCAGTAATTCGGTGATTGCACTGCGGCCGTGGTAACCGCCGCCGGGGGTGTTCGCGCGGGGCCGGTACAGCAGGATCGGGCGCTGGTCGGTGAAGCGGTCGAGGCCGTGTTCCCGGATCAATTCCGGTGGCGCTTCGAATGCCTCGCGGGTCGCCGGGTCGAGGCGGCGCACCAGGCGCTGGGCGAGGATGCCATTGACGGTCGAGGCGATCAGGTAGCTCTCCACGCCCATGTCCAACAGGCGCGTGATACTCGCCGCCGCGCTGTTGGTGTGCAGGGTCGAGAGCACCAGGTGGCCGGTCAGGGAGGACTGGATGGCGATGCGGCAGGTTTCAAGGTCGCGGATCTCACCAATCATGATCACGTCCGGGTCCTGGCGCACGATAGAGCGCAGCGCCCCGGCGAAGTCCAGCCCGATGGCCGGTTTGACCTGAATCTGGTTGATGCCTTCCAGCTGGTATTCCACCGGGTCTTCGACGGTGATGATCTTGCGCTCGGCGGTATTGAGCCGCGACAGCGCGGTGTACAGCGTGGTGGTCTTGCCCGAGCCGGTGGGCCCGGTGACCAGCAGGATACCGTGGGGCCGTTCGAGCACCTCCAGAAAGGTTTCCAGCCGCCGGCCGTCGAAGCCCAGGCTCGGGAAATCGAACTGCACGGTCTGGCGGTCGAGCAGGCGCATCACCACCGACTCGCCAAAACTGGTGGGCACCGTGGACACCCGCAAATCCAGTTCCTTGCCCTGGATGCGCAACATGATCCGGCCGTCTTGCGGCAGTCGGCGCTCGGCGATGTCGAGGCGCGCCATGATCTTGACCCGGGAAATCACCGCCGCCGAGGAACTCGCCGGCGGTGCTTCGGCTTCGTGCAGCACACCGTCGATGCGGTAGCGCACCTTGAGCTGGTTTTCGAAGGGCTCGATATGGATGTCCGAGGCGCGCTGTTCCACGGCCCGTTGCAGGATCAGGTTGACCAGGCGAATCACCGGGGCTTCGGAGGCCATGTCCTTGAGGTGTTCGATGTCTTCGAGGGCGCCGCCCTGCTCGTCGAGGTTTTCGATCAGGGTGCCCATGGCGGAACGGCCCTGGCCGTAGTAGCGCTCGATCAGGGTTTCGACTTCATTGCGCGGCCCGACCGCCAGCCACACCGGCACGCCGCACGCATACGCCAGGGCCTGGAACGGATACAACAACGCCGGATTGGCCGCCAGCACCCGCACACCACCGTGGCTCCAGCCCACCGGCACCACCTGATAATGGCGCATGAAACGCTCGGTCAGCGCCGGCAGCGGGTCAAGTACGGGCGGTGCGGCGTCGGCCAGCAACAACGGGGCGCCGAGCAAATCAGCCCAGGCCCGCGCCAGTTGCACTTCGGAGACCAGGCCCAGGCGCGTCAGCAGGCCGAGCAAACCGCTGTCATCGGCGCCCTGGGATAATCGTCGCGCGCGCTCGAGGTCGACGGTTTTCAGACCGGCTTTTCGCATCAGCCACGCGCACACCTGTTCGGCATCCGGAATTTGCATTCGGCACGCATCGATGGGTATTGCCGATATGGACTGGGGCATTTGTACAAATCTGAGGGGCTATTTAAAAACCTGTTCCGTGGCACGTGCGGCGCGCGCTGGAACAAGTGCATCCAAACTTGGTTAGAGGTATTTGGCGCAGGCGATGTCCTGACAAGGTAAAGACCCTACACCAAAACATTTTGTATTACAGCCAACTTAATTTATGGCCATTTAGAACTACCGAAAGACGCCACTAGTTGGCCATGACCCCGGAAACGTCGTTTAAAAAATCGACTAACATGTTTAAACTAAGTTCATTAGTGCAGGGAAATATTGCCCACTTCACGCAAAATCCAGCTACAGCTTGATGCTTAACGGCAATATCTGACCCATTGACGGCAATTTATCGACTAAAAATGCCATTTTGCAATATCACATAGACACTACTCACCAGAACAGTCCACTCAATCATTACACCTTATACATTGTGAAATTCGCTGTGCTAATTTCAATTAGCCATCGCACAACAACCTCACCAAAGACGAACTAGCACCGGTAAAAAAACTGACGAACGCGCACCACCCAACGCATGTTTCGGCGCCCGGCTTTGAATAACTCGATGTCACAGAGTCGCGAGAAGCCGCAATCAGACTCAGGCGCTCTCACGCTCCATCAGGCCGCACGCCAACAGGTTCAAGCGCTGCACTTCATCCTCTACCGGCAGCACGCCCAGGCTTTCAAGCACCCGCGTCGCCGCCAGCACCCCAATCTCCAGGGCAGGCGGCTTGATGGTGCTGAGACTCGGCAAGAGCATTTCGGCAAACGGGTAATCACCAAAGCCGAGCACCGCACACTCCTCGGGGATTTTCAGCCCGGCCCGTTGCCCGGCCAGCAAGCCACCGGCGGCCAGGTTGTCGTTGGCGAAGATGATCGCGTCAGGCCGTATGGCAGCGCTCATCAACGCTTGCATGGCTTGCTTGCCCGCCTCAAACGGTGCGCGATCGGCGTCCGGGGCAAACACCCAGGGCTGCAAACCCAACTCCAGCAGGGTCGCGCTGTAGCCGTCCCGGCGCTCCAGTGCACTGAAGTCCCCCGGCGCGCTGTTCTGCACGAAGGCGATGCGCCGATACCCCTTGCCGTGCAGGTAGCGCGCGGCGGTCACGCCCACCTCGTAATGGGAAAAGCCAATCTGCAACGGCTCGCGCCCGGGTTGGTAGTCCCAGGTTTCGACCACCGGGATATCGGCCTCGGCGATCATCTTCTCGGTGCCCGCACTGTGGAAGCGGCTGGTGAGCACCAACGCCGCCGGCGACCAACCGAGGAACGCGCGCACTGCGTTTTCTTCCTGCTCGGCGCTGAAGTAACTGGACGCCAGCAGCAGTTGATAGCCATGCCGGCTGAGGGTGTCGCTGAAGCCCTGGATGGTATTGGCGAAGATCGGCCCGGAGATGTTCGGGATCACCATGGCGACGATTCTGCCCCGCGCGGACGCCAACCCACCCGCCACCAGGTTGGGCACGTAGCCCAACTCGGCGACCACCGCCGCAATGCGTTCGCGGCGCTCAGGCGAGACCTGCTCCGGCTGGTTGAAATAGCGCGACACGGTAATCGCTGACACACCGGCCTGGCGCGCCACGGTGTTCAAGGTGACACGGCCGGCGCCACGGCGTTTCCGGGGTTTGTCTTCGCTCAAGGGACGATCCTGTTAAAAACCTAAAAGAATATAAAACTAATTTTTTAGTATTTGACGCTCTATGTCACAGCTACCAATAATGCCGATGTTAGCGCTACCAAAGCGTTTTGTCTGCTACTCGCTCGAGCGAATGCCCAAGACAGTTTCAACGGCGCTGTCGTCGCAGAACGGCAGCGGTTCAGGGCACATTTCGAGCGGTCAGAGCATGCACACACATTCGGGGCAACCTCAAAAACTTTCGCAATCCATCCGCGCCGCGACCGCGCGCCGCCCCCATCTGGGCTGGCTCCTCGCGGGGCTCGCCGCCCTGCCCGTGCCTGGTGCATTTGCCGCCGACGAGCAGGAACCCACCCTCAAGCCGGTCACGGTAACCGCCACTCGCCGCGAAGAATCGCTGCAAAAGGTTCCGGTGGCCGTCTCGGTGCTCGATGGCGAACAGCTGGAGCGTGACAATCGCAACGGCGTGGGCAGCATCGTCCAGCAAGTGCCGTCACTGAATTTCCGTACCGGCGCGTCGAACAAAGACACCTCGCTGTTCGTGCGGGGCGTGGGCACGATTTCCACCTCGCCCGGGGTTGAACCCACCGTGGCCACGGTGATTGACGGCGTGGTGTACGCCCGCCCCGGCCAGGCCACTCTCGACCTGCTGGACCTGGAGCGCGTCGAAGTGCTGCGCGGGCCCCAGGGCACGCTGTTCGGCAAGAATGCCTCGGCCGGTGTGCTCAACATCACCAGCAAGGCGCCGACGGCCGAGACCCACGGCTATATCGACCAGTCGTACTACAGCGGCAATGAAAGCCGCACCCGCTTCGGCCTTGGCGGCAGCCTGATTCCCGGTACGCTGAAGGGCTCGATCAGCGGCCTGTTCGGCACCTACGACGGTAACGTCGACAACAAGCACAACGGCCAGGAAGTGAACGGCTACAACCACCAGGGCGTGCGCGGCAAGCTGGAGTTCACCCCCAACGACGACATAAAACTGACCCTGATTGCCGACTACATGCAGTCCCACGACGACGCGCCCAATGGCGTGGTGAGCAAATCCCTGACCCCGGCGTTCGCCAACGCGTTGAACCCGGTGCGCGGGACCAGCGACAACCGCGACATCAACACCGACACCCGTACCCGCGTCGACGACACCAACAAAGGCTTGTCTGCCCAACTGGACTGGAACCTGGGTGATTACACCCTGACCTCGATCACCGCCTGGCGCGGCTGGGACAACACCCAGTACCAGGACGGCGACCGCCTGGGCACCGTGACAGCGGCCTTCCCCGGCACCGCCGACAAAGGCCAACTGGCGTTCGGCCAATATTCCCAGGAGCTGCGGCTGGCCTCGCCCAAAGGCGAATTCCTCGAATACGTCGGCGGCCTGTTCTACATGCACGGCAAGGACCAGGAAACCTACCAGCGCACCCTCACCACCACCACGCGCACCGACCGTGGCATCGCCGACTACGGCACCACCAGTGACAGCTACGCGGTGTTCGGCGAGACCACGCTGAATTTCACCTCGAGCTTTCGCGGCATCGCCGGCCTGCGCTATACCCACGACGACCTGGAATACGATCACCGCCGCGTGTCCACCTCGGCCACCACCGTCAGCGGCATTCAACCGGCCACCAGCAGTTCCGGCTCGGTGGATGAAGACGGCTGGTCCGGCCGGCTGGGGGTGCAGTACGACCTGAGCGACACTGTCACCAGCTACCTGACCTACTCGCGTGGCTACAAGGGCCCGGCCTACAACGTGTTCTTCAACATGCAGCCACGGGACACCGACGCGCTCAAGCCGGAAACCTCCAACACCTGGGAAGTCGGGATCAAGGCCACCAGCTGGAACAACCGCCTGACCACCAACCTGGCGATCTTCCACAGCGACTACGACAACTACCAGGCGAACTTCTTCGACACCGTCGCCGGGCAAGTGGTGACGCGCCTGATCAACGCCGGCAGTGTCAGCACCGAAGGCGTCGAACTCGACTACGCCTTGCAGGCCACCCAACAACTCAAGCTCTCCGGCGCACTGGCCTACACCCGTGCCCGCATCGATGAGTTCGCCTGCCCGCCGGGCGCAGCGGCGTCGTGCAACGTCAACGGCAAGCCACTGCCCTTCAGCCCGGATTGGAAAAGCTACGTGCGCGCCGACTACAGCATCCCGCTGGACAATGGCCTGGACATCGAACTGGGCACCGACTACAGCTGGCAGAGCGAAGTGCAGTACGACATCAGCCAGAATGTCGACACCAAGCAAGGCGCCTACGGCATCTGGAACGCCAGCGTCGCCCTCGCCGACTACAACAACGGCTGGCGTGTGGCGCTGCTGGCGAAGAACCTCACCGACAAATCCTATTCACCGCTGCTGGCCAGTGGCGGCAGCTACATCTACCGCGCCGTACCCCGTGACGATGAACGTTACTTCGGCGTGCAACTGCGCAAGGATTTCTAAGCATGCCCCGTCAACTGAAACTCGGCGCTTTTCTCATGGCCACCGGGCACCACGTGGCCGCCTGGCGCCATCCTGATGTGCCGGCCAACGCCGGGCTGGATTTCGCCCACTACAAATGCCTGGCGCAGATTGCCGAGGCGGCAAAGTTCGACGCCCTGTTCGTGGCCGACAGCATTGCCGCCGCCACCGGCGAGATCGCCAGCCGCATGGCGCGCTCGGATCATTTCGAGCCGCTGACGTTGCTCTCGGCGTTGAGCGCGGTGACCGAACACATCGGCCTGATCGCCACGGCCACCACCAGCTACAACGAGCCTTACCATGTGGCACGCAAATTCGCCTCCCTGGATCACTTGTCCGGCGGGCGCGCCGGCTGGAACCTGGTGACCTCGGACAATGCCGCCGAAGCACGGAATTTCGGGCGAGACGAACACCTCGGCCACGGCGAACGCTACAGCCGTGCCCGGGAGTTTCATCAGGTGGTGACGGGCTTGTGGGACAGCTGGGAAGACGATGCCTTTGTGCGCGACAAGGCCAGTGGCAGCTACTACGACCCGGCAAAACTGCACGTGCTTGAACATGTCGGTGAACACTTTCGGGTCAAGGGCCCGCTGAACGTGGCACGCTCGCCCCAGGGCCAGCCGGTGATTGTCCAGGCCGGTTCTTCCGAGGCGGGCCGTGACTTGGCGGCGCAAACCGCCGAGGTGGTGTTCACCGCCCAGACTTCATTGGCCAACGCCCAGGCGTTCTATGCCGACCTCAAAGGTCGCCTGGCTCAATACGGGCGCGAGCCGGATGCATTGAAGATCATGCCGGGGGTATTTGTGGTCGTCGGGCAGACAGAAGCGCAAGCGCGAGACAAATTCGAGGCCTTCCAGCAGTTGGTCGAACCCGAAGTGGGCGTCGCCTTGCTGGGGCGCATGCTGGGCAATTTCGACTTGTCTGGCTACCCGCTGGACGGCCCGCTGCCGGAACTGCCATTGACCGACAGCGGCCAGCGCAGCCGCCAGCAACTGCTGACCGAACTGGCGGGCCGCGAACACCTGAGCCTGGCGCAGCTGGGCCGCCGAATTGCCGGTGGCCGCGGGCATTACAGCCTGATCGGCACGCCCGTTCAGATCGCTGATGAGCTGCAGCACTGGTTCGAAAACGGCGCCGCCGATGGCTTCAATGTGCTGGTGCCGCACCTGCCGGGCGGGCTCGAGGACTTCGCCCAGTGGGTGGTGCCGGAATTGCAACGGCGCGGCCTGTTCCGGACCGAATACGCAGGCTCCACGCTGCGTGAAAACCTTGGCTTGGCGCGGCCGGGCAATCGCTTTGCGGAGAAACAAGCATGAAGATTCCTGGGCTGTTGTTTGCGCTGTTTGCCCTGACGCAAACCGCGCTGGCGGCCGATCCGGCCACCCTGAGAATCGGCTACCAGAAAGGCTCGATTGCCCTGGTGCTGGCCAAGGAACATGGCCTGCTGGAAAAACGCTTCGACCAGACACAGGTGCAATGGATCGAATTTCCCGCTGGCCCGCAGATGCTCGAAGCCTTGAACGTGGGCGCGCTGGACGTGGCGTCCACCGGTGATATCCCGCCATTGTTCGCCCAGGCGGCGGGCGCGGACCTCGTCTACATCGGCGCCGAACCGCCCAAGCCGACGGCGGAAACCCTCCTGGTGCGGGCGGACAGCCCGCTGCACACCATCGCCGACCTCAAGGGCAAGAAAGTCGCCTTCCAGAAAGGCTCCAGCTCCCACAACCTGGTCCTGCGGGCATTGAATAAAGCCGGCTTGAGCTACAAGGACATCCAGCCGGTTTACCTGCCACCGGCCGACGCCCGGGCGGCCTTCGAGCAAGGCAGTGTCGACGCCTGGGCGATCTGGGAGCCCTACTCGTCACTGGCCCTGAGCCAAAGCCCCAGCCACGTGCTCGCCAATGGCGAAGGCTTGAACCTTTCGGGGCCGATCTATACCGCGCGGCGCGACTACGCCCAGGCCAATGGCGGCTTCATCCACGCCCTGCTCGATGAACTCAGCGCTGCCGAAGCCCTGACCCGCAGCCAGCGCGAAGACAGCCTGCAGGTGCTGACCCGTTCCATGGGTCTGCCGGCCGGGGTGATTGCGCGTTATGTCGACAATCGACCGCCATCGCCGGTACTGCCGATTGATCAGCAGATCATCCAGGCGCAGCAGGAGACGGCGGACCTGTTCTACCAGAACCGCCTGTTGCCCAAGCCCATCGATGTACAGAAGGCTGTGTGGCAGGCCGCCGATGCCTCCCCTCAAAAGTCGACGGTGGCCGACAGCAAGTAAGTACGTGGCGTCGACAAGGTCAGGCCCGGCTCGCTGTCATCCGAGGCGCCCGCCGAACTCCAGTAGCGCCGGTTGGCCACGTTCTCGACATTGGCCCTCAGGGTGATGTGCTTGTCGTCGACTTTGAAGGCATAGCGCGCGCCGACGTCGAGGCGGGTCCAGGCGTCGATTTCCTTGACGTTGGACTGGTCCAGGTACTGCGAGCTGGAATAGATCCCGCGACTGGTCAGGGTCAGGCCCTCAACGGTCGGCACGTCCCACTCGGCCCCCAGGTTGACGTTGTATTTGGGCGTGGCGGGTGCGCGGTTGCCGTCGTAGGTGCCGTTGGTGGTGTTCGTCAACTCGCTGTCGATGTACATCACCCCGCCCAGCAGGCGGAAGCCCTTGAGCGGCTCGCCGAACACGCTGAGTTCGACGCCGTCGTTCCGGCGTTTGCCATTGGGGCCGAACACCAGCGTGGTGGCATTGGTCTCGTAGGCCGGCTGCTTGATCCGGAACACCGCCGCCGTCACTGCGAACGCACCGGCGTCGTACTTGGCGCCGACTTCGACCTGGCGGCTGATGAACGGCGGGAAGATTTCGTCATCGTTGACCGAGGTCGACGGTGCCACCTTGCCCTGGCTCAAGCCTTCCATGTAGTTGGCGTACAGCGACAGCTTGTCGGTGGCCTTGAACAGGATGCCGCCCGAGGGTGAAATCTTCTCTTCGTCGTAGGCAGTGTCGCCTTTGACGTCATCGGTCCAGTCGTCCACCTTGACCCGCTGCCAGCGCGCGCCGAGGGTCAGCAGCAGACGATCATCGAAGAAGCCCAGGGTGTCGGACAACGCCACGCCGCTGAAGCGGTTTTCGGTGTAGACCTTCGAGTCGAGTCGCGTCGGCCTGCCGGGGGCAGGGATTTCCACCGGGTTGTATAGATTGCTCGAACCCGACGCATACCGCGCGCCGCCGTTTTCAAAGTCCATGTAGAAGTAACTGGCCGCCAGGTTGACCTCATGGCTCACCGGGCCGGTATGGAACCAGTTGCGCACGCCCGCCGTGGCGGTCCGCACGTTTTCGTCGCGGGTGAAGTCCCGGGGCTGCACGCTGAAATCGCCGGCGTTGTTGGTCACCGATACCGCATGGCGCAGGAAGTCATGGTTACTTTTGCGCGCGCCGACGCCGCCGTAGAGCATCACGTTGTCGCTGAGGTCGAACTCACCGTTGACCGTGCCGAAGGTGTCGTTGGTGCTGGCTTTGCTCCAGGGCTGCGCGTAGTTGTGGCGCACGTCGTTGGCGCTCGGCACATTGGCCTTGGGGCCGACCTGCACGCGCTCTTGCGGAGCATCGGTGTCGCGCTCGGTGCGGCCGATGTCGGTGGAGAGTCGCAGGCGTTCACCGCGAAAATCCAGGCCGAGTACGGCCATTTCGCGGTCGACGCTCTGGTGATCCCAGGTGGTGTCGCCGGACTGCTTCACGCCGTTGAAACGCAGGCCGAACTTATTGTCTTCGCCAAAGCGCCGGCCGATGTCCACGGCCCCGCCCGCCTGGCTGTCGGAGGCCCAACTGCCGGTGAAGGAGGTGATGGGTGTGTCGGTGGCGCGCTTGGGCACCACGTTGATCCCGCCGCCCACGCTGCCCCGTGGCGAGATGCCGTTGATCAACTGGCTGGGACCTTTGATGATGTCGACGCGCTCGGCCATTTCCATGTCGATGGTGTAGGTCGGCAGCACGCCGTAGAGGCCGTTGTAGGCGACATCACTGTTGAACAGGCTGAAGCCGCGAATGGTGAATTGCTCATAGCGCCCGCCCGCCGGGTTGGTGGCACGCACCGAGGGGTCGCTGGCGATCAGGTCGCCGAGGGTGCGCGCCTGCTGGTTCTTGACCGCCTCGCTGGTGTAGGTGGTCATGCTGAACGGGGTTTCCATGAAGTCCCGCGAGCCCAGCAAACCCTGGGAACCACGGCGCGCCACCTGGCCACCGGCGAAGGACTCGCTGCCGGCATCGCCGGTGGTGCCGAGAATCGAGGTGGGCGCCAGTTGCAGGCTGCCGCCTTCGGGAACCGGGGTCAGTATGTAGGCCTGTTCACCCATAGGCTGCAGTTGCAGGCCCGAGCCCTGGAGCAAGCGCGCAAACCCTTCTTCGACGCCGTATTCGCCGGACAGGCCGGCACTGTTGCGGCCACTGACCAGCGCCGGGTCTACCGAGAGGTTAACCCCGGCCAGGCCGGCGAAACGGGTCAACGCAGCACTCAGGCTGCCGGCCGGCACCTGGTAGCTGCGCCGGGACGCGCCGTCTTCGGCGTAACTGATGGGGACGAACAACGGGCTGGCACTCAGGCTCAGCATGAGGCTGAAATTCAGCAACGGACGTAGGGCGGGCATTGGCAAAAGCTCTCGATTTTGTTCACTTACCTGGAATGACCAGCCAGGTGAAAAAAGGGGACAGGCTTCAGCCAATATTTTTTGAAATTACGGTTTGATGCCTTTCAGCTTTTGCAGCAGCTCCATCAATTGCTCCAGGGATTCCTCGCCGAACTGTTCCTGAATCTTCTGGTAGTTGCTTTCCATCCCGGCGCTCATGTCGACAAAACACTGCTGCCCCTGCTCGGTCAGGGCGACGAACACCCGGCGCTGGTCTTCGGCTGATTTGCGCCGGCGTACGATGCCGTCACGCTCCAGCCGCCCCAGCACGCCGGTCATGCTGGGCTTGAGGATGCACGCGAGGTGCGCCAGTTGGTGGCTTTCCAGTTCGCCCTGCTGGCGCAGGATGCGGATCACCCGCCACTGCTGTTCAGTCAGGTCATGTTCATTGAGCAAAGGCCGGAAGAACGCCATGGTCGCTTCGCGGGCCTGGAGCAAGGTGAGCGTAAGGGACGGTCTGGGGGTGGGCATGGTTCACGCGCAGTAGAGGTCGAAGCGTCGAAGCTTAGAGTCGGTGTCACGTGCGTGCAACCCGGGGCACGCAGCAAGTCGTTAATTTCGAAACGAATTCATAAAAACCTGTTAATCCAGCTATTCAGCTTAAAGATAACATGTTAACAATATGCCCGCCCCTGCCCCGGTGGCGGGCTCTACCAACAAAAACAACAAAAGGAACGCCCCTCATGCATTCGTGCCTCTTTCGCACGGCGGCAAGCGCTGGCCTGTGCGCCGCGTTTACCCCTCTGGTCGCCCACGCCGATTTTATCCAGGACAGCAAAGCCAGCCTGGACCTGCGCAATTTCTACATGAACCGCGACTTTCGCCAGACCAACGCGCCGCAGAACAAGGCCGATGAGTGGGCCCAGGGGTTTGTGCTGCGCCTGGAGTCGGGCTACACCGAAGGCGTGGTCGGTTTTGGCGTGGACGCCCTGGGTGAAATGGGCCTGAAGCTCGACTCCAGCCGCGACCGCCGGGGCACCGGGCTGCTGCCATCCGGCGCCAGCGGCGAGCCGGCCGACAGCTACAGCGAACTCGGCCTGACCGCCAAGTTGCGCCTGTCGAAAACCGTGCTCAAGCTCGGCACCCTGCAACCGATATTGCCGGTGGCCGCCTACAACGACACCCGGCTGCTGCCGTCGACCTACAACGGCGAGCTGGTGACCTCCCAGGACATCGACGGCCTGACGTTGAACGTCGGCCGCCTGGAAAAACAGAACCTGCGGGACTCCTCCAACAACGAGTCCATGAGCTACGGCGGCGTCAACAGCAGCCACCTGGACCTGGCCGGCGGCACCTACGCGATCAACCCGCACCTGGCGGCGACCTATTACTACGCGCAGATGCAGGACATCTACCGCCAGAACTTTATCGGCCTGGTGCATGACCTGCCGCTGGCCGAGGGCGTGAACCTGCGCACCGACCTGCGCTACTTCGATACTCGCGAGCAAGGCAGCGCCCTGCTGCGCAGCCCTACCCGCGTGGACGGCGGGCGGATCGACAACCGGTTTTTCAACGGCATGTTCAGCCTGTCGGTGGGCGCGCACAAATTCGGCCTGGGCTTCCAGAACCTTTCCGGCGACGGCGACTTTGCCTTCCCCGGCCAAGACCCGTATTCGGTCAACCTGGTGACCATCAATATCTTCACCAAGGCCAACACCGATGCGTGGCAGGCCCGCTACGACTACAACTTCGCCGCCCTCGGCCTGCCGGGCCTGACCTTCATGACCCGCTATGTCGACGGCAGCCACGCGCAAACCGCCACGGTGCGCAACGGCCGGGAATGGGAGCGTGACACCGACCTGGTCTACACCGTGCAAAGCGGCCCGCTGAAGAACGTCAACGTACGGCTGCGCAACGCCACCCTGCGCTCAAGCAACGGCCTGACCAGCGACATCGACGAAAGCCGGGTGATCATCGGCTACACCGTGGCCCTGTGGTAACGCCGGGCGCCTCAACGCAACCCCGACTGACGCTGGCGGTATTCCCCCGGCGTCATCTGCGCGTAACGCTGGAAGAACCGGCTGAAATACGCCGGGTCCTTGAACCCCAGTTGGTAGCAGATTTCATTCGCCGAACTGCCGGTAAACAGCAGCAGGCGCCGGGCTTCCTGCATCAGCCGTTCAAGGATCAGGCGTTTCGACGGCAGGTCGGCAATCCGCCGGCACACCTCGTTGAGGCGCGCCTCGGTGACGCCCACGCCGTCGGCGTAGCGCGACAACGGCCAGTGTTGCAGGTAGTGGTCTTCGATCAGTTCGTTGAAGCGATGGAAGATCCGCAGGTCTTCATGGCGGGCCGGACGGGCCTCCAGGGAATTGGCGCAGAGGCGCAGCAGGCTGATCATGATCAGGCGCGTCAGGCTGTCCAGCGCCGAACCACGCCCGCAGGCCTGGGCGTTGATCTCGCTGCACAGCTCGTCGAAGAGGAACTCCAGGCGGCGCACCTCGGGATGAAACTCCGGCGCCAGTCGCGCCAGCGCCACACAGGCGGCCGGCAATTGCGCGCCGGGGGCCAGGCTGGGGTCGGCGTCGATCAAGGCCCACACCAGTTGCTGGCGCACCGTCAGCACATGGCCGTCGGCGTCGGCTTCGGTGACGAAGGAATGCGCCACCGTCGGCGGTGTGAGGAAAAACATCGGCCCGGATTCGAGGTACTGCTGGTCATCCAGATAGACGCGCACCGCGCCCGTCTTGACGTAATGCACCTGGAAAAACCGGTCGTGGCGGTGCACCGGCATGTTGCGACCAAAAAATCCCGCCAGGTTACCGAGCCTGTCGTAGTGCACCTCGGCATCGCTGTAACGCTGGTCGTAGACCTGCCCGATGTTGATGTTGGGGATCGGCTGACGATCGCTCATCACTGGATTCTCTTTGTTGTTTTGACTGCCCTGAAATATTGCCACGCTTGACGATAGTTAACATCTTAATTATAACGTTAACAGGTTAACGAATATCCCGCGAAGCAGACCCCAATCTGCCCCGCCACTGCCAGGAGAAAAGCATGAGCCGTGCCCTGCACGATGTTGCGAACGGCACCCTGTTCGGCGTTGCGCTGAACTACCAGGGGTTGCTGAACCAACGTCTCGCCGAATTCGAACAAGCGCCTTACCAGAAACCACCGGTCAAGCCGGTGCTGTTCATCAAGACGCCCAACACCCGCAACCACCACGACGGCGTGGTGCTGCACCCTCAGGGTGAACGCCTGCAACCGGGCCCGGCCCTCGGGGTGGTGATTGGCAAGAGCTCCAGCCGGGTCAGCGTCGAAAACGCCCTGGAACATGTGGCGGGCTACACCATCGTCAACGAGTTCAGCCTGCCGGAAGACAGCTACTACCGCCCGGCGGTGAAGGCCAAATGCCGGGACGGTTTCTGCGCAGTGGGCCCGGAGCTGATGGCCCGTGACCAGGTCGCCAACCCGCACCAATTGAGCGTGAAGCTGTTCGTCAACGGTGAACTGCGCCAGCAAAACTCCACCGCCAATTTCGTGCGCAGCATCCCGCAGTTGATCGCCGAGATCAGCGAATTCATGACGCTGCACGAAGGCGATGTGCTGATCACCGGCACGCCCGAAGGCCGGGTGGATGTGCAACCCGGCGACACGGTTGAAGTCGAGATCAGCGGCCTGGGCCGCCTGGTCAACCACATCAAGGCTGAGGAGCTGTCATGAAACACGCCCGTATTCGCTTTGAAGGTGAAGCCCACCAGGTTCTGGTCGAAGCTGAAAACGCCGTGCGCCTGGCCGACGGTCGCCTGTTGGCCGAAGACCAGGTCGAGTGGCTGCCACCGGCCACCGGCAGCATGTTTGCCCTCGGCCTGAACTACGCCGACCACGCCGCCGAACTGGCCTTCAAGCCGCCCACCGAACCGCTGGCCTTCATCAAGTCCCCCGGCACCTACACCGGCCACAACCAGGTGACCTGGCGCCCGGACAACGTCGCCTACATGCACTACGAGTGCGAGCTGGTGGCGGTCATCGGCAAGCCGGCGCGCAACGTCAAACGCGAGAACGCCCTGGAGTATCTGGCCGGCTACACGGTGTGCAACGACTACGCGATCCGCGACTACCTGGAAAACTACTACCGCCCCAACCTGCGGGTAAAAAACCGTGACGCCACCACGCCGGTAGGCCCGTGGATCGTGGATGTCGCCGACGTGCCGGACCCGAGCAACCTGAAGCTGCGCACCTGGATCAACGGTGAACTGCGCCAGGAAGGCAGCACGAAAGACATGATTTTCGACATCCCGTATTTGATCGAATACCTGTCCAGCTTCATGACCCTGCAACCCGGCGACATGATCGCCACCGGCACGCCCGAAGGCCTGGCCGATGTGGTGCCGGGGGATGAAGTGGTCGTGGAAGTGGAAGGCGTCGGTCGCCTGGTCAATCGAATTGTCAGCGAGGCGGACTTTTTCGCCGCCGGTCAAGAGGCATGAGCAACATGATCAAACACTGGATCAACGGCCGTGAGGTCGAAAGCAAAGACACCTTCATCAACTACAACCCGGCCACCGGCGAAGCCATCGGTGAAGTCGCCAGCGGCGGTGCCGAAGAAGTGGCGCAGGCGGTAGCGGCGGCCAAGGAAGCCTTTCCGAAATGGGCGGGAACACCGGCCAAGGAACGTGCCCGCCTGATGCGCAAGCTCGGTGAGCTGATCGAACAGAACGTGCCGCACCTGGCCGAACTGGAAACCCTCGACACCGGCCTGCCGATCCACCAGACCAAAAACGTGTTGATTCCCCGGGCGTCCCACAACTTCGATTTCTTCGCCGAAGTCTGCACCCGCATGGACGGCCACAGCTACCCGGTGGACGACCAGATGCTCAACTACACCCTGTACCAGCCGGTGGGTGTGTGCGCGTTGGTGTCGCCGTGGAACGTGCCGTTCATGACGGCCACCTGGAAGACCGCGCCGTGCCTGGCGCTGGGCAATACCGCCGTTTTGAAAATGTCCGAGCTGTCGCCGCTGACCGCCAATGAACTGGGGCGCCTGGCGGTCGAAGCCGGGATTCCCAAAGGCGTTCTGAACGTGATCCAGGGCTACGGCGCCACGGCCGGTGATGCACTGGTGCGCCACCCGGACGTGCGGGCGATTTCCTTCACCGGCGGCACCGCCACCGGCAAGAAAATCATGCAGACCGCCGGGCTGAAAAAGTATTCGATGGAACTGGGCGGCAAGTCGCCGGTGCTGATCTTTGAAGATGCCGACCTGGAGCGCGCCCTCGACGCGGCATTGTTCACCATCTTCTCGCTGAACGGCGAACGCTGCACCGCCGGCAGCCGGATCTTCATTCAGGAGAGCGTCTACCCGCAGTTCGTCGCCGAGTTTGCAGCCCGCGCCAAGCGCCTGATCGTTGGCGACCCGCAAGACCCGAAAACCCAGGTCGGCTCGATGATCACCCAGGCCCACTATGACAAGGTCACCGGTTACATCAAGATTGGCCTCGAAGAAGGCGCCACCCTGCTGGCCGGCGGCCTGGAGCGCCCGGCCAACCTGCCGGCGCACTTGAGCCGCGGGCAGTTTATCCAGCCGACGGTGTTTGCCGATGTGAACAACCAGATGCGCATCGCCCAGGAAGAGATCTTCGGCCCGGTGGTGTGCCTGATCCCGTTCAAGGACGAAGCCGAGGCGCTGCGACTGGCCAACGACACCGAGTACGGCCTGGCGTCGTACATCTGGACCCAGGACATCGGCAAGGCGCATCGTCTGGCCTACGGCATCGAAGCCGGCATGGTGTTCATCAACAGCCAGAACGTGCGGGACTTGCGCCAGCCGTTCGGTGGGGTAAAAGGTTCCGGCACCGGCCGTGAAGGCGGCCAGTACAGCTTCGAAGTGTTCGCCGAGATCAAGAACGTGTGCATTTCCATGGGCAGTCATCACATCCCGCGCTGGGGTGTTTGAGTGATCCCTGTGGGAGCTGTCGAGCTTTGGCGAGGCTGCGATGCAAGCGCTGCGGTCTGCCGGAGACAGCGCGGTGATCCCATCGCAGCCTCGCCGGGGCTCGACAGCTCCCACATTTGATCTTTGACAACACGCTTCCAAGACAAAAACAATTATTCAGGAGAATCATCATGGGCGAAGTCGTCCTGGCAGCAAAGATCTGCCACGTTCCCTCGATGTACCTGTCGGAACTGCCCGGCAAGCACCACGGTTGCCGTGAAGCGGCCATCGCCGGGCACAAGGAAATCGGGCGGCGCGCCCGTGAACTGGGGGCCGACACCGCCGTGGTGTTCGACGTGCACTGGCTGGTCAACAGCGGGTATCACGTCAACTGCGGCGAGCACTTCAAGGGCACCTACACCAGCAACGAGCTGCCGCACTTCATCAAGAACATGGATTACGAATACCCGGGCTGCCCGGAGCTGGGCGAGTTGATCGCCGCCGAGGCCAACCTGGCCGGCGTGCGCACCATGGCCCACAACATCCCGAGCCTGGAACTGGAATACGGCACCCTGGTACCGATGCGCTACATGCACATGGGCGTACCGGACGAGCAGAAGTTCGACGTGATTTCGATTGCCGCGTGGTGCGCCTGGCACCGCCTGGAAGACAGCTTCGCGTTTGGCGCCGCCGTGCGCCGGGCCATCGAGAAGAGCGACCGCAAAGTCCTGGTGCTGGCTTCGGGCTCCCTCTCCCACCGCTTCTCGGACGACCGCGAAGCCGAAGCCAACATCCACAACTGGACCCGTGAATTCGACAAGCAGATGGACCTGCACGTGGTGGAAATGTGGAAGCAAGGCCGCTTCAAGGAGTTCTGCGCGATGCTGCCGGACTACGCCGAGCACTGCTTCGGCGAAGGCAAGATGCACGACACCGCGATGCTCCTGGGACTGCTGGGCGGGCCGGACTACAACCAGCCGGCCGAGATCATCACCCCGCCATTCGGCAGCTCGGGCACCGGGCAGATCAATGCCGTTTTCCCATTATGAGCCTTGGTGAGGATCAATGTGGGAGCTGGCTTGCCTGCGATGCACGCACCTCGGTGTAACTGTCTCATCGAGTTGATGCCATCGCAGGCAAGCCAGCTCCCACAAGAAACTCGCTGCACCTCACCCTGAGAGGAGACGCACATGCCGCACTTCATCGCCGAATACACCGACAACATTGAGCAGCAAGCCAACCTGCCGGCCCTGTTCGAACAGGTTCACGCCGTGCTGGGGGCCAGCGGCGTGTTTCCCCTGGGAGGCATTCGCAGTCGCGGGGTGCGCCTGGACACCTGGCGCATGGCCGACGGCAAGCATGACTACGCCTTCGTCCACATGACCCTCAAGGTCGGCCACGGGCGGGACCTGGAAACCCGCAAGACGGTAGCCGAAGCGCTGTTCAAGGTCATCACCGAGCACTTCGCCGAGCTGCAGTCCCAACGGCTGCTGGCGCTGTCGTTCGAGATGATCGAGCTGCACCCCGAGCTGAATTTCAAGCAGAACAACGTGCACGCATTCCTGAAGAACCAGGCGGGCTGAGCACAGCCCGCTTTCCGCCCATGGCACTCAAACCAAAAAGAACAACATCATGAGCACAGCCAATACCGCCGACAGCACCACCCTGATCGAACATCAGCGCACCCACAGCATCGTCACCTGGCGACTGATGCCGTTGCTGCTGATCTGTTACCTGTTTGCCCACCTGGACCGGATCAACATCGGCTTCGCCAAGATGCAGATGAGTACCGACCTGCATTTCAGCGACACGGTGTACGGCCTCGGGGCCGGCCTGTTTTTCATCGCCTACGCGCTGTTCGGCGTGCCGAGCAACATGGCCCTGGACCGGGTCGGCCCACGGCGCTGGATCGCCTGCCTGATGGTGGTCTGGGGCGTGCTGTCCACCAGCATGCTGTGGATCGAAAGCTCCACCGGTTTCTACGTGCTGCGCTTTTTGCTGGGGGTGGCCGAGGCCGGGTTCTTCCCGGGAATCCTGGTGTTTCTCAACCGCTGGTACCCGGCCCGACGCCGTGCCCAAGTCACCGCGCTGTTTGCGATTGCGGTGCCCATGGCCGGTGTGGTCGGCGGCCCGTTGTCCGGTGCAATCCTGGAGAACTTCCATGATTTCGGCGGGCTGCGCGGCTGGCAGTGGATGTTCCTGATCGAAGGCGCGCCGGTGGTACTGCTCGGCTTGGTCGTCCTGAAATACCTGCCCGACAGCTTCGAAACCGTGAAGTGGCTGGAGCCCGCGCAAAAGCAACAACTGCGCGAGCAACTGAGCACTGAAGAACAACGCAAATCCATCACCTCCTTTGGCGGCATCCTGCGTGACCCGCAGGTGTGGCTGCTGGTGGCGGTGTACTTCGCGGTGATGCTGGCGGTGAACACCCTGGCGTTCTGGATGCCTACCCTGATCCACGGCGCCGGCATCGGCCGCGACAGCCAGGTGGGCCTGCTGAGTGCCGTGCCGTACCTGGCCGGATGCTTCTTCATGATCGGCTGCGGGCGCTCATCGGACCGCAACCGCGAGCGCCGCTGGCACCTGTGCGTACCGCTGTTGATGTCGGCCATCGGTATCGCCGTCGCCGGGCTTTCGCCCACCAACCCGACCCTGGTGCTCGGCGGCCTGATCCTGGCCGGTATGGGCGCCAGCGCCGCACTGCCGATGTTCTGGCAACTGCCACCGGCGTTCCTGTCCAACAGCACCCAGGCCGCCGGCATCGCGCTGATCAGCTCGTTCGGCAGCATCGCGTCGTTCCTCGCGCCGTACCTGATCGGCTGGATGCGCGACACCACCCAAAGCGCGAGCCTGGCCCTGTATGTGCTGGCGCTGCTTATCGCCCTCGGCGGCCTGCTGGTGCTGCGCACCCATGCGGCCATCGTCAATCCCCAGTAGAGAGTTTGTCATGCTTGAACAAGCCCAAATCCAGCAAGCCGCCGCCCGCCTCGACCAGGCCGAGCGCTCCCGTGAGCAGGTGCGCCAGTTTTCCCTGGACCACCCCAACATCACTATCGACGACGCCTATGCCATCCAGCGCGCCTGGGTGGCACAGAAAATCAAGGACGGGCGCAAGCTGGTCGGGCACAAGATCGGCCTGACCTCCCGGGCCATGCAGGTGTCGTCGAACATCACCGAGCCGGATTACGGCGCCCTGCTCGATGACATGTTCTTCGATGAAGGCACCGACATTCCGTTCGAGCGCTTCATCGTCCCACGGGTGGAAGTGGAACTGGCGTTCATCCTCGGCAAGCCGCTGAAGGGCCCGAACTGCACGATTTTCGACGTGCTCGACGCCACTGAATGGGTGATCCCGGCGCTGGAAATCATCGACGCCCGCATCCAGCAGATCGACCCGCACACCAACGCCACCCGCAAGGTGTTCGACACCATTTCCGACAACGCCGCCAACGCCGGCGTGGTGATGGGTGGCCGCGCCGTGCGCCCGACCGAGATCGACCTGCGCAAGGTGCCGGCGGTGTTGTACCGCAACGGGGTGATCGAGGAGTCCGGGGTGTCGGCCGCCGTGCTCAACCACCCGGCCAAGGGCGTGGCCTGGCTGGCGAACAAACTGGCGCCCTACGACGTCACCTTGCAACCCGGCCAGATCATTCTCGGCGGCTCTTTTACCCGCCCGGTGGCGGCGAATCCGGGTGACACCTTCCATGTCGACTACGACATGCTGGGCTCCATCTCCTGCCGCTTTGTCTGACCCTGGAGGACTGTTCATGGACATGCCCATCAACCGCTTCAAGCAACGCCTGCAACGTGGCGAAACCCAGATCGGCCTGTGGCTCGGCCTGGCCGACGCCTACTGCGCCGAGCTGGCGGCGAATGCCGGGTTCGACTGGCTGCTGATCGACGGCGAGCACGCACCGAATGACCTGCGCGGCATGCTCGGCCAGTTGCAGGCCGTAGCGCCGTACGACAGCCAGCCGGTGATTCGCCCGGTGATCGGTGATACCGCGTTGATCAAGCAGGTGCTGGATATTGGTGTGCAGACGCTGTTGGTGCCGATGGTGGAGACGGCTGAACAGGCCCGGCAGCTGGTGCGGGCGATGCGTTATCCGCCCCGGGGCATACGCGGCGTGGGCAGTGCGCTGGCGCGGGCGTCGCGCTGGAACAGCATTCCCGGTTACCTGGACGAGGCCGATGCGCAGATGTGCCTGCTGGTGCAGATCGAGAACCGTGAAGGCCTGGAGAATCTGGACGCGATTGCGGCGGTTGAAGGCGTCGACGGGGTATTTATCGGGCCGGCGGATTTGAGTGCGGCCATGGGGCATCGGGGCAATCCCGGGCATCCCGAGGTGCAGGCGGCGATTGAAGACGCCATCGTCCGGATTCAAAAAGCCGGCAAGGCGGCAGGGATCTTGAGTGCGGATGAAAAGCTGGCGCGGCGGTATATCGAACTGGGGGCGGCGTTTGTGGCGGTGGGTGTGGATACGACGGTGTTGATGCGCGGGTTGCAGGGGCTGGCTGCGAAGTTCAAAGACACCGCAGCACCGGCCATTACCGGCGGAGTGTACTAACCCCGTCAAACAACAGAGATCAACTGTGGGAGCTGGCTTGCCTGCGATAGCATCACCTCGGTGTACCTGAAGGATCGAGGCGCCTGCATCGCAGGCAAGCCAGCTCCCACATTTTGATCACCTGTTACTCATCTACCGTGATTCAACGCTTGATGGTTTTCAACTCATCCAGCAACCCCAGCAACACCTGCAACTTCTCCTCCCCAAACTGCCCCTGCAAGCGCTGGTAATTCTCTTCCATGCACTGGCTCATCGACTCGAAACTGGCCTTGCCCTTCTCCGCCAGCGTCACCAGCACCCGCCGCTGATCCTGCTCGGCCTTGCGCCGGTGCACCATCCCCGCCGCCTCCATGCGCACCAGCACGCCGGTCATGCTCGGCTTGAGAATGCACGCCAGTTCGGCCAATTGGTAAATCTCCAGCTCGTCATGCTGGCTGAGAATTCGGATGACCCGCCACTGCTGCTCGGTCAGCCCATGCTCATTCAGCGAAGGCCGAAAAAAACTCATGGCCGCTTCACGGGCCTGCAACAGGGTCAAGGTCAGGGATTGTCTGGGTTTCAACATAGGCTCAGGGTCACGATAGATTTAGTTAATGTTTTAACGAAACTCTAACACTCTCCTCCCCGCCTCACGCTATAACTTGTGAAGCCGGCGAGGGCTCTGGCGCGCAGGATCAAAACCTGCGGCACACAGAATCAAGACATCCAGCGTGCCAGCGCCCTTAATACACTCATTAGCTCTTCACTGTCAGGCAGCGCAATGATCAATATCGAAACGCCGACCTATTACACGGCGACCAAAAAATACAACCTCAGCTTCCCGACCCTGGAACAGGACGTGGAAGCCGACGTGGTGATCATCGGGGGCGGCTTTTCCGGGATCAACACCGCCCTGGAACTCGCCGAAAAAGGCATCACCAACATCGTCGTGCTGGAAGCGCGTTACCTGGGTTTTGGCGGCACCGGGCGCAACGGTGGGCAGATCATGGCCGGCATCGGTCACGACCTGGAAAAGATCAAGAAAGACGTGGGTGAAGACGGCTTGCGCCAGATCTTCGAGATCAGCGACCTGGGCGCCGACATCATCAAGAACCGCATCGCCAAGTACGACATCGATGCCGACTTCTGCCACGGCTACGGCTACATGGGCTTCAACGCCCGCCAGGAAAAGACCCTGCGCGCCTGGGAAAAAGACTTCAAGTCCATCAACACCCAGCATGAAATCCGCTTCCTCGGCGGCTCCGACGTGAAGCAGATCATCGGCTCCGACGCCTACAGCAGCGCCCTGCTGCACATGGGCGGCGGGCATGTGCACTCGTTGAACCTGCTATTGGGCGAAGCCAAGGCCCTGGCCGGCTACGGCGTGCGGATTTTCGAGAACAGCCCGGCGCTGGAAGTCAGCTACGGCGAACGCATCACCGTGCGCACCGGGCGCGGTTCGGTCAAGGCCAGCAAACTGCTGTGGGCCTGCGACAGTTTCCTCAACAAGCTGGAACCGGAACTGCACCGGTCGACCATCAACACCTATGCGTTCCAGATGATGACCGAGCCATTGCCTGAAGAGCTGATCAACCGCATCAGCCCGATTCGCGGGGCCTACAGCGACATTCGCCCGGTGATCGACTACTACCGTGTCACCAACGAAAACCGCCTGCTGTTCGGTGCCGCCACGCCGTTGGTGGAGCACATTCCCGGCGATTTGAAAGCCTGGAACCGCAACTTGATGCTGAAGATTTTCCCGTACCTCAAGGACGTGAAAATCGACCTGGCCTGGGGCGGCCCGATGGCCTGCAGCCCGAACCTGTTCCCGCAGATCGGCACCCTGCCCGGGCGCAGCAACGCGTTTTATGTGCAGGGCTATTCAGGCTTCGGCGTGACCCCGAGCCACATCATCTGCAAGGTGCTGGCCGAGGGCATGAGCGAAGGCTCGGCGCGGTATGACCTGGTCAGCTCGATCCATCGCCCGACCATCATCGGCAAAGACACGATCCGCCCGCTGCTGCTCACCGCCGGCAAGTCCTGGCACCAGCTTTCCGGTTACTGGAACGGCCGCCGCTGACAAACACCTGTAGGAGCGAGCTTGCTCGCGAAAAACCCGAGGGCGCCGCGTTCATCCAGGACGCCAGCGCCCACATTGCCGCCTATTTTTTCTCATCAGGAGCAACTGCCATGACCCTCGTTACCCTCAAGAAAGACATCCAGCTGTCGGAACTCGACGCCTGGGGCACCGTCGCCGACCTCGGTTCGACCATCCTCGAAGGCGAAGTCCGGGCCTTCGGCAAAATGACCTTCGGCGCCCCGACCGACCCGGTCAGCAGCGCCTATTTCGGCACCACCCAGGGCAAGTTCCGCATGGTCTACCCGTTTGCCGAACAGGCCACCGTGGTCACCGGCGAGGTGGTACTCACCGACGAGTCCACCGGCCAGAGCACCCGCTACAAGGCCGGTGACAGCTGGTTCGTGACCAAGGGCACGCCCGTACTGTGGGAAGTGGTCAGCGAAAGTTTCGTCAAACACTACTTCGCCGTGGTGTGACAGCTCCGGCTGCCGGCACCCGTCGGCAGCCCTTTGGCGCAGGTGCCCCCATGCACTCCCTCCCCGCCCACGAAGTCGCCGGCCAGTGCCTGCAGGCTTTTACCCGATTGATTCCGGTCAGCCAGGCCGCGTTCTATTGTGTCGACCGCCACCTGCAAGCGCGGGATTTCCAGCTGCACGGCATGAGCGGCGAGATGCACCGCGACTACCTCGACAACTACCGCCAGTTCGATCCCCTTCAACCGCGCAACTGCTTGTCCAGTGGACTCGCAGTGGTGCCGCTGGGCCTTGCCATGGCCCGCCAGCCGGCGCGGGATACCCGACGGTATGGGGATTTTCTGCGGCGATACGGCGTGGTCGATGTGGTGGAAATTTTCGCCCAGCGCGGCGGCCAGCCCCAGGCGGCGATCTCGCTGCTGCGCACCGCCGACCAGGGCGCGTTCACCGGCGAGCAGTTGACCCAACTGAATGCCCTGCAAACCTTGCTGCAACTGGCCGTCGCCAACATGCAGCCCGCTGAGGATGCACTGGCCGGGCTGACACCCAAGGAGCGCCAGATCGCTCTTTTACTCCGCCAGGGCGCCAGCAACAAACAGCTGGCCCGGGAGCTTGAAGTCGGCCTGCCGACCATCAAGACCCACCTCATCAACCTGTTTCGCAAGACCGGCGTCAGCAGCCGTACGGAGCTGGTGGGCAGCCTGTTCCTGTAGCCGGCCTCAACCATCCGGTTGATGGTCGGGCCTGCTGCCGGGCGCGATGATCCGTGGTATTCACCCACCCAACCGGAGCATCGCAATGACCACCCCTTCTGACTGGATCACCGTGGGCGCCCTGGCCGACGGCTTCGCCCCCGAGGCCTTTATCCTGCCGAACCTGGCCGACCTAAGCGGCAAAACCTTCACGCTGTACTTTGCCAATGGCTGGCAGATCGAACACCGTTTCGAACGCGACAGCCTCGCCTGGGTCGCGGCTGACGGCCACTCCAGCGGCAGCGCAAGCTACCGCGCGACCTCGGTGCGTCCCGGCCTGTACCTGGTGGATTTCATCAAGCGCGACGGTGCGCAAGCCTGGTCGGTCAGCCTGGTGCTCGACACCGCCAGCGCCTCGTTCACCGCCGTACTCGGGCGCATGCCCACCCAGGAACAAACCCGCGAAGGCCTCTACAGCCGCGCCCTCGCCGGCAAGCCGCTGACCTCGGTGGAAGTGGATTTCCTCCACGGCAGCCTCGACCGCCCCTGGCAAGCCGGCCAATGCCCTCACGCCCCCACCACCGAACTCACCGGCCTGCGCAACCAGTACCGCTACAGCCCAAGCGAGGTCTACGAGCACATCTACCTCAACCACCAGTTCTACGCCTGGCAATGCCTCAAGGGCGTCGAGCAAGGCCTGTGCGACACCGACCGCTGCGACTACTACAAGATCGCCGACCAGCTGTACCTGTTCGTGTGGCGCGAAAAAATCATCCCCACCCTCGGCCTGGTGCTGATCGACCTGCAGCAGCACCGCAGCGACGGCAAGATCTTTGGTTATGCCGACGCCTCTTTCGATGAATTGTCGAACTTTCCCATCAGCTCCTACTGCCAGGTGCTCAACCGCACGGAGCATCCTGATGACTGAGCCGCGCACCGTTGTGATTACCGGTGCCGGCACGGGCATCGGTGCCGCCTGCGCCCGGCTGTACGCCGCCGACGGTGCGCAATTGGTACTGATCGGCCGTCGTCGCGAACCGCTGGAGCAGGTTGCCCGGGAAACCGGCGGCCTCGTGCTGGTGGGTGATGCGGCCTGCCCGCAGACGTGGGAGGGTTTCGTCACGCAGATTCGCCAGCGCTATGGGCGGATCGACGTGCTGCTGGCCTGCGCGGGCGGGCATGGCGTTGGCAGCGCCACCGACACCAGCCCGCAGACCTGGGAAGCGGCGCTGCGCAGCAACCTCGACAGTGCCTTCTACAGTGCCCGGGCGTGTTTGCCGCTGCTGCTGGAAAGTGCCGGGAATATTGTGCTGATGGGTTCGATTGCCTCCCTGGTCGCCGGGCCTGAAGTGTGCGGCTACACCACGGCCAAGCATGCCTTGCTCGGGCTCAATCGCTCACTGGCCCGGGATTACGGCCCGCGAGGCGTGCGGGTGAACGCTGTGTGCCCGGGCTGGGTGCGCACGCCGATGGCGGATGAGGAGATGCAGCCGTTGATGGACTTTCATGGCGAGACGCTGCAACACGCCTATGACCGGGTGTGCGCCGATGTACCCTTGCGCCGCCCGGCCAGCGCCGAGGAAATCGCCAGGGTGTGCCGCTTCCTGGCCTCCAGCGAGGCGTCGATCATTACCGGGGCAACGCTCGTGGCGGATGGCGGTTCAAGCATCGTCGATGTGCCGACGCTGGCGTATGCGCATATGGAGGCGAGTCATGGATGAAGACCTGGATTTCAGCGGTCGCAGCGTCCTGGTAACCGGCGGCGCCCAGGGCATTGGGCGGGCCATCGTCGAGGCGTTTGCCCTGCGAGGTGCGCGAGTGATGATCGCCGACCTGCAACTGGCCGAAGCGCTGGCAGTGGAGCTGTGCGGGCGCGGCTGTCAGGTGGAAGCGGTGGCCGTGGATCTGGCGGAGGCCGAAGCGGTATTCAAACTGATTGAGGGGTTGGAGCAAGGGTGGGGCCGGCTGGACATTCTGGTGCATAACGCCGGGTATTTTCCGCTGACGCCCTTTGCCGACATCACCCCGGCGCTACTCGAGCGCACCCTGGCGGTGAATTTATCGGCGCTGTTCTGGCTGACCCAGGCGGCGCTGCCGATGTTTCGTCGCCAGGGCCGGGGCTGCGTGCTGGTCACGTCTTCAGTCACCGGGCCGAGGGTCGCATTTCCAGGGTTGAGTCACTATGCGGCGTCGAAGGCCGGGGTCAACGGGTTCATCCGCAATGCCGCGCTGGAACTGGCCGGGCTGAATGTGCGGGTCAATGGCGTGGAGCCCGGCATGATCGCCACGCCGGCCATGGGCAATCTGGGGGATGACCAGGTGAACGCACAGATCGCCAGCCGGGTGCCGCTGGGACGGCTGGGTGCGCCGGCAGATATCGCCGGGGCGATGCTGTTTCTGGCGTCGGACCTGGCAGGCTATATCACCGGGCAGACCTTGGTGGTGGATGGCGGTTCGACCTTGCCGGAGGTTTAACGAAACGTCCTACTGAACGGCCAGATAACCTCTACTCCCCCGTCTTGAGAACCGCTGCAAAGTCCCTCGCCTGATCACACAGCGCGAGGGAACGCCGATGTCTTTTTCGATTACTGCTCTGCCCAGTGGGGCTGCCTCTTGATTCCCGCCATTGGCTTTTTAGTCGTGGCGGCGATGGACCCGAAGACGCGTAACGTCAATGCGGTTCTCAACGACTTCACACACTGCTTGAACACCTACGACGCATGGGCCGAGAGCTTCTGGAGTTTTTCGGCACTGGATGTCGAGCAGGTGTTCAAGGTCGGCGATGAGGTGTCGCTGGTCGCGCCCATCACCCGTTCTCTTTACCCCAGCAGCACCGTCGCGACCTGCAAGGCCAACTCACCGCTGACCCTGGTGCACATGTTCCAGAGCACACGGTTCGTGCCCATCGGCAATACGCCGGTCATGCTCCAGGAAATCGCGCAAGACGGTGGTCCGCTCGGCGACCCCCTCCATAAAACCATCGGCCCCAGCGGCATTCTCGAAGTCACCGAGTGCACCGTCGACCGGCAGTACCGGGTCAGCTTTTATCCCGACGTGTCCAGGGACCACATCAAGGCGCTGTATACCTCCTATCAGTCCGAGATCAGCTCGCTGGAAGGTCGCCTGCGTGGCGAGTGGACGAGCACGTTCAAGCCGATATGGGAGAGCTATGCCAAGGCCGGTTACACCGATCGGTACACCTCGCTGCAAATGGCCTATGCGCAAGGGTTTGGCAACGTGCTTTACGGTCTCTGGGACGGTATTGCGCAACTGTACCAATGGTTGGCAGACATCAAGCCCAACAGCGAAAAGCTGCTGCAGTACCTCTCCCAGGCCGAGCTTGGAGCGCTGCTGAAGCTCAGTCATGAGGCGATTGCCAAAGGACTGCTGATTCTGAGCGATGAACCGCTGCTGTTTATCTACCTGTCCGCGATGGTCAGTTGGATGCGCATGCTGCCCCCGCATTACCTGTTTGAGTTGCTGGGGGAAATCACCACCGAGGTGCTGCTCAACCTGTTGTTGCTATGGGCTACCGGCGGTATGGGTGTGGCCGTGCGGCTGGGTGCGCAGGTGCGGGGCAAGGTCAAGTCCGAGCGGGCACGGGAATGGCTGGAGCAGATGGCCAAGCTGGGCGGCACGGCCCGGATGGATGGGCATGCCGAGGTGCTTAAGCCGGTAGCGCTTCAGCGTCATGCGGTGCCGGTCAAGGCGGCGGCGGTGCCGTTGAAGGTGGGTCCAGATCAGGTTTCGAACCCGGCGGCTCTGGTGCGGGAGCCGAAGACGGCGCGCACGGCGCTGGTGAAGCAGGAGCTTGTGGATGATGCGCCCGCCTCTGCCAAGAACCCCGGCGGCGATGCAGCCGCTCCCGCAGACAAGACCGCAACCAATGGCTGCCCGGTATCGATGGTTACCGGTGAGGAGCTGCTGACCCTCACCGACGGCTCGTTGGAGGGCGTGCTGCCCTT